>NZ_JBEYUK010000073.1:0-1013 GCF_040643475.1 Streptomyces sp. NPDC047130 | reverse complement strand
CTCAGCGGGGAGACGGCGCACTACCTGCGGCCCAACCTCTTCGTGAACACCCCGGACATCCTGCACGCCTACCTGCAGCGCGGCGGCCGTCCGGCGTTCGAGGTCCGCGCGGTGCTGGCCGCCACCCTCTCCCCCACCTGGGGCCTCTACGCCGGCTTCGAGCTGTGCGAGAACACCCCGGTCCGCGAGGGCAGCGAGGAGTACCTGGACTCGGAGAAGTACCAGCTCCGCCCCCGTGACTGGGAGGCCGCCGAACGCGAGGGCCGCACCATCGCCCCGCTGATCACCCGGCTCAACGAGATCCGCCGCTCCAGCCCCGCCCTGCGCCGCCTGCGCAACCTGCGGTTCCACCACGCCGACAAGGACGAGGTCATCGTCTACTCCAAGCGGCACGGCTCGAACACGGTTCTGGTGGTGGCCAACCTGGACCCGCACCACACCCAGGAGGCCACGGTGTCGTTGGACATGCCGCAACTCGGCCTGAACTGGCACGAGTCGGTACCGGTGCGCGACGAGCTCACCGGTGAGACCTATCACTGGGGCAGGGCCAACTACGTACGTCTGGCGCCCGGGGGAGCACATGTGCTGACCGTGGGCGCCTTCGGCGACGACGCCCTGCGACCGTCCTCACCGCAGATCGGAGGGTCACCCGCCATATGATCGTCAACGAGCCCGTACCGGACAAGTTCGAGGACACCCCCGCCCGGGACCGGGACCCGGACTGGTTCAAACGCGCCGTCTTCTACGAGGTGCTGGTCCGCTCCTTCCAGGACTCCAACGGCGACGGCGTCGGAGATCTCAAGGGCATCACCGCCAAGCTGGACTACCTGCAGTGGCTCGGCGTCGACTGTCTCTGGCTCCCGCCGTTCTTCAAGTCGCCCTTGCGCGACGGCGGGTACGACGTCTCCGACTACACCTCCGTGCTGCCCGAGTTCGGCGACCTGGCCGACTTCGTGGAGTTCGTCGACGCCGCGCACCAGCGCGGCATGCGCGTGATCATCGACTTCGTCATG
>NZ_JBEYUK010000072.1:0-1152 GCF_040643475.1 Streptomyces sp. NPDC047130 | reverse complement strand
CTCTGCCTCTCCGACCAGAACGCCTCCACCACCAACGGCACCGCCGTCATCCAGGAAACCTGCACCCACAACACCAACAAGCAGTGGGCCTTCAAACCGGTCGGGGCGCGTCCCACGGTCGCGGCCGACGGTTCGGGCACCTACCGGACCGTGCAGGCGGCCGTCGACGCCGTGCCCGCGGGCAACACCCGCCCCGTGACGATCACCGTCGCCCCCGGCACCTACCGCGAGATCGTGCGCATTCCCGGCAACAAGCCCTGGATCACCCTGCGCGGACTGGGCTCGACCCCCGGGGCGACGCTCATCGTGAACAACCACAGCGCCTACGAGTACGGCACGTCCGGCAGCGCCACGATGTTCGTGGACGGGCACGACTTCACGGCGGCCAACCTGACCGTCTCCAACGACCTGGACGAGTCGACGGTCCCGTCCGGCGCCCAGGCCGTGGCGCTCAACCTCAACGCCGACCGCTCAGTGCTCGACAACGTCCGGCTCCTCGGTGACCAGGACACCTTCCTGGTCAACAACGCGGCGCGGACCTACGCGGTCGACTCCTACGTGGAGGGCACCGTCGACTTCGTCTTCGGCGGCGGCACCATCGTGTTCGACGACTGCGACATCCACGAGAAGCGCACGACGGGCGGGCCGATCACCGCCGCCAGCACCGACGCGTCGAAGAAGTACGGCTTCCTCTTCTACCGGTCGAACATCACCGGCGCGGTCGTCGGCAAGACCCAGCTCGGGCGGCCGTGGTACCCGCACGCTCAGGTGCTCTACCGCGAGTCCACCCTCAGCTCGACCGTCGCGACGGCCCAGCCCTGGGTGAACATGTCGTCCAACTCCTGGCAGAACGCCCGGTTCGCCGAATACCGGAACACCGGCGCCGGAGCGACCGTCAACGGCAACCGGCCCCAGCTGAGCGACGCCGTCGCCGCCGACCACACCCCGCAGAAGTACCTGGCCGGCAACGACGGCTGGAATCCGATCGGCTGAGCCAGATCCCAGGTACCCACCCACCCGCACACGAAGGAAGACAGACATGGATCGCAGCAGTACCCCGCGCCGTGCGTCGCACCGGCGTCGTCCCGGCGCAGTCGCCGTGTTCGCATCCGCCCTGGCGGTGGTGGCGGGCGGCGTGATCGCCTCCGTCTC
>NZ_JBEYUK010000071.1:0-1597 GCF_040643475.1 Streptomyces sp. NPDC047130 | reverse complement strand
TCCCTGCGCCGGGTCAGCGGCCTGCGCCGGGTCAGCGTGCGGATGGCCGAGGTGCCCGACCTGCCCGGACTCGTCGCCGCCGAGCGGGAGGGCGACCGGGTCCACCTGATCTCCCAGGACTCCGACCAGCTGGTCCGCGACCTGGTGGCGTCCGGCGCGCCCTTCGACGAACTCGACGTCAGCGCCGGATCCCTGGAGGACGCCTTCCTGGCCCTCCTCGGCCGCAACCGGGGCGAGGCCCCCGGCACCGCCGGCACCTCCGACGGCCCCGACACCCCCGACACCCCCGACACCACGACCCTCGCGGAGGCGGTCGCACGATGAACACCACCCTCGCCTACGTGAAGTTCGAGATCCTGGAGGCCGTCCGCATCCCCGCGGTCTTCCTCGGACTGCTCTTCATGCCCGCCGGCGGCATGTTCGTCTTCGTCATCCCCACGCTGGGCTCCGACCCCGGCACCGCCACCATGGGCACCGCCTCCATGTGCCTCTTCGCGGTGCTCATCATCTGCTCCGCCCAGTACGGCATGGGCATCGCCGACGCCCGCATGAAGCCCTGGGGCGGATACGTCCGCACCCTGCCCGGCGGGCCGGTGCCCCGCATGGTCTCCATGATGTCGCTGAGCCTGCTGATGACCCTGCTCGGCGCGATCCCGCTGGTCCTGGTCGCCGCCCTCGGCACGGAGGCCAGCGCCTCCCCGGTCGAGCTCCTGCTGGGACTGGGGGCGCTGCTCCTCGCCGTGGTGCCGTTCGCGCTCGTCATGCTGGCCATCGGCTACGCCGTCAACCCCTACCTGGTCGCCATGCTGACCAGCATCGTCCCCCTCGTCCTGGTCGTCCTCGGCGGCCTGCTCGCCGACCCGTACGCCACGGACGGCTTCATCGCCACCATCGCTCCCTACACGCCGGTCCGCGGCGCGGCGGAACTGGTGTGGGCGGCCGTGAGCGACTACACCCCGCAGCCCGCGTCGCTGATCGCCCAGGGAGCGTGGACCGTCGTCCTCGCGCTCGTCGCCTACCGCGCCTACCGCGCCGACGAGGGCCGCCGCTTCCACTGAGCACCCCGCCAACCGTCCCCCAACCGTGAGGTCCGCCGTGCCCGAAGCCCCCGCCGCCACCGCGAACGCCACCGCCGACGCAGCCGCCACCGCCGACACCGTCGACACCGGCACCATGTCGGCCCGCCCCCTGCGGGTGGCGGGCGCCTACGCCTTCACCCCGAAGGTCTTCCCGGACAGCCGCGGCGCCTTCCTCTCGCCCTTCCAGGAAGCCGCGTTCACCGCCGCCGTCGGCCACCCGCTCTTCCCCGTCGCCCAGAGCAACCACAGCGTCTCCGCCCGCGACGTGGTCCGCGGCATCCACTACACCCTCACCCCGCCCGGCACCGCCAAGTACGTCTACTGCGCGCGCGGCAGCGCCCTCGACATCGTGGTGGACGTCCGCGTCGGATCACCCACCTTCGGCGCCTGGGACGCGGTCCTGCTCGACCAGGCCGACCACCGCGCCATGTACTTCCCGGTCGGCCTCGGCCACGCCTTCGTCTCCCTCGAGGACGACACGGTCATGTCGTACATGCTCTCCGGCGGCTACGTCGCCG
>NZ_JBEYUK010000070.1:0-1828 GCF_040643475.1 Streptomyces sp. NPDC047130 | reverse complement strand
TGCGGATCGCCATCAGACCGGGCATCTCGTGCTCGGCCAGGGAGATCTCCTTGCGGCCGAACTCGGCCAGGGACAGGTCGGCGACCTTGAAGTCCGTGAAGTCGTTGCGGTCAGTGGGCACTGAGGCTCCTGGATGTCTGGAGGTTGCGGTGGATGTCGAGGGCGGCGGTGGACCGGTTGAGGGTGATGTAGTGCAGCCCCGGAGCGCCTTCGGCGAGCAGCCGGTCGGCCATGGCCGTGGCGTGGTCGACACCGATCCGGTGTCCGGCGGCCGGGTTGCCGCGCGCCTGTTCCAGGCGGTGCGCGAGGTCTTCGGGGAAGGCGGCGCCCGAGAGTTCGGCGAAGCGGCGGATCTGCCGCACGTCGGTGGCCGGCATGATCTCCGGGATGATGGGCGTGTCACAGCCCGCCGAGGCGACCCGGTCACGCAGCCGGAGGTAGTCGTCGACGTCGAAGAACATCTGGGTGATGGCGTAGTCGGCCCCCGCCCGGCACTTGGCGACGAAGTGCCGGATGTCGCTCTCCCAGTCCGGCGAGCGCGGATGCCGTTCGGGGAACGCGGCGACGCCGATGGTGAAGTCACCGAGGGAGCGGACGAACTCGACCAGCTCACGGGCGTAGGTGAAGCCTTCGCGGTGGGGAATCCAGGGGCCGCCCGGATCACCGGGCGGGTCACCTCGCAGGGCCAGCACGTCCCTGATCCCGGCGTCCGCGTACTCGCCGATGATCCGGCGCAGTTCGGCGGCGGAATGCCCCACGGCGGTGAGGTGGGCGACGGGCCGCAGCGTGGTCTCGGCCGCGATGCGACGGGTGACCGCGACGGTGCGCTCACGTGAGGAGCCGCCGGCGCCGTAGGTGACGGACACGAAGTCGGGGCGCAGTGCCTCCACCTGGCGGATCGCCTCCCAGAGGGTGCGTTCGCCGTTCTCCGTCTTCGGAGGGAAGAACTCGAAGGAGAAGGTCGTCACGGCCGGCCTCCGGTGTTGAAGTAACTGGCCTCCGGGTGGTGGACGACGATGGCGTCGGTGGACTGCTCCGGGTGGAGCTGGAACTCCTCGGAGAGGTGGACGCCGATGCGCTCGGGCCGCAGCAGAGCGGCGATCTTGGCCCGGTCCTCCAGGTCGGGGCAGGCCGGATATCCGAGCGAGTACCGGCAGCCCCGGTAGTCGGTGTTCAGCAGGCCGTCCACCGTGCCCGGGTCCTCGCCGGCGTGGCCGAGTTCGGAGCGGACGCGGGCGTGCCAGTACTCGGCCAGGGCTTCGGCGAGCTGTACGGACAGGCCGTGGAGTTCGAGGTATTCGCGGTAGGAGTCGGCGGCGAAGAGGCGGGCGGTCTCCTCGCCGATCCGGGAGCCGACGGTGACGACCTGGAGGCCGACGACGTCGGTCTCGCCGGAGTCCTGCGGGCGGAAGAAGTCGGCGAGGCAGAGCCGGCGGCCGCGGGGCTGGCGGGGGAAGGTGAACCGGGTGCGTTCGCCGCCGTCCTCGTCGAGGAGGATCAGGTCGTCGCCCTTGGAGACGCAGGGGAAGTAGCCGTACACCACGGCCGCCTCCAGCAGGTTCTCCGTCTGCAGCCGGTCCAGGAGGCCGCGCAGCCGCGGCCGGCCCTCGGTGGCGATCAGGTCCTTGGTGAGGCCCCATTGGCCGCGGAAGAGTGCGGTTTCATCGAGGCAGGTGGCGTATTCCTTGAGCTGGATGCCCTTGATGACGCGGGTGCCCCAGAAGGGCGGGGTGGGCACCGGGTTGTCGGTGGCCACGTCGGAACGGACCGGCCCTTCCTCCTGCGGGCGTTCCTCGGTCTGGAGGGTGGGGGTGGTCTTGACGCGGCG
>NZ_JBEYUK010000069.1:0-2164 GCF_040643475.1 Streptomyces sp. NPDC047130 | reverse complement strand
TGACACCGGAGCGGGTAGAACTGCTGTCCGCAATCGGCATGCGATGGACCTGATGGTGGGCGTCGCCGACACCACGGCCGCCGCGCTCAAGGCCGACTACCCGCCGCTGTCTTGAGTCCTGCTGAGGCCTGTGGGAGAGCGACTGGGCGGCCGATCAAGTCCGCTTCACCGGCGCGTGAGTCCGGGGCGGCACCGGACGGCAGGCCGTCGTCGTCCTGGCCCACGCCGTCACCGAGCCGAGCACCAGCTGGCGCATCATGCGCGGCCCGGCCACCGAGACACAGACACCCGCGCTCCTTCACATGGCTCACCGACCTGTGACAGGCACTGTCGTGTTCCTGGCAGTAGCGCTGCGGACCGGGGACCACAGGAAACTCCGCAGAAGAGGCAGCCGTGGAGGGAGTGCTCCCCCGTGTCCCGTCACCCGCGTCTACCCACCCGGTCCCCGCAGGACAAAAATGCAGTCCTCCACCACAAAAGAACAAAACAGGCCTCTGACCACCGGCACACAGCGACCTGCCCCGCGAGGGGTGCGGATCCAGCGCCCCGTGTGTGACGAGTGCGCATCGAACCGTTGCTCGTCCCCAGGGGCGGCTTTACGTTGATGGTGACTGCCGCTCCTGGCCGGGCTCCCACCACGGCGTGTCGCGGCAACTCTTCTCCCGGTGGAGGACGCACATGGCCGGTTCTGGTTCGACGTACCAAGACGCCGCTGCACGGCAGCCCGGCCGCACCCGCCTGGGGTCGCGGCTCGCTGCTCTCTTCGCGGCCGCCGGTCTCCTGGTCGCCGCGTTCGTCTTCGCCCCCGCGGCCGGCGCCTCCACGCAGCGAGGTCTGCTCGACCTGACGTGCACGGTGCCCAGCAGCGAGGCGACCACGTACAAGCCGCCCTTGACACTGACCTCGCAGGACGTCACCTTCTCCTCCACCGTCCAGTACGGACCGTGCGTCTCCCTCAGCCGTCCCGAGATCAGCTCCGGCTCCCGGTCGCTGCAGGTCCTCACCCCTGACCGGTCCTGCCTCACCCTGCTGGAGACCGCGGTATCCGACTTCACCATCACATGGAACACCGGCCGGACCAGCACGGTCTCCGGCCATCGGACCGCCACTGTCGTCGGCGCGGCCCTGGTGGTCACCGTCACCGGCAACGTCACCTCCGGAGTGTTCGCCGGAGACAGCGTCGTCCAGACCAGCACCGGCCCCGCGACCGACATCCTCGCCTGCACCCTCGGACTCGGCAGCGTCGACAGCGTCTACTCCACCGTCACCCTGGAGATCACCTCCCTCTGATCCGCGCGGAACAGCCGTCACCGCCGGCCGCCGCCGTCACTCAGAACGCCGCTGCGGCCACTCACCCGTCGGCGCGGCCAGGCACCGGCGACCGGGCCTCGCGCCCGTCACGTCCATCACGTCCGGAACGATCACATTCCCCTCGACGGGCACGTACTCCAGCCAGGAACTCCTCGGCTCCTCCGCGGTGGCCAACGTGGTCCACCGGCCGGTCGGTCCCACCAGCGCTCTACAGGCCGTCCGGACCACGACCAAGGTCGACGGACAGCTCGTCAACACCTTCACCGGTTCGGTCACCACGGGAACCTTCCAGACGGCGGCGGTCGTGTGGACCATCACCCATGTCTCGCTCGGCCGGCAGCGGCACGGCAGAAGCGGTGGGGCGCCCGCGGGCGTGACCGTCTCCAACGGAGAGAGCCGCCTGGCCGTCCTCGCTCCCATGCTCACCGCACTGGCCGCCGAGTACCGCGACCTGCCCCCCTGTCGGTGCCCCACAGTAGTGTTCGGGCCGTCGCATCCACCGTGAGGACCGAGCGAAATTGACCGAGCTGTCTGCCTTCCCCCTGCCCTTCTCCGCCCATCACCACTACGGGGAGCCCCGCACCCTGCGGGAGCTCCAGATGCTGCAGTGCAGCGCCCACATCCGTTCGAAGCCCGAGTGGCACGTCAAGATGCACGACCCCGAGGTCGTCGCCCGCTGGACGCGCGAGGCCGTCGAGCAGGGCATGACCGAGGCGCAGACCCGGTACGTCCTCGCCGAACTCGCCCGGTACGCCGCGCTGCGCGACGCGGCGACCGGCATCGAGGTGTCCGCCGTGGACGGCGTGTGGCACTCGGACACCCTCGTCGACGACGGGCTCCGGACCAGGCTGCG
>NZ_JBEYUK010000068.1:0-2165 GCF_040643475.1 Streptomyces sp. NPDC047130 | reverse complement strand
GGCACCGGGTTGTCGGTGGCCACGTCGGAACGGACCGGCCCTTCCTCCTGCGGGCGTTCCTCGGTCTGGAGGGTGGGGGTGGTCTTGACGCGGCGTTGGCGTAGTTCGGGGAGTTGGGCGCCGGGGATGCCGCGTTTGATGCCGATGAGGGCGTCCATGAGGCGCAGGCCTTCGAAGGCGTCGCGGGCGTAGCGGACTTCGCCCTGGTAGATCTCGTGGAGGTCCTGTTCGACGTAGGCGCGGGTCAGGGCGGCGCCGCCGAGGATCACGGGGTAGCGGGTGGCCAGGCCGCGGCCGTTGAGCTCTTCCAGGTTTTCCTTCATGATCACGGTGGATTTGACGAGGAGGCCGGACATGCCGATGACGTCGGCGTTGTGCTGTTCGGCGGCGTCGAGGATGGCGGAGACGGGCTGTTTGATGCCGAGGTTGACGACGTTGTAGCCGTTGTTGGAGAGGATGATGTCGACGAGGTTCTTGCCGATGTCGTGGACGTCGCCGCGGACGGTGGCCAGGACGATGGTGCCCTTGCCGGCTTCGTCGGTCTTCTCCATGTGCGGTTCGAGGTGGGCGACCGCGGTCTTCATCACCTCGGCGGACTGCAGCACGAACGGCAGCTGCATCTGGCCGGAGCCGAACAGCTCACCGACCACCTTCATGCCGTCCAGGAGGGTGTCGTTGACGATGTCCAGGGCCGGGCGGCCGGTCAGCGCCTCGTCCAGGTCGGCTTCCAGGCCGTTGCGTTCGCCGTCGATGATGCGCCGCTTGAGCCGCTCGTCCAGCGGCAGCGCGGCCAGTTCCTCGGCCTTGCCCGCCTTCAGCGACTTCGCCGTCGCGCCCTCGAAGAGCCGCATCAGCTTCTGCAGCGGGTCGTAGCCCTCGGCACGGCGGTCGTAGACGAGGTCGAGAGCGGTGGTGACCTCCTCCTCGCTGAACCGGGCGATCGGCAGGATCTTCGACGCGTGGACGATCGCCGAGTCCAGGCCCGCCTTCACACACTCGTCGAGGAAGACGGAGTTCAGCAGGATCCGGGCGGCCGGGTTCAGACCGAACGAGATGTTCGACAGGCCCAGCGTGGTCTGCACCTTTGGACGGCGGCGCTTCAGCTCACGGATCGCCTCGATCGTCGCGATCCCGTCCTTGCGTGACTCCTCCTGACCCGTGCAGATCGTGAACGTCAGACAGTCCACCAGGATGTCCGACTCGCGGATCCCGTAGTTCGTGGTGAGGTCCTCGATCAGCCGCTCGGCGATCTCGACCTTCTTCTCCGCCGTGCGGGCCTGGCCCTCCTCGTCGATCGTCAACGCGATCAGCGCCGCACCATGCTCCCGGGCCAGCCCGGTCACCAGCGCGAACCGCGACTCCGGCCCCGCCCCATCCTCATAATTGACGGAGTTGATGACCGCACGCCCGCCCAGCTTCTCCAGCCCCGCCCGCAGCACGTCCACCTCGGTGGAGTCCAGCACGATCGGCAGCGTCGACGCGGTCGCGAACCGCCCCGCCAGCTCCGCCATGTCCGCCACACCGTCACGGCCCACATAGTCCACACACAGGTCGAGCATGTGCGCGCCCTCACGGATCTGCTCCCGCGCCATCTCCACACAGTCGTCCCACCGGCCCTCCAGCATGGCCTCACGGAACTTCTTCGACCCGTTCGCGTTCGTCCGCTCACCAATAGCCAGATACGACGTGTCCTGCCGGAACGGCACCGTCTGATACAGAGAGGCAGCACCCGGCTCGGGACGCGGATCACGTGCCGCCGGCTCAGCACCCCGCACGCGCTCCACCAGCTGCCGCAGATGCTCCGGCGTGGTCCCGCAACACCCGCCCACCAGGGACAGGCCGTAATCACGGACGAAGTCCTCCTGCGCGTCCGCCAGCCCCTCCGCGTCCAGCGGGAAATGCGCCCCGTCCTTCGTCAGAACCGGCAGACCCGCATTCGGCATGCACAACAGCGGAATCCGCGCATGCCGCGCCAGATAACGCAAGTGCTCGGTCATCTCCGCCGGACCCGTCGAACAGTTCAGGCCGATCATGTCGATGCCCAACGGCTCCAACGCCGTCAGCGCCGCCCCGATCTCCGACCCCAGCAGCATCGTGCCCGTCGTCTCGAACGCCATCGACACCAGCAGCGGCACCCGCACACCCGTCGCCTCCATGGCCCGCCG
>NZ_JBEYUK010000067.1:0-2627 GCF_040643475.1 Streptomyces sp. NPDC047130 | reverse complement strand
CAGGGCGCGCAGCGGGTGGGGATGGGGCGTGAGCTGTACGAGGCGTTCCCGGTGTTCGCGGAGGCGTTCGACGCGGTGTGCGCGCGGGTCGATCTGGAACTTCCGTTGCGGGATGTGGTGTTCGGGGACGACGCGGAGTTGCTGGCGCGGACGGTGTACACGCAGCCCGCGCTGTTCGCGGTCGAGGTGGCGTTGTTCCGGCTGGTGGAGTCGTGGGGGGTCACCCCGGACGTGCTGGTCGGGCACTCGATCGGTGAGCTGGCCGCCGCGCACTGCGCGGGGGTGTTGTCCCTGGACGACGCCTGCGCTCTCGTCTCGGCGCGTGGCCGGTTGATGGACGCGTTGCCGTCGGGTGGCGCGATGCTCGCCGTCGAGGCTTCCGAGGATGGCCTGGAGCTTCCGGAGGGCGTGGACCTCGCGGCCGTGAACGGCCCCACCTCGATCACGGTCTCCGGCGACGCCGACGCGATCGACACCCTTGAGCAGCGGCTGCGCGCCGAGGGCGTGCGGGTGAAGCGGCTGGTCGTCTCGCACGCGTTCCACTCGCGGCTGATGGAGCCGATGCAGGCGGAGTTCGCGGAGGTCGCGAAGTCGCTGACCTACCAGGCGCCGAGCATCCCCGTGGTGGCCACGGCCCCTGGTGACATCGCCACCCCGGACTACTGGGTGGGCCAGATCCGCGAGCCCGTCCGGTTCGCCGACGCGGTCGCCTCCCTCGGCGAGACCCGGACCTTCCTCGAACTCGGTCCGGACGGCACCCTGTCCGCCCTCGTCCCGCACATCGCCGAGGACGCGACGGCCGTTCCCACCCTGCGCCCGGACCACGGAGAGGACGCCACCCTGCTGCGCGCCCTCGCCGGCATCCACGTGCGCGGCGCTGACCTCGACCGGGCCGCCGTGTTCGCCCGTGGTGGTGGCCGGCGGATCCCGCTGCCCGCCTACGCCTTCGCCGCCGACCGCCACTGGCCGTCCGGGATCTCCTGGGCGGGCGACGTCACGTCCGCGGGTCTCGGTGTCACGCACCACCCGCTGCTGGGCGCGGGCATCGCGCTCGCGGAGGACGACGGGTACCTGTTCACCGCCAGGCTCTCCCCGGTCGCGCAGCCCTGGCTCGCGGAGCACCGGGTGCACGGCCGGATCGTGCTGCCCGGCACGGCCTTCGTGGACCTGGCGGTGCGCGCCGGTGAACAGGCGGGCACCGACCAGCTGGACGAGCTGGTCCTCGAGGCCCCCCTGACCGTGCCCGAGGACGGCGCCGTGCAGGTGCAGCTCACGGTCGGCGAGGCCGACGACGAGGGCCGACGCACCGTCACCGTCCACGCGCGGCGCGAGGACGCCGCCGCCGGCGACGGCTGGCCGGACCGCCCCTGGACGCGGCACGCCGTCGGCGTCCTCGCGCCCCGGCCCCGGGTCGTCGCCGAGGACCCCGAGCTCGTCGGCACCTGGCCGCCCGCGGACGCCGCCCCCGCCGACCCGGCCGCGCTCTACGAGGCGCTCGGAGCGGCCGGCCTCGAGTACGGCGAGCTGTTCCGCGGCGTCACCGCGGCCTGGACGCGCGGACAGGACGTCTTCGCCGAGCTCCAGGTGCCCGAGAACGCCGCCGGCGGCTTCGGACTGCACCCGGCGCTGCTCGACGCCGCCCTCCAGTCGGCCGCCGTCCGCGGTGACGCGGGCGAGGCGGGCCTGCCCTTCTCCTGGACCGGCGTGACGCTGTGGGCGTCCGGGGCCACCGGCCTCCGTGCCCGCATTTCGCCCGCGGACGACGGGGACGGCCTCCGGATACGGGCCGTCGACCCCGCCGGAAACCCCGTCGTCACCGTGGACCGGGTGGTCACCCGGCCCGCGCCCGCCCTCGGCGACGAGTCGCCGCGGCCCGACGACCTGTACCAGCTGGACTGGACGCCGGTCCCCGCGGCCGGCCCCGAGCCCGGCGAACTCGCCCAGACCGGCGGAGGCGAGCCGCTCGTCACCCGGACCGGGACGCTCGAGGAACTCGCCGCCGACGGCCGCACGCCGACGCACGTGGTGCTGTCCGCCTGCTCCGACGCGTCCGTGCGCTCCGACGCGTCCGCCTGCTCCGACGCGTCCGCCTGCTCCGACGCTTCCGGCCGCACCGGCGCGCAGGCCGCGCTCGCGCGGACCTCCGAGGTGCTCGGGCACCTGCGGACCTGGCTCGCCGACGAGCGGTACGCCGACACCACCCTGGTCGTGGCCACCCGCGGCGCCGTGCAGGCGGAGCCCGCCGACACCCTGCCCGACGTGGCGGGCGCCGCCGTGTGGGGCCTGGTGCGCTCGGCGCAGTCCGAGCACCCCGG
This sequence comes from Streptomyces sp. NPDC047130, assembly GCF_040643475.1. Classification (NCBI taxonomy): domain Bacteria; kingdom Bacillati; phylum Actinomycetota; class Actinomycetes; order Kitasatosporales; family Streptomycetaceae; genus Streptomyces; species Streptomyces sp. NPDC047130. The sequence continues at coordinate 312 of NZ_JBEYUK010000067.1, read as the reverse complement.
CCGGATCGTGCTGGTCGACCTGGACGCCGCCACCACCACCGACGACGACGAGCGGGCGCTTGCGCGCGCCGTCGCCTCCGGCGAACCCCAGACCGCCGTCCGTGGCACCACCGTGCTCGCGGCACGCCTGGCGAAGGCCCGGCCCGGCCTCGTCCCCCCTGCCGAGGGGGCGTGGCGGGTGGGGGTGTCGGTGCGGGGTGCGGTGGAGAACGTGGGGTTGGTGCCGGCGCCGGATGCGGTGGCGGTGTTGGGTGTGGGTGAGGTGCGGGTTGCGGTGCGTGCGGCGGGGGTGAATTTCCGTGACGTGCTGAA
>NZ_JBEYUK010000066.1:0-2936 GCF_040643475.1 Streptomyces sp. NPDC047130 | reverse complement strand
CCGTCGAAGACGCAGGTGACCTCGCAGTTGGTCTGCGCGGCCAGGGTGGACAACTGGCCCAGCAGCCGCAGCCGCTGCTGTTCCAGCATGCGTCGCACGGCAACCCGGCCGGTGCGCCTCGCTGTTGGCGGGCGTGACCTGCCGCCCGGGCGCCGTCCGCACGCCGTGCACGCCCCGTGAACGGTCCGCGCACACCCGGACCCCGCGGTTCCCCGGCCGTGTGACGTGTGGCACGATGCTGGACAACCCACCGGCACCGTCCCTCCACGGGAGACACCCACTCGTGCAGCACCCCGACGTCCCGGAACTGGCGCACGCGCACGCCTCCCCCCGCCCGATCCACTGGCTCGCCACGGCCACCGCCGTCGCCGGCGTGATGGCCCTGTCCTCCCTGGTGCAGCCCGGCCACGCCACGGCGGTTCCGCCCCGGGACGACAAGGCCGCCTCCGCCGCTCCGGCCGCCCCCGCCCGCCCGGCCCCCGATCCGGCCGCGGCACGGCTGCCGCTGGACTGCGGCGACATCGCCGAACCGGTGGTGGTCCGGCAGAGCACCGGCGACCTCGACGGCGACGGCAACCCCGAGGCGGTCGCCGCCGTCCACTGCGACAGCGCCATGGGCACGCCGCCCGACGCCGTGTACGTCATCACCCGCGCGGCGGACACCGGCGAGCCGCGGGTGGTCGCCACCCTGGTCGGGCCGAAGGAGCGCCGCACCGTCACCGAGCTGGCGGTGCGCGACGGACAGGTCGAGGCCACCATGCTCGGGTACTCCTCGCGGGACGTGCCCAGTTGCTGCCCGGACGTCGAGGAGGACGTCAACTGGCGCTGGGCCGACGGCGCGTTCCACCGCGGTTCCCCGGAGGTCACCGAACAGGTCTGATCCGGGCGCGCCGCTGCCGTCCGGTCACCTGCCGGTCCACCCCCGGAACCGTCCGCCGGTCCGTCCAACCGGTCGGTCGTGATGTTCACTGCTTTCGATCCACGTTCCCTGGGTATCTCCCTGGCAGTGAGGGAGAGCGCAAGGGTGAAGATCGGACACACTCCGACGGTCTTTGTGATCTAGGGTTTCAATCGACACCCGCCCAGGTAGGGTCTGGAAGCGTCCAGCTCCCCTTGGAGGAGGTGAGGACCGTGGCAGCCCACGACGACGACATGAACCGCGGCATCCGCCCGGGTCGAGGGTCCGAGGACCCGGCCGGGCAGATCGCCTACCTTGAGCAGGAGATCGCCGTCCTGCGACGCAAGCTCGCCGACTCTCCGCGGCACACGAGGCTTCTCGAAGAGCGGATCGTCGAGCTGCAGACCAATCTGGCCGGCGTGTCCGCGCAGAACGAGCGGCTGGCCGGCACTCTCCGAGAGGCCCGCGACCAGATCGTGGCCCTCAAGGAGGAGGTCGACCGGCTCGCCCAGCCGCCGGCCGGATTCGGCGTGTTCCTCGCGGCGAACGAGGACGGCACCGCCGACATCTTCACCGGCGGCCGCAAGCTCCGGGTGAACGTCAGCCCCAGCATCGACCTGGCCGAGCTCCGGCGCGGTCAGGAGGTGATGCTCAACGAGGCGCTCAACGTGGTCGAGGCCATGCAGTTCGAGCGCGTCGGCGAGATCGTCACCCTCAAGGAGGTCCTGGAGGACGGCGAGCGCGCCCTGGTGATCGGGCACACCGACGAGGAGAAGGTGGTCCGGCTCGCCGAACCGCTGCTCGACGTCACCATCAGGGCCGGTGACGCCCTGCTGCTCGAGCCCCGCTCCGGATACGTCTACGAGGTCGTGCCCAAGAGCGAGGTCGAGGAACTGGTCCTCGAAGAGGTTCCCGACATCGGGTACGAGCAGATCGGCGGTCTCGGCGGCCAGATCGAGGCCATCCGGGACGCGGTCGAGCTCCCCTACCTGTACCCGGACCTCTTCAAGGAGCACGAGCTGCGCCCGCCCAAGGGCGTCCTGCTCTACGGCCCGCCCGGCTGCGGCAAGACACTCATCGCCAAGGCCGTCGCCAACTCGCTGGCCAAGAAGGTCGCCGAGGTCACCGGACAGGCGGCGGGCAAGAGCTTCTTCCTCAACATCAAGGGCCCCGAGCTCCTCAACAAGTACGTCGGCGAGACCGAGCGGCAGATCCGCCTGGTCTTCCAGCGGGCCCGGGAGAAGGCCAGCGAGGGCACGCCCGTCATCGTCTTCTTCGACGAGATGGAGTCCCTCTTCCGCACCCGTGGCTCCGGCGTGAGCTCGGACGTCGAGAACACCATCGTCCCGCAGCTCCTCGCCGAGATCGACGGCGTGGAGGGCCTGCAGAACGTGGTCGTGATCGGCGCCTCGAACCGCGAGGACATGATCGACCCGGCCATCCTGCGCCCCGGCCGGCTCGACGTGAAGATCAAGATCGAGCGTCCGGACGCCGAGGCGGCCAAGGACATCTTCGGCAAGTACCTCACCGAGCGCCTGCCGCTCCACGCGGACGACCTGGCCGAGCACGGCGGCGACCGGGCCGCCACGGTCCAGAACATGATCCAGTCCGCGGTCGAGCACATGTACGCGGAGTCCGAGGAGAACCGCTTCCTGGAGGTCACCTACGCCAACGGTGACAAGGAGGTCCTGTACTTCAAGGACTTCAACTCCGGCGCCATGATCGAGAACATCGTGGGCCGGGCCAAGAAGATGGCGATCAAGGACTTCCTCGACCACAGCCAGCGCGGTCTGCGGGTCTCCCACCTCCTCCAGGCGTGCGTGGACGAGTTCAAGGAGAACGAGGACCTGCCCAACACGACCAACCCGGACGACTGGGCCCGGATCTCCGGCAAGAAGGGCGAGCGGATCGTGTACATCCGCACCCTGATCACCGGGAAGCAGGGCGCGGACACCGGACGGTCCATCGACACGGTGGCCAACACCGGTCAGTACCTGTAATCACGAGGGGGCGGCCGCGGGTGCCTGCGAGGCACCCG
>NZ_JBEYUK010000065.1:0-3353 GCF_040643475.1 Streptomyces sp. NPDC047130 | reverse complement strand
TCCCCCGCGGCCCCCACCGCCTCCAGCCAGAACCGCTCACGCTGGAACGCATACGTCGGCAGACCCACACCCGGCCCCGACAGATACCGGCCCCACTCGACGGGGACGCCGCGGGTGTGCAGCCGGGCCAGCGCACGGACGAAGGTGGCGGCCTCGGGCCGGTCCGCGCGCAGGGCGGGCACCGCGGCCAGGCCGTCGGCCTGCTCGGTCACCAGGGCGGAGAGCACCCCGGCGGGGCCCAACTCCAGCGCCGTACGGACACCGCCGAGGGAGGCGATCGCGTCGGCGAACCGGACGGGCTGACGGATCTGGCTCACCCAATAGTCCGCGGTGGCGATGTCGCCGGTCGCCGTGGTCACGATCGGGACGGTCGGGGCGTGGTAGGTCAGGGACTTCGCGACGGCGGCGAACTCGTCGAGCATCGGCTCCATCAGGTGCGAGTGGAACGCGTGCGAGACGACCAGCCGCTTCACGCGCACGCCCTCGGAGCGCAGGCGCTCCTCCAGCGCGTCGATCGCGTCGGCGTCCCCGGAGACCGTGATCGACGTCGGGCCGTTGACGGCCGCCAGGTCCACGCCGTCGGGCAGTTCCAGCCCGTCCTCGGCGGTCTCGACGGCGAGCATCGCGCCGCCCTCGGGCAGCGCGTCCATCAGGCGCCCCCGCGCCGACACCAGTCGGCACGCGTCGTCCAGCGACAGCACGTCCGCACAGTGCGCGGCGGCGAGTTCACCGATCGAGTGGCCGACCAGGACGCTCGGGGTCACCCCCCACGACTCCACCAGCCGGAACAGCGCCACCTCGACCGCGAAGAGCCCGGCCTGGGCGTACACGGTCCGGTTCAGCGCCTCGCCGTCCTCGAAGACCACCTCGTGCAGCGGCCGCTCGAGGTCCACCCGGGCGCACACCGCGTCGAAGGCGTCGGCGAAGACCGGGTAGGCGTCGTAGAGCTCACGCCCCATGCCGACCCGCTGCGCGCCCTGGCCCGAGAACAGCAGGGCCGGACCACCGTGCACTGCTTCGTCGTGGAGCACGGACGGCGTGGCACTGTCCTCGGCCAACGCCCGGAGGGCGGTGAGCAGTTCGTCCCGGTCGTCACCGAGCACGACCGCCCGGTGCTCCAACGCCGCACGACCGGTCGCCAGCGTGTGCGCCACCGCCGCGGCATCCGCCTCGGGACGCTCGGCCAGGAAGGATGCCAACCGCCCGGCCTGAGCGACCAGGGCACCCCGCGACCGGGCCGACAACACCCACGGCCCCGCGGCACCCGGTCGCACCGGAGCCACCTCGGCCACCTCGGCGGGCTGCTCAAGGATGACGTGCGCGTTGGTCCCACTCACGCCGAACGAGGACACGCCGGCCCTGCGCGCGTGGCCGGTCTCCGGCCAGGGCCGGTCCTCGGTGAGTAGCGACACCGAGCCCGCGGACCAGTCCACGTGCGGCGTCGGCTCGTCCACGTGCAGCGTCCGCGGCAGCTTGCCGTGACGCATCGCCTGCACCATCTTGATGACACCGGCGACGCCCGAAGCGGCCTGGGTGTGACCGATGTTGGACTTCACCGACCCCAGGTACAGCGGCTCCGCGCGGTCCTGCCCGTACGTCGCCAGCAGCGCCTGCGCCTCGATGGGGTCGCCCAACTTGGTGCCGGTGCCGTGCGCCTCCACCGCGTCGACCTCGGACGCCTCCAGCCCGGCGGCGGCCAGCGCGGCCCGCACCACCCGCTGCTGCGCCGGACCGTTCGGCGCCGTCAGACCGTTCGACGCACCGTCCTGGTTGACCGCGGAGCCCCGCACCACGCCGAGCACCTCGTGCCCGTTGCGGCGCGCGTCCGACAGCCGCTCCAGCAGCAGCAGACCCACACCCTCGCCCCAGCCCGTGCCGTCCGCGGCAGCCGCGAACGCCTTGCACCGGCCGTCGGACGCCAGACCGTCCTGGCGGTCGAACTCGGCGAAGATGTCAGGACCGACGATCACGGTCACACCGCCGGCGAGGGCCATGGAGCACTCCCCCGTACGCAGCGACTGCGCGGCCAGGTGCAGGGCCACCAGCGACGACGAGCACGCCGTGTCGACGGTGACGGCCGGCCCCTCCAGGCCGAAGGAGTAGGCGACGCGGCCGGACAGCACGCTTCCGGCCATGCCGGTCATGAGGTGACCGTCCGCGCCTCCGGTCTGTCCGCCGGTGCCGTAGCCGGAGGTGGAGGCGCCGACGAAGACGCCGGTCGAGGTGCCCTGGAGCGCGCGCGGGTTCATGCCCGCCCGCTCCAGCGTCTCCCAGGCGGTCTCCAGCAGCAGCCGCTGCTGCGGGTCCATGGCCAGCGCCTCACGCGGTGAGATGCCGAACAGGTCCGCGTCGAACTCCGTGGCGTCGTGCACGAAGCCGCCCTCGGTGGCGAAGGCTCCCGACGCCTGGAGGGCCGAGAGGTCCCAGCCACGGTCGGAGGGGAAGGGGGTGAGGCCCTCGGACCCGAGGGCGACCAGGTCCCACAGGTCCTCCGGCGACCGGACCCCGCCCGGGAAGCGGCACGCCATGGAGACGATCGCGATCGGCTCGTCCGGGTCGGCCACGGCGTGCGGCGCGGTGGCCGTCACCGTGTCGCCGGGCGCGGAGGAGGGCAGCAGTCCGGCGAGGTGGCCGGCCAGGGCCTGGGCGGTGGGGTGGTCGAAGACGAGGGTCGCGGAGAGCGACAGGCCGGTCGCCGCCGTCAGCCGGTCCCGCAGGTCGACGGCGGTGAGCGAGTCGAAGCCGAGGTCGGAGAAGGGCAGCTCGACGGGGATGCTGTCGGCGCCGGCATGGCCGAGGACCGCGGCGGCACCGGCTCGGACCGTCTCCAGCAGCAGGGCCCGCCGCTCGGCGGTGCCCTTTCCGGCGAGCGCGGAGAGGAGGGGGTTGGCTTCGGAGTCCCCCGCCGGCGCGGAACCGGCGGCGGACGGGGCCGCGGCCTCGGGCACGTCGTCGAAGAGGGTGGTGGCGCGACCGGAGCCGAAGGCGGGCGCGAAGCGCGCCCAGTCGGCGTCGGCGGCGACGAGGCAGCCCAGGTCCCGGGCGACCGCGTCCTCCAGGATGGTCACGCCGAGCTCCGGCGGGAGGGGGGTCAGGCCGCGGCGGCGCAGGTAGTCCTCGGCGTTCTCCTCGACGAGCATGCCGGCTTCGGCCCACGGGCCCCAGGCCACCGAGGTGGCGGCCAGGCCACGGGCGCGGCGCCGTTCGGCCAGGGCGTCCAGGTGGGCGTTGGCCGCCGCGTACGCGGACTGCCCGCCGCTGCCCCAGACCCCGGCGATCGACGAGAACAGCACGAACATCTCGGCGTCGGGCACCAGTTCGTCCAGGTGCCGGGCGCCGAGCGTCTTGGCCCG
>NZ_JBEYUK010000064.1:0-3371 GCF_040643475.1 Streptomyces sp. NPDC047130 | reverse complement strand
ACTCTATCAGACCGTTTCCGTTCCGATTTCCTCGGTGCTTTCCAGTTCCAGCACCACTTTCGCGGCGCTTTTCCTTTCCGGCGGTTCCGACTTTATCAGATGTTTTCGGCCGGTCTTGCCGGCTTCGAATTTCCGATTTATCGGGGGTTGTCCTTCTCCGACCGACAGTCGGGAAGCGACTCGGTAGATCCTACCGGCTGCCGTGGGGTGCTCCGCACCTCTCCGGGCAACTGTTCAAATCTACCTCCACCATCGTGCCGCGTCAACGGCAGTTCCGGGGGCGATGAGGAGAGTAGCAGCTAGTAGCCGCTCGATGCACATCACGCTGCGACGGGGGCCGCGGCGCTCCGTCCGCTCTCCTCGACGTCACCCGTCCCGCCCGCACGGACGGCGCGACCGCCGAGTACCCACACATAGGCGAGGAACGCCAGCTCGGCGAGGACTCCGATGCCGACGCGGGCCCAGGTCGGGAGGCCGGACGGGGTCACGAAGCCCTCGATCGCCCCGGCCACGAACAGCACCAGGGCGAGGCCGACGGCCATGCCGAGGGCGGCGCGTCCTTCCTCCGCCAGGGCTGCCCTCCGGGTCCGGGGGCCTGGGTCGATGACCGTCCAGCCGAGCTTGATGCCGGCGCCCGCGGCCACGAAGACGGCCGTGAGCTCGAGCAGTCCGTGCGGGAGCACCAGGCCGAGGAAGACGTCGAGGCGCCCGGCGTCGGCCATCAGACCGAAGCCCGCACCGAGGTTGAGCATGTTCTGGAAGAGGATCCAGATCACCGGCAGCCCGAGGAAGACGCCGGTGATGAGGCACAACGCCGCGGCACGGGCGTTGTTCGTCCAGACCTGGGCGGCGAAGGAGGCCGCGGGGTGGCTCGAGTAGTAGTTCTCGTACTCGCCGCCGGGGCGGGTCATCTCGCGGAGGTCCGCGTCCGTGCCGAAGGCGGCCTGGACCTCGGGGTGGGTGGCTATCCACCAGGAGAGGACGACGCCCACCGCGACCGAGATCAGAGCCGTCGGCACCCACCAGCGACGGGTCCGGTAGAGGGCCGCCGGGAAGCCCTCGACCAGGAACCGGGCGATGTCCTGCCAGGACGACTTCCGCGTTCCGGTGACCTGGCTCCGGGCGCGGGCGACGAGCTGGCTCAGGCGGCCGGTGATCCGCGGGTCCGGGGCGCTGGACCGGATGACGGAGAGGTGCGTCGCCGCCCGCTGGTACAGCTCGACGAGCTCGTCCACCTCCGCGCCGGTCAGACGGCGTCGCCTACGGCTGAGCAGCGTCTCCAGACGGTCCCACTCGGCACGATGGGTGGCGACGAAGACGTCCAGGTCCATGGGTGTCCGCTGCTCCTCAACCTGCTCCGGCGGGGCCGCACTGCGGCGGCGTGGTGCACAGCTTGGCAGACTGGCCGCCCGGACGTCAGTGCGGGACGGATTCCCGACGGGGCGGCGTGAGCGCGGTCCGGGCAGTCGGACGGCCGGGGCAGTGGGAAGGGGCGGGGCGATGGATCAGCTGGTGACCGGTGAGGCGGTGGCACTGGAGGTACGGCCGGCGCGGTTTCCCAGCAGGGCGCTGGCGGTGATCCTCGACCTGCTGGTGGTGCTGTTCGTCTGGTTCGTCGTGCTGATGCTGCTCTTCGCCACGCTGGAGTCGGTCGACGAGGCGGCTGCGGCGGCGATCTCGGTGGGCACCTTCCTGCTGATCCCGGTCGGCGTGCCGATCGCCGTGGAGGCGCTGACGCGCGGTCGGTCGCTGGGGAAGCTGGCGCTGGGCCTGCGGGTGGTGCGGGACGACGGCGGTCCCATCGGGTTCCGGCACGCGCTGGTCCGGGGGCTGCTCGGGATGATCGAGATCCTGATGTCCTTCGGTGTGGTCGCCTGCGTCGCCTCCCTGGTGTCCTCGCGGGGCCGGCGGCTCGGTGACGTGTTCGGGGGGACGCTGGTGGTGCGGGAGCGGGTGCCCGGTGGGGCGGTCATGGGGACGCCGCCGCCCCCGCCGTACCTGATGGGGCGCTTCGCGCACCTGGACCTGTCGGCTGTGCCGGACGAGCTGTGGCTGCAGGTGCGGCAGTACCTGACGCGCATCGGCCAGCTCGAGCCCGCCGTCGGGTACGCCATGGCGCACCGGCTGGCCACGGAGGTCGCCACCCGGACGGGGGCGCAGGCGCAGGGGGTGTCGGCGGCGGAGTTCCTGGCGGCGGTGATGTACGAGCGGCAGTCGCGGGAGGCGGCGCGCGCGCAGGCCGCGGCGCTGGCCAGGGCGCGCACGCAGGCGACGGTGGCGGGGCCGTACGTGCCGCCGGCCGAGCCGTTCCGGCCGCAGGCGCAGCCCCAGACGCAGCCCCAGGCCCCGGCGCAGGCCCATGCCCCGGCCCCGGCCCCGGCTCCGGCTCCGGCTCCGGGGTCGTACGGCCCGCCCGTGTACCCCCCGGCCGCCGCGCCGGTGCCGCAGGCGCCGCCCGCGCCTGGCGGGCCGCCCTCCGCGCCGGCTCCGGAGGCTCCGCGCAAGGGTGGTTTCGCGCCGCCCGCCTGAGGGGCGAACCGCAGGTCAGGGCGGGGGCGGGCCGGGGTCCGTGAAGGCCGACGGCGGTGACTGGAGGTCGTCCAGTTCGATGCCGGGAGCGGCGAGGACGACATCGCCGGCGAGGTGCACGGTGTGCTGCTCGCCGGTTCCCAGGTCGGTGATGCGGTAGGCGTCCACGACCAGGGGACCACTGTCGGTGGGGTGGGTCTCGCGGCCGGTCAGGGCCCAGGTGCGGTCCACCGTGAGCGGTGCGAGGACCGGGTCGGTGAAGGCGACCAGGCGCACGCGGACGGGGTCCTCGGACGGGGCCGGGCGCAGCAGGCGGGCGGTGGCTACCAGGAAGGCCGGGGAGGCTCCGGTGAAGGCGTGGGCGCGGACGTTCCCCTCGCTGGCGTGCTCGCCGGTGGGGTCGGTGCGGACCCAGGTCACCCCGTCGAGCGCGGCACCGCGGACCTGCCAGCCGCCGGCGTGGAGTTCCACGCGCAGGGGGCGGCCGAGGGCGTCGAGGGTGACGTCGACGGATCCCCGGTGGTCGCCCTCGGGGGTGAGGACCTGGGAGACGTAGCGCCAGCCGGAGGGGCCGGGGGCGCACTGGAAGTGCTCCGCGCCGAGCGGGGTGCCGTCGTGCGGGTCGTGGAGCAGGTAGCGGCCGGTGGGCATCGGTGTCCTGGTGGTGGGCGGGAGGGGCCCGGACGGGGCAGGCCCCCGCCGCGAGGGCGGGGGCCTGCCGGAAGGGTGCTGCGGGTCGGTCCGCCGCTCAGTAGCGGTAGTGGTCGGGCTTGTAGGGGCCTTCGACCTCGACGCCGATGTAGGCGGCCTGCTCGGGACGGAGCTTGGTCAGCTTCACACCC
>NZ_JBEYUK010000063.1:0-4365 GCF_040643475.1 Streptomyces sp. NPDC047130 | reverse complement strand
GGGCACGGCACCGGCACCACCCTCGGCGACCCGATCGAGGCCAAGGCGCTGCTGGCCACCTACGGCAAGGACCGCGACCGCGGGGAACCGGTGTGCGCAGCCCGGCGGCCCCTACGCCCCGCAGCCCGGATGGCAGCAGCCCGGCGCCGGAGGCCACCCGCAGGGCGGCGCCCATCCCGGCGCCCCCTGGCCCCCCGGCGCCCCGCAGCCCCAGGCGGGTCCGGCCACCGGTTCCCGCAACCCGTTCAAGACCCGTCCCGCCCTGGCGATCACCGCGGCGGCCGTCGCCGCGGCGGTGGTCATAGCCGGCGGCGCCTGGGCGCTGGTCGGCGGCTCGGACGACACGGACGAGAAGGCGGGCCCGCAGCCCACCCAGGAGGCCCCGTCCCCCGAGCCCACCACCAGCGTCGACACCGGCGACGGTGACGGCGGCGGGGGCGAGGAGGTCGACATCAACGGCGAGCGCGCTCCCGGCGAGTCCCGCGTCGCCTGGTTCAAGACCGCGCCGGACACCCCGAAGGGCGGCTCCCGCGCCCCCGGCATGTGGATCGTCGGTGACGTCGCCGCGAAGGCCGCGTACAAGCAGCTCTTCGGCTGGAAGGCGGCCGACGGCGGCGAGGCGTGGAAGCCGGTGACCTTCCCCGAGGAGATCTGCGCGGTCAGCAGGAACACCACCGGGGACGGCAAGGTCGCCGTCGCCTACAAGAGCGGCAGCAGCGACCGCGCCAAGTGCAACCGCGTCCAGCAGGTCGACCTCCGTACCGGTGAGAAGGGCTGGGAGATCGAGGTCGAGGAGGGCGGCCTCTTCGACGGCACCAGCGACCTCTCCCTCAGCGTCGCCGGGGACACCCTGGTCGTCGGCCGCTCCCAGTCCGGCGTGGCCTACGACGCCGGGACCGGCAAGAAGCGGTACGAGATCGAGAAGTACGGCGCCTCCTGCTTCCCCTCCGGCTTCGCCGGCGACTCCGAGCGGCTGATCGTCGCCGCCTCCTGTGCCGCCGCCAGCGCCAAGGAGCACGACGAGATCCGCGAGCTCGACCCGAGGACCGGCAAGGTCCGCTGGACCACCTCGCTGGACAAGGGCTGGGAGGTCGAGAAGGCCTACAGCGTCAGCCCGCTGGTCGTGTACGCCATCAACCGGGACAAGGAACAGGGCAGCATCACGGTCATCGGGGCGGGCGGCAGGATCGGTGCCCACGTCCAGCTCGACGGCAAGACGGAGATCGACGTCCGGTGCTCCGGCTTCTCGATCTTCAACAAGGCCCTGGAGTCCTGCGACTTCGTCGCCGACGAGCAGAACATGTACCTGCCGACCAAGAACGTCACCGGGCCCAACGAGATCCTGGCGGTGAGCCTGGACACCGGCAAGGAGAAGTGGCGGGTGAAGTCCCCCGCCGACGCCTCGATGCAGCCGCTCGCCGTGGAGAACGGCAAGCTGATCGCCTACGTCCGGCCCACCTACGACAAGGGCGGCCAGGTGGTGGCCGTGCCGACGGCCGGCGCGCACAAGCCGCAGAGGCTGCTGCAGAACCCGGCGGCCGGCGCCCAGCTGGAGACCTCGTTCTTCACCCCGGACGTCGCCTGGTCCGGCGGCCGTCTCTTCCTCTCCGTCGACATGCTGACCGGCAACGACGACCAGGAGGAGAAGCTGATGATCGCCTACGCCCGGTAGCCGCCGGCCCGCCGCGCGTCCCCCGAGCCGACGTCCCCACCCGACCCTTCTTGAGGTATGCCATGACCCAGCCGCCCGAGCCCGGCCGGCCCCCGCAGGGGGACGGCGGCGCGCACGACCCGACCCAGGTCGCCTTCGGCAAGAACCCGCAGCCGCCGACGCAGCCGCAGCAGCCGCCGACGCAGCAGCCGCCCGCCCAGTCTCCGGCCCCGCCGGCCGCGCCCGCTCCGGCTCCGGCCGGGCCGGGCACGCCGCCGCACGCCCAGCCGGCGGCCGGGTACGGCTACCCGCAGACCCCGCCGATGCCCAACCCGTACCTCCAGCAGCCGGGCGGGCAGCCGCCGCAGTACGGCTATCCGCAGCCCGCCACGCTGCCCGCGTCGCCGCCCGCCGGGCAGCGCTCCGAGGCCGAGCGCAAGGCGCTGCGGGCGCAGGTGGCGATCGTGGTCTCCGCCGTGGCGGCGATCGCGCTGATCATCGGCGGCGGCGTCTGGTACTCCGGCAGCAAGGGCGACGACACCGGACCGGTCGCCGGCGGCGGCGGTGACGGCAAGGCCGGTGGCGGCGGCGCGGAGAAGGTTCCCTCCGACCCGTCGGCGCGGCTGCTCTTCGAGCTGGAGCAGCCCAAGGTCGACAAGGGCCTCCAGGTCACCGTGCAGGGCTCCTGGCTCACCGAGGACGCCTACGTGAAGAGCGGGTCGTCGGAGATCACGGCGTACGACCCGGCGAGCGGTGCCGAGAAGTGGTCGATCCCGCTGCCCGGCCCGGTCTGCTTCGCGTCGCGCCACGTGACGGGCGACGGCAGGACGGCGATCGTCCACGAGCCCGCCATACCGACCGCCGAGACGCGCTCCACGGGCTGCAGCGAGGTCACCGCCCTCGACCTGGCCGCCGGCAAGAAGCTGTGGACCAAGAACGCCAGGACCGGTGACCGCCCGGTGCGGTTCGACAACGTCACGGTCAGCGGGACCACCGTCGCGGCCGGCTCCGGCTACGGCGGCGCCGCGTGGGACCTGGCCGACGGCGGGTCGCTGTGGCAGCCCAAGCCGGGCGACACCTGCAACGACTACGGCTACGGCGGCGGCAAGGCCCTGGTCGCGCTCCGCAAGTGCACCTCGGCCGCGGCGCAGATGCTCATCCAGACCATCGACCCCAAGAAGGGCACGGTGCTCTCCGAGTACAAGATGCCCGAGGGCGTCGAGTACGCGTCGGTCGTCTCCACCGACCCGCTGGTGATCGCGGCCGACGTCGGCCGGTCCGCCGGTGACGGCAGCGGCATCTCCGACCTGTTCTCCATCGACGCCGCCACCGGCGAGCTCCGCGCCAAGATCTCCGCGCCGGGCGACACCTACGCCGGCGACTGCGACGGCGTCACCCGCGTCGAGCAGTGCGCCAACATGGCGGTCGCCGGGGACCGGCTCTACCTGCCCACCGAGGAGCACACCACCGGCGGGGCCGACGCCGGGCGCACCAACGAGGTCGTCGCCTTCGACCTGGCCACCGGCAAGGCGGGCAGGAAGGCGGACGCCGGCGACGGCTGGGCGCTGGCGCCGCTGCGGGCGGACGGCCCCGACGTGATCGCCTACAAGCGGGGCCCGTACGACAAGGGCGGCCAGGTCGTCAGCATCGACGGCACCACCATGAAGCAGACGGTGCTGCTGCAGATGCCCAACGACGACAAGGCCCGTGACGTCGAGATCGAGTTCTCGCCGGACCACCAGGAGTTCCTGTACTCCGCGGGCCGCCTCTACATGAGCCAGGTCTACGTCCGCGACACCGACCAGGCGGACGAGAAGCTGGTCGTCGCCTACGGCACGAAGGGCTGACGGAGCAACCCGGCGTCCGGCAATGCGTCGATCGGGGCACTTGTCGGCCGTTGGGGGCGCGCCGCGTCGAACAAGCGTGTAGCTTCCCGGTCCATACGGGCCGCGAGAGCCGGGGGGCCTCGGGCCGGGGGGCAAGGTGGGGGGTTCGATGGGAGTGCGGCTCATGGTGGTCGACGACCACCGACTGCACGCGGAGGCGCTGGCCTCCGCCCTGAAGCTGCGCGGGCACCGGGTGCTGGCCGCGGCCGCTCCGGCGGCGGGCGCGGCCGAGCTGGTGATCGGCAGGGCGCCGGAGGTGTGCCTGCTGGGCACCGCGGAGCCGGCCCGGCCGGGGGCGTTCGACCCGGTGGAGCGGATCAAGCGGGAGCGGCCGCAGGTGGCGGTGGTGGTGCTGGGACCGGTGCCCAGCCACCGCGGCATCGCGGCGGCCTTCGCGGCCGGGGCGTCGGGGTACGTGCGCCACGACGAACGGATCGAAGGGGTCGAGCGGGCCATCGTCAAGGCGCGGGCCGGTGAGGCGGCCGTCGCGCCGGGGCTGCTGCAGAGCGCCTTCCACGAGCTGCTCCACCCGGTGGCGGAGCCCGACGACGAGGGCCGGCGGCTGCTGTCGTCGCTCACCCCGCGCGAGGCGGAGGTGCTGGTCCGGGTCGCCGAGGGCGAGGACACCCGGCTGATCGCGGAGGGCATGGGCATAGCGCCCAGCACGGCCCGCACCCATGTGCAGCGGGTGCTGATGAAGCTGGGCGTGGGCTCCCGGCTGGAGGCCGCGGCCCTCGCCGCCCGCGCGGGCCTCCTCGACCAGGGCTGAGCGTTGCCGCCGCACGGCGAAGGGCCGGACCCCCGAGGGGGTCCGGCCCTTCGCCGTGC
>NZ_JBEYUK010000062.1:0-3194 GCF_040643475.1 Streptomyces sp. NPDC047130 | reverse complement strand
GTGGGTGGCTGGTCGTTGTTTGAGAACTGCACAGTGGACGCGAGCATCTGTGGCCAAGTTTTTAAGGGCGCACGGTGGATGCCTTGGCACCAGGAACCGATGAAGGACGTGGGAGGCCGCGATAGTCCCCGGGGAGTCGTCAACCAGGCTTTGATCCGGGGGTTTCCGAATGGGGAAACCCGGCAGTCGTCATGGGCTGTCACCCACTGCTGAACACATAGGCAGTGTGGAGGGAACGAGGGGAAGTGAAACATCTCAGTACCCTCAGGAAGAGAAAACAACCGTGATTCCGGGAGTAGTGGCGAGCGAAACTGGATCAGGCTAAACCTCAAGCGTGTGAGACCCGGCAGGGGTTGCGCTTGGGGGGTTGTGGGATCTCTCTTCCACGGTCTGCCGGCCGTGGGACGAGTCAGAAACCGTTGATGTAGGCGAAGGACATGCGAAAGGTCCGGCGTAGAGGGTAAGACCCCCGTAGTCGAAACGTCAGCGGCTCGTTTGAGAGACACCCAAGTAGCACGGGGCCCGAGAAATCCCGTGTGAATCTGGCGGGACCACCCGCTAAGCCTAAATATTCCCTGGTGACCGATAGCGGATAGTACCGTGAGGGAATGGTGAAAAGTACCGCGGGAGCGGAGTGAAATAGTACCTGAAACCGTGTGCCTACAAGCCGTGGGAGCGTCGGATGCAGCTTGCTGCATCTCGTGACTGCGTGCCTTTTGAAGAATGAGCCTGCGAGTTTGCGGTGTGTTGCGAGGTTAACCCGTGTGGGGAAGCCGTAGCGAAAGCGAGTCCGAATAGGGCGTTTGAGTAGCATGCCCAAGACCCGAAGCGGAGTGATCTAGCCATGGGCAGGTTGAAGCGGAGGTAAGACTTCGTGGAGGACCGAACCCACCAGGGTTGAAAACCTGGGGGATGACCTGTGGTTAGGGGTGAAAGGCCAATCAAACTCCGTGATAGCTGGTTCTCCCCGAAATGCATTTAGGTGCAGCGTCGTGTGTTTCTTGCCGGAGGTAGAGCACTGGATAGGCGATGGGCCCTACCGGGTTACTGACCTTAGCCAAACTCCGAATGCCGGTAAGTGAGAGCGCGGCAGTGAGACTGTGGGGGATAAGCTCCATGGTCGAGAGGGAAACAGCCCAGAGCATCGACTAAGGCCCCTAAGCGTACGCTAAGTGGGAAAGGATGTGGAGTCGCAGAGACAACCAGGAGGTTGGCTTAGAAGCAGCCACCCTTGAAAGAGTGCGTAATAGCTCACTGGTCTAGTGATTCCGCGCCGACAATGTAGCGGGGCTCAAGCGTACCGCCGAAGTCGTGTCATTGCAGCATGAGGGCCAACGCCTGCTGTGATGGGTAGGGGAGCGTCGTGTGCCGGGTGAAGCAGCCGCGGAAGCGAGTTGTGGACGGTTCACGAGTGAGAATGCAGGCATGAGTAGCGATACAAACGTGAGAAACGTTTGCGCCGATTGACTAAGGGTTCCTGGGTCAAGCTGATCTGCCCAGGGTAAGTCGGGACCTAAGGCGAGGCCGACAGGCGTAGTCGATGGATAACCGGTTGATATTCCGGTACCCGCTGTGAAGCGTCAAACATTGAATCCAGTGATGCTAAGCCCGTGAAGCCGCCCTTGATCTCTTCGGAGTGATGGGGAGTGGTGGAGCCGGTGACCCGAGCTGGTAGTAGGTGAGTGATGGGGTGACGCAGGAAGGTAGTCCATCCCGGGCGGTGGTTGTCCCGGGGTAAGGGTGTAGGCCGTGCGGTAGGTAAATCCGTCGCACATCAAGGCTGAGACCTGATGCCGAGCCGATTGTGGTGAAGTGGATGATCCTATGCTGTCGAGAAAAGCCTCTAGCGAGTTTCATGGCGGCCCGTACCCTAAACCGACTCAGGTGGTCAGGTAGAGAATACCGAGGCGTTCGGGTGAACTATGGTTAAGGAACTCGGCAAAATGCCCCCGTAACTTCGGGAGAAGGGGGGCCATTTCTGGTGATGAGCTTCGCGCTCTGAGCTGGGGGTGGCCGCAGAGACCAGCGAGAAGCGACTGTTTACTAAAAACACAGGTCCGTGCGAAGCCGTAAGGCGATGTATACGGACTGACGCCTGCCCGGTGCTGGAACGTTAAGGGGACCGGTTAGCTCCATTTCGGTGGGGCGAAGCTGAGAACTTAAGCGCCAGTAAACGGCGGTGGTAACTATAACCATCCTAAGGTAGCGAAATTCCTTGTCGGGTAAGTTCCGACCTGCACGAATGGCGTAACGACTTCTCGACTGTCTCAACCATAGGCCCGGTGAAATTGCACTACGAGTAAAGATGCTCGTTTCGCGCAGCAGGACGGAAAGACCCCGGGACCTTTACTACAGTTTGATATTGGTGTTCGGTTCGGCTTGTGTAGGATAGCTGGGAGACTGTGAAAGCGGCACGCCAGTGTCGTGGGAGTCGTCGTTGAAATACCAGTCTGGTCGTGCTGGATGTCTAACCTGGGTCCGTGATCCGGATCAGGGACAGTGTCTGATGGGTAGTTTAACTGGGGCGGTTGCCTCCTAAAGAGTAACGGAGGCGCCCAAAGGTTCCCTCAGCCTGGTTGGCAATCAGGTGTTGAGTGTAAGTGCACAAGGGAGCTTGACTGTGAGACCGACGGGTCGAGCAGGGACGAAAGTCGGGACTAGTGATCCGGCGGTGGCTTGTGGAAGCGCCGTCGCTCAACGGATAAAAGGTACCCCGGGGATAACAGGCTGATCTTCCCCAAGAGTCCATATCGACGGGATGGTTTGGCACCTCGATGTCGGCTCGTCGCATCCTGGGGCTGGAGTCGGTCCCAAGGGTTGGGCTGTTCGCCCATTAAAGCGGTACGCGAGCTGGGTTTAGAACGTCGTGAGACAGTTCGGTCCCTATCCGCTGTGCGCGTAGGAGTCTTGAGAAGGGCTGTCCCTAGTACGAGAGGACCGGGACGGACGAACCTCTGGTGTGCCAGTTGTTCTGCCAAGGGCATGGCTGGTTGGCTACGTTCGGGAGGGATAACCGCTGAAAGCATCTAAGCGGGAAGCCTGCTTCGAGATGAGGACTCCCACCCACTTGATGGGGTAAGGCTCCCAGTAGACGACTGGGTTGATAGGCCAGATCTGGAAGCCCGGTAACGGGTGGAGGTGACTGGTACTAATAGGCCGAGGGCTTGTCCTCAGTTGCTCGCGTCCACTGTGTT
>NZ_JBEYUK010000061.1:0-7909 GCF_040643475.1 Streptomyces sp. NPDC047130 | reverse complement strand
CGCACCACCACCCGCAAACCCACCAGAACCCCCGACGAACCCATCGCCATCGTCTCCATGGCCTGCCGACTGCCCGGCGGGATCAACACCCCGGAGGCGTTCTGGGAGCTGTTGGCGGCGGGTGGTGATGCCGTGGGTGGGCTGCCGTCGCGTTGGGACGGGCTGAACCTGTTCGACGCGGACCCGGAGGCCGTCGGCAAGAGCTACGCCCGCGAGGGCGGGTTCCTGGACGACATCGAGAACTTCGACGCCGCGTTCTTCGGCATCTCGCCGCGTGAGGCCCTGTCGATGGACCCGCAGCAGCGCCTCGTCCTCGAGACCTCCTGGGAGGCCCTGGAGCGCGCCGGCATCCGCCCGGACTCGCTCGGCGGCAGCAACACCGGCGTCTACCTCGGCGCCATGACCTCCGACTACGGCCACCAGGGCCACGATCTGAAGGCCCTCGACGGCTACACCAGCACCGGCTACGCGACCAGCGTGGTCTCCGGCCGGGTGGCGTACAGCCTCGGGCTTCAGGGCCCTGCGATGACGGTCGACACGGCCTGCTCGTCCTCGCTGGTCGCGCTCCACCTCGCCGTTCAGGCGCTGCGCCAGGGTGAGTGCGACCTCGCGCTCGCCGGTGGTGTCACCGTCATGAACACACCCTCCCTGTTCGTGGAGTTCTCGCGGCTGAAGGGCATGGCGGCGGACGGGCGCTGCAAGTCGTTCTCCGCGCTGGCGGACGGCGCCGGATGGGCCGAGGGCGTGGGTGTCCTGGCGCTGAAGCGGCTGTCCGCCGCCGAGCGCGACGGCGACCGCGTCCTGGCCGTCATCCGCGGCACCGCCGTGAACCAGGACGGCCGCAGCCAGGGCCTCACCGCCCCGAACGGGCCGTCGCAGCAGCGGGTCGTGCAGGCCGCACTCGAAGCCGCCCGGCTCACTCCGGCGGACATCGACGCGATCGAGGCGCACGGCACGGGCACGTCGCTGGGCGACCCGATCGAGGCCGGCGCCCTGGCCGAGGTCTTCGGCCCCGGACGACCCGCGGACCGGCCGGTCTGGTTGGGCTCCTCCAAGTCCAACATCGGCCACGCGCAGGCCGCCGCCGGTGTGGCGGGCGTGATGAAGATGGTCCTCGCCCTCCAGCACGGAACGCTGCCCAAGACCCTCCACGCCGCCGAGCCGAGCCCGCACATCCAGTGGGACGGCAGCGGCCTCGCTCTGCTCGACGAGGCCCGCCCCTGGGAGCGGGACGCGGCACGTGTCCGCCGGGCGGGCGTGTCGTCGTTCGGGCTCAGCGGGACCAACGCGCACGTGATCGTCGAGGAACCGCCGGTCCGGGAGCCGTCGGCCCCGGCCGGTGAGGAGGTCCGTCCGGTGCCGGTGGTCGTGTCCGGACAGGACGAGACCGCGCTGCGGGAGCAGGCGGGCCGCTGGGCGGCCTTCCTGACCGAGCACCCGGAGGCACCGGTCACGGATGTCGCCGTGACCGCGGCGCGTCACCGCACGCACTTCCCGTCCCGGGCGAGCGTCGTCGCGGCCGATTCGGCCGAACTGATCTCCGCGCTGCGGGCGTTGGCGGAGGGTGAGGCGCACGACGCGGTGGTGACCGGGCTCGCGGAACGGCGCGGCAAGGTCGTCTTCGTCTACCCCGGCCAGGGCTCGCAGTGGGTCGGCATGGGCCGGGACCTGCTGGCAAGCAGTGAGGTGTTCCGGGAGGCGGTCGAGGCGTGTGACGCGGCGCTGCTGCCGTTCACCGGCTGGTCGGTCCGCGACGTCCTGGAGGGGACCGAGGACGGCCACCCCGGCTTCGACCGGGTCGATGTCGTCCAGCCCGCGCTGTTCGCCATGGGTGTGGCCCTGTCCGCGCTGTGGCGTTCGCTCGGGGTCGAGCCGGCCGCGGTGGTCGGGCACTCCCAGGGCGAGGTCGTCGCCGCGGTCGTCGCCGGCGCCCTCACCCTGGAGCAGGGCGCGCTGGTCGTCGCCCGCCGCTCGCAGGCCGTCCTCGCCTGCGCCGGCCAGGGCGGCATGGCCCTCGTCGAACGACCCGTCGCGGAGGTCGAGGAGTTCATCGCCCCGTTCGGCGACGCGCTGTCCGTCGCCGCGGTGAACACACCCGGCTCGACGATCGTCTCCGGCGAGGCCGAAGCGGTCGTGCGGCTGGTCGACCAGCTGGGCGAGCAGGGCGTCTACGCCCGCAAGATCAACGTCGACTACGCCTCCCACAACGCCCAGATGGACCCCCTCCTGCCGGCCCTCGCCGAGCAGTTCACCGACCTCGCACCCCACACCGCGGAAGTCCCCCTCTACTCGACCGTCACCGGCGAGATCGCCACCGGCCCCGAGCTCGACGGCGACTACTGGTGCCGCAACCTGCGTCAGCCGGTGCGCTTCGACCGCGCCCTGGACAAGCTCCTCGACGACGGCCACACCGTCTTCGTCGAGATGTCCGCGCACCCGGTCCTCGCCATGCCGCTGACCGACGCCGGCGCGGAACGCGGCGGCATCGTCGTCGGCTCCCTCAGCCGCAACAACGGCGGGCCGGGGCAGCTCCTGCGCAACCTCGGTCTCCTCCACGTCCAGGGCTATGACCTGGACATGGACAAGGTCCTTCCGACTCCAGGCACCGGCGAGCTCGTGGCTCTCCCCACCTACGCCTTCCAGCGCGAGCACTACTGGCTCGACACCACCCTGCCGTCCGGCGACGCCGGGTCGCTCGGGCTCGAGGCCTCCTCGCACCCCTTGATCGGCGCCGTCACCCCGCTCGCCGACGGTGAAGGCCACCTCCTCACCGGCCGCCTCTCCCTCACGGACCAGCCCTGGCTCGGCGAGCACGCCGCCTTCGGCACCGTCCTCGTCCCCGGCACCGGCCTCCTCGAACTCGCCCTGACCGCCGGCCATCACGTCGGCGCCGAACGCGTCTCGGAACTCACCCTGCTCGAGCCCCTCGTCCTCCCCGAGGACGGGGCGGTCCGCCTGCAGGTCGTCGTCGGCGCCCCCAACAACGAGGGCAACCGCCCGATCACCCTCTACAGCCGCACCGAGGACGCCTCCGACGACACCCCCTGGCGCACCCACGCCACCGGCGAACTCACCGAAGCACGTAACGCCACCAACACCACCGACGGCTTCGCAGAACTGACCCAGTGGCCCGTTCCCGGCACTGAAGCAGTCGATCTGGACGGTTTCTACGACGCGTTCGAAGCCCGCGGACTCCACTACGGACCGGCCTTCCAGGGACTCACCGAACTCTGGCGCAAGGACAACACCGCCTACGGCCTCGTCCGCCTTCCCGAAGGACTCAAGACCGACGGCTTCGGCATCCACCCCGCCCTCCTCGACACCGCCCTCCACACCCTCATCGGCGTCCGCGAGGAGGAAGGCGACGAGCGCCCGGTCTTCCTGCCGTTCGAGTGGAACGACGTCGAACTCCACGCCACCGGCGCCGCCGAACTCCGCGTCCGCATCGAACTCGACGCCTCCGGCACCGCCGCGGGCGTCCATGTGGCCGACCCGGTCGGCCGCCCCGTCGCCCGGGCGGACCGCCTGGTGATCAGGGAGGCGACCGCGGAGCAGATCCGTGCGGGCGAGCCCGTGGACCACCTCTACCACCTCGACTTCCGGAAGGCGCGCACCCTGCCCGAGGGCAAGGTTCCGGCCGTCGGCACCTGGGTCCTCGGGGACGCCGCCGGAGTGTCCGGCACCCTCGGGGCCGACAACGTGACCGACGTGGCCGCGCTGCTCGCCCGCCTCGACGACGGACAGCCGGCGCCCGTCCGCCTGGTCGTCGACGCGACGGCGGAGACCGCACCGGCCGACGGCAACCAGGAAGACGTGGCCGCCACCGCACTGGAAGTGACCGCCTCGGCGCTGCTCACCCTGCAACGCCTGCTGGCGGAGCCCCGACTGGACGGTACGGAGCTGGTGTGGATCACCCGCTCGGCCGTCGGCGTGGACGACCAGGTCCACGATCTGACGCGTGCCCCGCTGTGGGGCCTGGTCCGCGCCGCGCGCAGCGAGCAGGCCGAGCGGACGATCCGCCTGGTGGACCTGGGCCACGACCCCGCCGACGACACGCTGCTGCCCCACGCCCTCGCGTTGACGGACGAACCGGAGCTCGTGCTCCGCGACGGTGAGCTGCGCACCGCACGCCTCGCCCGCACCACGCGGACGACGGAGCCCGGTGCGGGGGAGCGCGGGGCCGCCACGGCCCTGGACCCCGACGGATCGGTCCTGATCACCGGCGGTACCGGCGAGCTGGGCCAGGTCCTGGCGCGGCACCTGGTGCGCCACCACGGTGTGCGCCACCTGGTGCTCACCTCCCGGCAGGGTCTCGACGCTCCGGGCGCGACCGACCTGGTCGCCGACCTCACCGCCACCGGCGCCGAGAGCGTGCAGGTGGTGGCCTGCGACATCGGCCGCCGCGAGGACGTCTCCATGGCCCTGGCGACCGCGGACGCCGCGCACCCCTGGACCGGCGTGTTCCACCTCGCCGCCGCCCTGGACGACGGCGTCCTGGCCGCCCAGACCACCGAACGCCTGGCCACCGTCTGGGCGGCGAAGGCGGCCGGCGCGACCCATCTGGACGAGCTCACCCGCGAACTGGCGCCCGGACTGGCCGCGTTCGTCGTCTTCTCCTCCGCCGCCGGTGTCCTCGGCGGCGCCGGACAGGCCAACTACGCCGCCGCCAACACCTACGTCGATGCCCTCGCCACCCGCCGCCGCGCCGACGGCCTTCCCGCCGTGAGCCTCTCCTGGGGCCTGTGGCAGCAGGCCGGAATCGGCCTGACCTCGGCGCTCGGGCAGGCCGAACTGGCCCGGCTGCGCCGTGGCGGCATCGGCGCGCTGAGCGCCCGGCAGGCACTGGCGGCGCTGGACGCCGCGCTGGACCTGCCGTACGCCCACCTCGTCCCCGTCAAGTTCGAGCTGACCTCGCTGCAGCGCGCCGCGGGCAACGGCGAGAACGTCCACGCACTCCTGCGGAACCTGCTGCGTGCCCCGCGCCGACAGGCGGGCGAGGCCGCGGCGAACCCGTCAGGTCTGCGCGAGCAACTGCTGGCCCGCCCCGTGGCCGAGCGGCTGCCCCATCTCACCCAACTGGTGCAGAGGGAGGCCGCCACGGTACTCGGCGTGGCCGACGCGGACGGCGTCGGAGCCCAGCAGGTGCTCAAGGAGCTCGGCATCGACTCGCTCATGGCCGTCGAACTGCGCCGCCGCCTCGCCGCCGCGAGCGGGCTCTCGCTGCCCTCGACCCTGGCCTTCGACCACCCCACACCCACCGCCATCGCCACCCTGCTCCTCACCAGACTCGCCGTCGGCTCCGACGACGCGGCGGGACCGGCCACGGGGCAGCGAGTGACGCGCCACCAGATCGACACACTCGTCGAACTCCTGCGTACGGCGACTCCGGCCCAGTTGGAGGAGCAGGGCCTCGCGGCCGGTCTCCTCGCCCTGCGGAACGGCCTCACGAAGATCACTCCCGCAGGCGACGCGCAACCCGAGCCGGAAGCCGAGATCGACACCGGCAGCACGGATGACCTTCTTCAGTTCCTGGATCGCAAGCTTGGAGTGAGCGAATGAGCGCGTCCGAAGTCGGGAAGATCGAGAAGCTCGAGGCCTACCTGCGGCGCACGGCCGGCGCGCTCCTCGAGACGGAGAACGCGCTCACCGCCGAACGCGCGGCGCGCACCGAGCCGATCGCGATCGTGTCGATGGCGTGCCGGCTGCCGGGCGGGATCGACACGCCGGAGGCGTTCTGGGAGCTGTTGGCGGCGGGTGGTGATGCCGTGGGTGGTCTGCCGTCGCGTTGGGACGGGCTGAACCTGTTCGACGCGGACCCGGAGGCCGTCGGCAAGAGCTACGCCCGCGAGGGCGGGTTCCTGGACGACATCGAGGGGTTCGACGCGGGCTTCTTCGGGATATCGCCGCGTGAGGCCCTGTCGATGGATCCGCAGCAGCGGCTGGTCCTGGAGGCGTCCTGGGAGGCCCTGGAGCGGGCGGGCATCCGCCCGGACTCGCTCGGCGGCAGCAACACCGGCGTCTACCTCGGCACGATGAGCTCCGACTACGGCAACCAGCAGGGTTACGACCTCAACGCCCTCGACGGGTATGTGAGCACCGGCAACGCGAGCAGCGTGGTCTCGGGCCGGGTGGCGTACAGCCTCGGGCTCCAGGGTCCCGCGATGACGGTCGACACGGCCTGCTCGTCCTCGCTGGTCGCGCTGCACCTCGCCGTTCAGGCGCTGCGCCAGGGTGAGTGCGACCTCGCGCTCGCCGGTGGTGTCACCGTGATGGCCACGCCCGCGCTGTTCGTGGAGTTCTCGCGGCTGAAGGGCATGGCGGCGGACGGGCGCTGCAAGTCGTTCTCGGCCTCGGCCGACGGCGCCGGATGGGCCGAGGGTGTGGGTGTCCTGGCGCTGAAGCGCCTGTCCGCCGCCGAGCGGGACGGGGACCGCGTCCTGGCCGTGATCCGGGGCTCCGCCGTGAACCAGGACGGCCGCAGCCAGGGCCTGACCGCCCCGAACGGACCCTCCCAGCAGCGGGTCGTGCAGGCCGCACTCGAGGCCTCCCGGCTCACTCCGGCGGACATCGACGCGATCGAGGCGCACGGCACGGGCACGTCGCTGGGCGACCCGATCGAGGCCGGCGCCCTGGCCGAGGTCTTCGGCCCCGGACGCCCGCAGGACCGGCCGGTCTGGCTTGGTTCGTCGAAGTCCAACATCGGACACGCCCAGGCCGCCGCCGGTGTCGTCGGCGTCATCAAGATGGTCCTCGCCCTGGAGCACGGAACGCTGCCCAAGACCCTCCACGCGGAACAGCCGAGCCCGCTCGTGGAGTGGAAGGACAGCGGGCTGGAGCTGCTGCAGGAGGCCCGCCCCTGGGAGCGGGACGCGGAGCGTATCCGCCGCGCGGGCGTGTCGTCGTTCGGGCTCAGTGGCACCAACGCCCACGTGATCGTCGAGGAACCGCCGGTCCGGGAGTCCTCGGCTCCGGCCACCGAGGACGGCCGACCGGTGCCGGTGGTGCTCTCCGGTCAGGACGAGGCCGCCCTGCGCGGTCAGGCGAGTCGCTGGGCCGACTGGCTGTCCGCCCACCAGGACGTGCCCGTCGGAGATGTGGCCCTCACGGCCGCTCGTCACCGTACGCACCTGGCCGCCCGCGCCTCCGTGGCCGCGACGGACACCAGTGCCTTGATCTCCGCGCTGCGGGCGTTGGCGGAGGGTGAGGCGCACGACGCGGTGGTGACCGGGCTCGCGGAACGGCGCGGCAAGGTCGTCTTCGTCTACCCCGGCCAGGGCTCGCAGTGGGTCGGCATGGGCCGGGACCTGCTGGCGAGCAGTGAGGTGTTCCGGGAGGCGGTCGAGGCGTGTGACGCGGCGCTGCTGCCGTTCACCGGCTGGTCGGTCCGCGACGTCCTGGAGGGGATCGAGGGCGGCCATCCCGGCTTCGACCGGGTCGATGTCGTCCAGCCCGCGCTGTTCGCCATGGGTGTGGCCCTGTCCGCGCTGTGGCGTTCGCTCGGGGTCGAGCCGGCCGCGGTGGTCGGGCACTCGCAGGGCGAGGTCGTCGCCGCGGTCGTGGCCGGCGCCCTCACCCTGGAGCAGGGCGCGCTGGTCGTCGCCCGCCGCTCGCAGGCCGTCCTCGCCTGCGCCGGCCAGGGCGGCATGGCCCTCGTCGAACGGCCCGTCGCGGAGGTCGAGGGGTTCATCGCCCCGTTCGGTGACGCGCTGTCCGTCGCCGCGGTGAACACACCCGGCTCGACGATCGTCTCCGGCGAGGCCGAAGCGGTCGTGCGGCTGGTCGACCAGCTCGGTGAGCAGGGCGTCTACGCCCGGAAGATCAACGTCGACTACGCCTCCCACAACGCCCAGATGGACCCCCTCCTGCCGGCCCTCGCCGAGCAGTTCACCGACCTCGCACCCCACACCGC
>NZ_JBEYUK010000060.1:0-8361 GCF_040643475.1 Streptomyces sp. NPDC047130 | reverse complement strand
CCCCGCACCACCACCCCGCCAACCCCGTCACCACCACCACCGCCGACAACGCCACCCTCCAAGCCTTCCTCGACTTCATGACCGGCATCGGCGAGGCGGCCGACGACACACCGGTCGGCTCGCCCCCGGAGAGTTCCACCACGGGCGCCCGTCCGGACCGCGCCGCGGGGACCGGCACCGCCGCGCCGCTGCACCCGGCGCCCGGCGAGCGGGCCGGCCGGATCACCGTGGAGGCGATGGAGGCCTACTACCGGGCCTACGCCGAGTTCTTCGACACCGACGACGCCGCCGTCGACTTCGCGAGCGGCTACTACGTCTTCGCCGACTCGCAGACCGTCTTCACCGAGCGGATCGCGCTGCACGACGCCCTGCGGGACCAGATCGGCGCCTTCCACGCCGAACTGGTCCGCATCCGCGACGCCCAGGCCGCCGCGCCCACGCCGATGACCGCCGGCCCGGACGCCCCGCTGCGCCTCTACCGCAAGATGGCGACCGCGGAGGCACGGGTGTTCCTGGGCGCCCGCACCGCGCAGGCCGGCTTCAAGGCCGCGATGGCCCACAACGACAGCCGGCAGTACCGCAAGTTCTTCACCACCTCGCTCTCCCACACCGACGCCTTCACCAACGACAACGCGGCGTCGGACGACGAGACGGTCGTCGAGTTCACCGTGCCCGAGGACGGCTACTGGCGTTTCGTCCGCGCCCACGGCGTCCCCAACCAGCAGACGGGCGCCTACCAGATCCCCGACTCCGCGCTGCTGCACCAGGAGCTGCTGCGCACCGGTGCCGCCGCCAACTTCCGGTCCCCGCAGGACGTCGACGCGGTGCTGACCGGGCGGACGCACCACAACATCGGCATCGGGCACGGCAACCAGAACGAGTTCGCCCGGCTGGTGACCGGCATGCGCGAGGTCACACCGCAGGAGGTGGACCAGGCCGTCCGGGATGCCCGGGACACCGCCCGCGAGGCCCGTCGGCCGAGCGTGGAGGCACTGGTCCAGCGGCGCGTCGACGAGCTGCGCCGGCGTTCCGCGGTGCACGCCGCGCCGGCCGGCGGCCCCGACGGCCAGGTCCCCGGCCTGTGGCCGGCGCCCCTGTCCTCCTACGTCACCGGGTACGGCGCCGAGCACGACGGGCACGTGGGCCTCGTGCACGTCGAGCCGCTGCCCTCGCCCGTCGTCGACGGCCTGCACCGGCAGGTCCTGACCGCGCTCGGCATCACCGGTCCCGTGGCCGACGACCATCCGGTGCTGCTGCGGCTGCGGTCCACGCTCACCGCGGAGAAGCTGGCGCGGGAGCTGCCGTACGTGCGCAGCAGCCGCGGCGCGCGGTTCACCGTCGAGCACGAGGGCCGGGAGCGGACCGTGGACGTACGGCTGGGGCTGCGGGACCCGGCCCGCTCCGCACGGTACGGCGCCCACACCGTGCAGGACCCCGAGGCCCGTGTCGAACGGCGCGGCATCGGCAGCCAGGACTCCGCCTCCTCCAGCGGTTCCGGCACCCTCCGCTCCGTTCCGGTGACCTGGACCGGCCTCTTCCCCCGGGACGCGGCCGGACCGGTGCGGCGGCTGGACGCCGCCCTGGCGCTCACGCTGACGCACAACCAGTACTCGGCGACCACGACCGTCACCCACGCGGTGCAGACGATGACCGCGCAGCGCAGCAGCGAGCTGTCGCAGCCGGTGGAGTTCGCCACCGTGTGGCAGGTCCGGGTCGATCCGCCGGCGCAGGCCTCGGCGGCCGACGGCTGGGACGCCGCCCGCACCCACGGACCGGTCACCGTCTGGTTCCCCGAGCATCTGGCCACCGACCACGACGGCGAGCTCGCCGTCCCCGCCGGCCTGGACGACCTCCCGGTGTGGGGCGTCGACACCGTCCGCGAACCCGCACGCCTGCTGGCCGAGGTGCGGCGCAGCTACGCCACCGACCTCGCCGGGCTGTCGGACACCTCCGCCCGGGAGCTGGAGGAGTTCCTGTCCGAGCCGATCCTGCGCGGCGCCCTGCCCCTGCAGCGGAGCGGCGGCCTGTTCTCGCCGGTGCTGCTGGACCGCGACGGCAACGCCATCGGCATGCTGAAGGTGACCACCGAGGTGGAGCCCGGCGACCCGACGCACCGCTCGCTCGACGGGAAGATCAACCTGGAGGCGCACGTGGCGCACTCCGTCAAGGTCGACAGCTCCGCCAAGCTCACCAGCGGCGCCGCCCTCGACGGCAGCTTCGGCCCCGCCTTCACCGGTGACCACGCTCCGGGGCACCCGGACGCGTCGTCGGTGGTGTCGGGCAGCCTGGCCGGCAAGGGCGGTCTGCAGTGGCAGACCAGCGCCTCGCTGTCGTCCGGTGGTTCGGCCACCATGACGCACTCCGTGCGCAGCAACCGCAGTCACCTCCTCGCCCCGGCCCGCGTCACCCACCGCGTCACCCTGATCCGGGCCCGCGGCGGCAGCACCACGCACCGGTTCGGCCCCTGGGACGACGGCATGCGCCTGCGGATCCTGGCCGCCGCCGACGCACAGGGCATCACGCATCCGCCGGGCTCCGGGACGCGGCAGCTCCCCGAGGAGCTGGAGAACCTGCAGAGTCTCGGCGTCTCCGCCGCTCCGCTGGAGGTCTCCGGCACGGAGCCTCTGTTCGAGCGCGCCGAGGCGTGGCTGCGCCGGGAGGGCTTCCTCCCGCCGCTCGAAGCGGTGCCGGGCGCCCTGTTCGACGAGGCCGCCGTCCAGGCGCGGCTGGCCAACCTGCGGCGGTTCGAGCAGGCCCGGTCCGGCACGGGGCTGCGCGCCTCCACCGACGGCATGCTGGACGGCGGCCACGCGATGTGGTTCGACCTGCCGGACCGCAGCGGCGGGACCCGCCGCGTCCAGCTGCGGCTGTCCGCGTTCCGCGATACCGGACCCGGCCCCGCCACCGGGGCCCGGCACCGCCGGACCCTGCCTCACGTGCAGGTGATCGGCATCTCCTCGTTCTCCGTCGCCGGCACCGAGACCAAGGGCTATGCCTACGGCTGGCAGGCCGGCTTCGGCGGCGGCCCCGCCGGCCCGCTGGGCGACCGCACCCCGTGGGCCCTGGGCGGCAGCGGCGACTACACGTACGCCCGTCGCACCAGCCACGCGTCCACCGTCGGTTCGGGCGTCAACCAGGACCAGTTCTTCATCGGCAGCGGTCAGCCCACCGAGGTCTTCGACGTGCCCGCGCAGTTCGCCCTCGACCTCTACGAGGGGCCGGGCGAGGACCCAGCGGTGCGCTTCGCCGATCCCGCCTCGCACCCCGACGCCGCCCCGGCGAAGCCCGCCGACGTCGAGAGGCCGGCGGAGCCCGTGACCCCGCCCGTGCGGACCGTCGGCGGACACGTCACCCTCGCCGTGCCGCAGCACCGCACCGTCCCCGCCGGCACCCCGCGGCAGGCGCCGCCCGCCCACCGGGTGCGGGCCGTCGACGACACCGACCGTGCGCGCCTGGCGCTGACCGGCCCGGACGGCAAGCCCGTCGACGGCGTCGTCCGGCTGCCCGACGACGCCGTCATGGACGTCGTCCGCGGCTCCGGCGCGATCCTCGACGCGTTCCGGCAGATCGTCACCAACACCTACCCCGGCCACCCCGAGCAGGGGCTGCTCGACACGGTGAGGCAAGCCGTCGCCGCGCGAGTCCCCGAGGCCCTCACCACGGCCGGCGACCGGGTGTCGGGACTCCTCTCCGGCCCCGGCGCCACCGACCAGAGCGCACCGTTCACCGAGGTGCTGCGCGGCGCCGTCGCCCCCGCCGCCCTGGTCGGGCGTGCCCACCAGATCTTCAAGGGCGGGTACGTCGTCGAGGGGCTCACCCTGCCCGGCCTCGGCGCCGACCACGAGTTCTCCGTGGAGATCCAGGGCTATCTGCACGACGCCGAGCACCTGCACAGCGCCAAGCAGTACCTGGAGACCGACGTCGGCGCCACCGACACCGCCCAGCAGCAGGTCACCACCGGCACGAGCCACCAGGGCGCCCTCAGCGCCACCACGAGGCAGATGCCGCCCACGGTGCCCGCGGGCACCCCGGCACCGGCGCAGCAGCGTGCGTTCAACCCGTCCGCGCGGTACGCGTTCGGCAAGCGCACCGACGAGACGCACACCCTCGGGTCCACCACCGCGGTGACCCGTACCCCGACGGAGAGCGGCGTCCAGCACCGCGTCCGCAGCGGGGCCACCCTCCTGGTCACCGTCCGGCACGGCCGCCGCAACCTGGTCGGCAACATGCTCGGACTGACCGGCGCCGACCCGGTCACCGTCGCCGTGGACCTGCCCCGCGGTGCCCAGTTCCTGCTCAGCGACCAGCAACTGGCGCGCGACGCCGAGTGGTTCACCGGTCTCGGCACGCTGACCCCGCCCGCCCTGCCGGAGCCGACGCTGCCCCTGCCGGACCGTTTCTCCCGTACCCAGGAACCCGGTTTCGCCGGTGTCCTGTCGGTCAGGCAGCTCGGCGCCGACGGCAACGAACAGCGCGACCGGATGCGTGCCGAACTGACCGCCCTCGTCGAGCGCGAGGCCCCCGGCTCCACCGTCCCCGGCCACGCCTCCTACCTGCCCGGCGTCGCGGCGCGGATCGCCGACCTGACCACCGCGACCGCTCTGCGTGCCCTCCCCGGCCGCGGACCCCGCGGCGTGCAGCGGTTCCACTTCCGGCACCTCGCCAAGGGCGGCGCCCGGCTGGTCGAGGTCGAGCTGAGCGCCCGGCCCCGCCAGGACACCGACGGGCTGCGCACCGTCCGCGGACGGCCCGCGGGCAGCGGCACCGGGCAGGAACAGGTGCACACCCACGCCCCCGCCAACACCTCCGACTCCGTCTCGCACACCCGCCGGCACGCCGTCGCCTTCCAGCCGACGGCCCGCTACATCCGCCCCACCGACGACACGCGCACCGACCGCACCGGCCCCGCCCTGGGATTCAGCACCACCCGCACCGACACGGGCAGGACCGCCGAGGGCGGCGAGGACCGCTTCTGGCTGCGCACCGACAACGCGGCCGACTTCGAGGTCGACTACGAGTACACCGCCACGGTCCGCTCCGAACTGGTCGGGGAATGGCCCCTCGACGTGCCCGGCGGCGTCATCGAGGCCGGTGTGCTCGCCTGGTACGACGAGGACGTCACCCTCGGCGCCTGGCTCGACCGCGTCCTGCACGGCCGGCCCGCGGCCACGGCGACGGTGCCCGCACGGGTCACGCTGCGCTTCACCGGCAGCGAGGCGGCCGACCCCGTGACGCCGCCCCGGCCCACCCCGCCCTCCGTGTCGGCCGAGCACCCGCTGGTGGCCCCGCCGACGGCCGACGGCCGACCGCGGCTCGCCGACGGCCAGCGGATCGTGCCGACCGGTCCCACCCCGGTCTTCCACTTCAACGCGTACGCCGAACTCGCCGAGGCCCTCGCCACCGTCGCCCCCCGGACCACCGCCCACTGGCAGGCCACCGCGGCGTCCGGCTCCGCGGAGGGCGCCGCCGTCCGCATCGGCGAGCTCATCCAGGCCGGCACCATCAGCCTCGACCCGCCGCGCTCCGCCGGGATCACCCAAACCCTGCCGGGCGCGTACCCCGAGCCTCTCGAGTCCGACGACCCGCCCAGCCTGCGCATCGAACTGCGCAACCCGCGCCGTGTCACCGACGCCGGTGACGTCGCCCTGGACCGGCTGCGGCTGCCGACGACCACCGCGACCACCTCGCTCGTCGCCGGATCCGCTCCCGCCCTCGCCCTGCAGATGGCCTACGAGAGGTCCGACGGCCAGGTCCTGGGCACGGGTGTCCCCCTGGTCAGCCGGCAGCCGGTCACCCAGGGACAGGTCTCCACCACCGCGGCGACCCGCCGCGAGTGGTTCAAGACCGGCGGCACCGCACTGCCCCCCGGAGGCCGGGGCACCCGCAGCCACGAGACCATGGCCGACGTCGTCATCACGGTCAGCGGCCCGCAGGGCACGCTGTACGTGACCGGCAGCGCCGAACTCCGCCTGGCCGAACGCGACGTGCTCGGCTACGGCATCACCGACGCCCGCACCGATCCGCACGTGTACGACCTGCGCTCCCTGCTCGCCGGTCAGCCCACGGCCGACCTGCGGGACTGGACCACCCATCCCCTCGGCGACCTCCCCCAGGCGCTGGCCGACGGGCTGCACCCGAGCGATCCCGCCGCCCAGCTCTGGCTCGCCGTCGGACCCGACCCGGACGGCGCCCTGCTCGCCCGCGCCCTGTACGCGGCCGCGAGGACCGCCGTCCTCGCCGGCCGGCCCGTGGAACTGGTGCTCCGCACCGACGAGGGGCTGCGGCACTGGGGGTTCACGCCGGACGGCGCCCTGCAGAGCACCGACGCCGGCACCCTGGACTCCTGGAGCGGCCTCGACGCCGGGATCACCGCCCACGCCGACGCCTTCCGCGCCCAGAGGGAGGCACGGCAGCGGGAGAGCGACCTGCGCGGACCGCAGGCGGAGGCCCGCACCGCGCTCGACACCGCCGAACAGGCCGTCGGCGCTGCCGGCACCGCGCGGCGGGAGGCCGCCGACGCGTCGACCCGCGCCGAGGAAGCGGTCACCACGACCCGGTCGGAGCGGGACTCCGTCGAGTCGGAACGCGACCGCTGGCAGCAGGAGGCCCGTCGGCTCGCCGCGACCCTCCTCGACCTGCCCCGCCGGATCGGCGAGGCGGGCAAGCGCGCCACCACCGCGTCCGGCGAGGTCCGCGCCGCGGACGCCGTGCTGGAGCACATCGCCCGCCAGGAACAGGGCACCGTCCCCGAGACCCGGGCCCGCGAGGCCCGCGAACGCTCGGCCAGGGCGCACTCCAGGCTGCGGGCCGCCCGCGAGGAGGTCGACGGGCTGCGCGCCGACCAGAAGCGGGTGCAGGGTGAACTGGACGCGGCCCGGCGGAAGGCCCAGGACGCCGCCGGCCGGCTCCCGGCGCTGGAGACGGCGCTCGCCGACGCCGAGAGCGCCGCCGAGGACGCCGCGGCCGCGCTCACGGACTCGACCGGGCGTCTGGACGGGGCCACCCGGCACCGCGACGACCGGCGTGCGCGTCTGCGGGCCCTGAACCGGTCCGTCGTCGAAGCGCTCAAGGAGCAGTCCGAGCAGGCCGCCGCCCAGTCCGACGCCCGGCTGCGGCTGCCCGGCCTCGCCCTGGCCGTGAGCGACGTCCGGCAGACCACCGCCGAGGGGCTGGTCAGCGTTCCGCTGTCGTCGCTGGCGTCCGCCCCGGCTCGGCGGCCGGGCAAGAAGCCGTTGCTCACCGCGCCGAAGACCGCTGCGAGCACCGCTCCGGCCAAGC
This sequence comes from Streptomyces sp. NPDC047130, assembly GCF_040643475.1. Lineage (NCBI taxonomy): Bacteria > Bacillati > Actinomycetota > Actinomycetes > Kitasatosporales > Streptomycetaceae > Streptomyces > Streptomyces sp. NPDC047130. Next base: position 1,083 of record NZ_JBEYUK010000060.1, on the reverse strand, counting down.
GGAAGCCGGCCGCGTCACCGCCAGGCCCGGTGCCCAAGACCGAGGTGTCGAAGGCCGCGGTGTCGAAGGCCGGGGGAAGCAAGACCTCGCCGTCGAACGCCGCGCCGAAGCAGGCCCCGCCGAAGGAGAACGGCGGGAACGGGCTTCAGGGGCAGGCCGGGGGCAGCGGCACGTCCGGCTCGGGGGCCGCCCGGGAGGGCAAGCACAGCTCGGCCGCGCCCCCGGCCACCGGGCGCCTGCTGCGCACGGTCGCCGACGGGGAGTGCCTGCTCCACTCCGTCCTCGGCAGCGCACCGGGCGTGGTCCGTGACGCCGTCCCCGGACTGGCGACGGCCCGCCCCGACGTCTTCGCCTGGCTCTCGGACACCGGGCGCGTCCGCGCCGCCCTGGCCCGCCGGGCCCGGCAGTTCGGCGAGACCGGCACGCTGCCCCCGGACCCCCTGGTCGACGCGGCCGTCGCCGCTCTGCGCGGCCACGTCGCCGACTACCTCCGCCAGGCCGGTCCCGCAGGGACCGTCCCGTACGAGGTCACCGGTCAGCTGCGGCAGTCCACGCTGCAGGAATTCGCGGACCACCTGAGGGACCCCGCCACGGACCGCGCCGATCTGCTCGAGCTGGCACGCCGGCACCGGCTCGGCGACCGGAACGCCCTGTCCGGTCTCTCGGACGACGAGCTGAGGACCCGGCTCGAGGCCGCGTACCCGACCAGTACCGCCCTGATGAGCCCGGACGAGTGGCACGGCCTGCTGCAGGCCGTGGAGAACTGGGGCGACAGTTGGGCGACCCCGTTCGGCGAGGCGTTCCTGCCGCTGACCGCGCACGCGCTCGGCATCACCTTCGACGTCGCCCGCGCCTATCCCGACGGCCGCGCCGAGGTGGTCTCGCACCACGGCCCCGAGGCCCCCGGTACCAACGGTGTGGAGATCTACTACAACGGCGTCGACCACTACAGCGCCAGCGACGCCCTACCGGCCGGTGCGGATGCGAGTGCGGGCGTGGTGCATGCTGCTCCGTCGGGCCGGCTGACGCCGGAGGTGACGGCGAGGCTGTACCGGGCGTACGCGGACTACTTGTTCCGGGCGG
>NZ_JBEYUK010000059.1:0-8624 GCF_040643475.1 Streptomyces sp. NPDC047130 | reverse complement strand
GGCGGGCGAGCGGGTCTCGCAGCCGTTGCCCCCGTGCTCCCACTCGCCGAAGTAGTCGCCGCGGACGCCGGCCGAAACGTTTCGGCCGGGCCCTTCCCGGTGCTCCCCGTGCTCTCCGTGCGCTCCGTGCGCTTCGGTGCTCCGTGCGCCTGCGCGCCGCCGCGTCAGTCGGTGGCCGGGGTCAGCACGGCCGGGCGGCGGGAGGCGATGACCTTGCGGGCCAGCGACTTGGGGCTGGTGAGGAAGCCCCAGCCCCAGGACATGTGCATGGTGGCCAGCGCGACCGGGATCCGGAGCCGCGCCTTGAGCGGCAGGCCCTTGCCTGCCGGGACGGACCCGGCGACGATCGCGGCCAGGTAGCCGCCGGGCACCACGAACGCCCACGGGGTGAGCGCCACGCCCGCGACCAGGCCCGCCGCGATGGCGCACACGGCGGTCGGCGGGGCGAGGTAGCGCAGGTTGATGGAGCCCTGGTGGTAGCGGGCGACCACGTGCCGCCAGCGGCCGTAGTCCTTGTACTGCTTGGCCAGCGCCTTGACGCTGGGCCGCGGCCGGTAGGAGACCCGCAGCTCGGGCGAGAACCAGATCAGGCCGCCCGCCTCGCGGATCCGGAAGTTGAGCTCCCAGTCCTGGGCGCGGATGAACTCCTCGTTGTACCCGCCCTGCTGCTCCAGCGCCTCGCGGCGGAAGACGCCCAGGTAGACCGTCTCCGCCGGGCCGGCCGCGCCGCCGGTGTGGAAGGCGGCGTTGCCCACGCCGATCTTCGAGGTCATGGCGGCGGCGACCGCGTGCTCCCAGGCGTTCTCGCCCTCGGCGTGCATGATGCCGCCGACGTTCTGCGCGCCGGTCTCCTCCAGGAGGCGGATCGCGGTGGCGATGTAGTTCGGCGAGAGCATGCCGTGGCCGTCGACGCGGACCACGACGGGGTGGCGGGAGGCCCTGATCGCCGCGTTCAGGGCGGCGGGGGTGCGACCGGTCGGGTTCGGGACCGTGTGCACCCGGGAGTCCTCGCGGACGAGCTCTGCGGCGATCTCGTCCGTGCGGTCCGTGGACGGGCCGAGGGCGATCACGACCTCCATCTCGCCCGCGTACTCCTGGGCGAGGATGGCGCGGACGGCCTCACGGAGGTGCCGCTCCTCGTTGAGGACCGGCATGATCACGGACACGGCAGGAAGCTGCACGTCGGAATTGGCGTTCATCAGCCCTCACGTTACCGCGATCGGGGGACTGCGGCGCGCGCCGTCCCGCCGGGGGACCGGGCTGCAGATCGTATCGGCCTACCGTGCTCACGGAACGGATGGATACGGCCCGGTTCGCGGGCCGTCCACGGAGCCCCCAGGCCCTCTCCCAGGCCCTCGCGGAGGTGTACGTCCCTTGCCCGCCACACCGCCCCGACCGCCCGAACGACCGGACCCCCGGTACCGCCGGCCGCACCGCTCCCCGCTGCCCGGCTCCCCGCCTCCCGCGGGCACGGAACGGTCCTCCGCCGCCGCGCGGTCCTCCGCGCCACGGTCGGGGGCTCCGCGGGCCGGGGCTCCGCGGGCGGGGGTTCCGCGGGCCGGGGCCGCCCCGTCGGGGGTGGTCCGGGGCGGTGCGTCTCGCGGTGGTGGGACGCGGGCTCCCGAGTCCCGTGCGGGCGCTGCCCGGGCCGGTGGGTCCCGGGGTCCGGAGTCCCGGACGGGCGCCGCTCGGGCCGGTGAGGCTGGAGCCGGTGGGTCACGGGCCGGTGGGTCACGGGCCGGTGGGTCCGGGGCGGGTGGGTCCCGGCCGGCGCAGGGGCGGGGCAGGACGCGCGCGGTGCCGCCCCGGGCGGGCCGGGCGGGCACCCCGGTGCGCGGTGACGGGTCCGGCGGGACCGGGGCCGGGCGGCCGGCGGGCTACGGGCCGGGGCGCGGCCGGGGAGGCGGGGGCGCGGGCGGCGGCGTGCCGCCGCGGCGGACCGGAGGCGGCGCGGGAGGGGGACGCTGGCCACGGCGTCCCGCCAGGCGGCGCGGCTGGGGCGGACGCCTGGTGACCACCCTCTCCGTCGCCGTCCTGGCCGCGGCCGGCGTCGGTCACTCGGTGCTCACCGGCATCGACGAGGGCATCACCCGCGTCGACCCGTTCCGGGACATGAAGAACCGCCCGCACGCGGGCCACGGCACCAACGTCCTGGTGGTCGGCACCGACGCGCGCGACCGCATCACCCCGGAGGAGCGGCGCAAGTACCGCCTCGGGGGGCAGCCGTGCCACTGCACGGACACGATGATGGTCGTCCACATCTCCGAGGACCGGGACCGGGCCAGCGTGGTGAGCCTGCCGCGGGACTCGTTCGCGGTGACCCCGCAGTACACCGACCCGGACACCGGGGCCGAGCGGCCCGGGCATCCGGTACGGCTGAACGCCGCCTACGCGGAGGGCGGGCCGCAGCTCACCGTGCGGACCGTGGAGAAGATGACCGACCTGAAGATCGACCACTACCTGGAGGTCGACTTCACCAGCTTCATCCGCACCGTGGACGTGCTGGGAGGGGTCCGGATCTGCACCGTGGAGCCGCTGAAGGACTCGCACACCGGGCTGGACCTCCGGGCCGGCCAGCACCGGCTGGACGGCGGCCGGGCGCTGCAGTACGTCCGCGCGCGGCACGTCGACGCGGCGTCCGACTTCGGGCGGATGCAGCGGCAGCAGCGGTTCCTGGCGGCGCTCATCGAGCAGGCCACCTCGTCGGGGGTGCTGCTCAACCCGGTGAAGCTGAAGAACGTCGCGGGCACGGTGCTGGGGTCGGTGCGGGCGGACCACGGCTTCGGCACCGGGCAGATGATGGACCTGGGGCGGGCGATGCGGAACTTCTCGCCGTCGTCCTCGGAGTTCACGACCGTGCCGATCGCGCAGATGAAGTACCGGGCGCCCGGTGTCGCCGGGGAGACGCTGAAGTGGGACGACGCGAAGGCGCGGCAGATCTTCGCGGCACTGCGCGAGGACCGGCCGCTGGCGCCGCACGTCGCGAAGCGGCCCAAGGCGGTGCGGGTGCCGGTGGCGCCGGAGCGGATCCGGGTGCAGGTGGAGAACGGCACGATGACGCCGGAGCTCGGCCGGCGGGTGGACAAGGGCCTGGCGGCGACCGGGTTCGTCACGACGGGGTCGCCGGTGAACGCGGCGAACCGGGCGGTGCGGCGGACGGTGGTGCTGCACGACCCGCGCTGGGACCGGTCCGCGAAGTCGCTCGCGGCGGCGTTGCCGGGGGCGGAGGTGCGGGCGCGGCCGGGGCTGGGGCCGACCCTGCGGGTCCTCGCCGGGGCGGACTTCACGGAGGTCCGCAGGGTCAGGGCGGAGGACCCGTACCAGGGGGAGGACGGCGTCGTCACCGGCGACCAGGTCGTCTGCGAGTAGCTTCCCCTCCTCCCGGGCACCGGCCGGTGGGGCCCGCCGCCCTGCGGCTGCGTTCTGTGCGACCGGTCCGCAGGGCGAACGGGGTCAGTCGGCGAGGCCCGCGGCGGTGCGCTGTTCGCGGAGTTCGAGGATGGCCCGCCGCCGCGCGAGCCGGTGGCTGCGACGGATCTGCGCCTCCTGGTACCGCCGCCGGTCCTGCTCGGTCTCGGGAATGACCGGCGGCACCGGCCGCGGCTTCCCGCCCTCGTCCACCGCCGTGAACACCAGGTACGCCGACCCGACGTGGCTCAGCGGCACCGACTCGTTCCACCGCTCCGTGAGGACCTTCACCCCGATCTCCATCGAGGTCCGCCCCGTCCAGTTCACCTGGGCCCGGACGTGCACCACGTCTCCCACCCGCACCGGCTGGAGGAAGGCCATCTCGTCCATGGACGCGGTGACCGCAGGCCCCTCGGAGTGCCGCCCCGCCACCGCGCCCGCGGCGTCGTCGACCAGTTTCATGATCACACCGCCGTGCACCGTGCCGAGGAGGTTGGTGTCGTGGTGGGTCATGATGTGGCTGAGCGTGAGCCGCGTCGCCGACGCGGGCTTCCCGGGTATGCCGGAATCGGAGGTCAGGGCCTGTTCTGTCATGCCCTCCACCTTATGCGGGAATCCTGCACCGGCCCGATTTGCCCCGGTTCATGTGTCGGGTTCGCAACAGGCGGGCCCCGGGTTTTCCACAGGCCTTCTGAGGGTGCCGTCCGACCGTGCAGACTGTCGGGCATGAATGACTGGCCCCAGGGATGGTCCGACAACAGCCGCGGCAACCGGTACGGGCGCGGCAGCGCGGGCGAGCCCGAGCCCGCCCGCGTGATGCGCCAGGTCCGCCGCGAGCCGTCCGGCCCGCCCCCGGGCCGTCCCGCCGCGCCCTACGGCGACGTCCCGCGCCAGCCGGCCGCCCCGCCGTACGACGCCGGGTACGACCCGGGGTACGACAGCGGCTACAACACCGGTCAGGTCTACGGCGGCCATCAGGCCGGCCGCGGCGCCGGCGGCCCCGGCGGCGGTGGCTACGACGACGGCGGGTACGACGGCGGCTACCGCAGCACGCCGGACCGGGGCCGCCGGGTCAAGCGCACGGCGATCACCGTGGTCATGGCCCTGCTCGTGGTGACGGTCGGCACCTACTTCTGGGCCGACTCCAAGCTCCGCGAGGAGGTCGACCTCTCCAAGGTCATCGAGCGGCCGGAGGAGGGCGACGGCACCAACTACCTGATCGTCGGCTCCGACAGCCGCGAGGGCATGTCCGACGAGGACAAGAAGCGCCTGCACACCGGCTCCGCCGACGGCAAGCGCACGGACTCGATGATGATCCTGCACACGGGGAGCAACGGGCCGACGCTGATATCCCTGCCGCGTGACTCCTCGGTGGAGATCCCCAGCTACAAGGGCTCGGACTCCGGCAAGTTCTACGAGGGCACCGGCCGCCGGGTGAAGCTGAACGCCGCGTACGCCGAGGACGGCCCGGAGCTGCTGGTCCGCACCGTGGAGTACAACACCGGACTGCACATCGACCACTACGTGGAGATCGGCTTCGCCGGCTTCGCGAACATCGTGGACGCGGTCGGCGGCGTGGAGATGGACATCCCCAAGGCGTTCAAGGACAAGAAGTCCGGCGCCGACTTCGAGGCCGGCAAGCAGACCCTGAACGGCGAGGAGGCGCTGGCGTTCGTCCGCACCCGGTACGCCTTCGCGGGCAGCGACCTGGACCGGACGAAGAACCAGCAGAAGTTCCTCTCGGCCCTCGCCAACCAGGCGGCCACGCCGGGCACGGTCCTCAACCCGTTCCGCCTCTACCCGACGCTGAGCGCCGGCCTGGACACCCTGATCGTCAGCGAGGGCACCGGGCTGTTCGACCTGGCCTCGATGTTCTGGGCGATGAAGGGCGTCACCGGCGGCGAGGGCACATCGATGAACATGCCGATATCCGGCTCCAGCGGCGGCAGCCTGGTCTGGGACAAGGCCAAGGTGGAGAAGCTGGTCGATCAGCTGAAGAACGACGAGCGGGTCACGGTCAAGGGCAACTGAGGTCGCCCCCGCGGACGCCGAAGGGCGCCCCGGCCGTGCGGCCGGGGCGCCCTTCCCGTGGTGCGGCGAGCCGTGCGGCTGCGGCGCGGGTGCTACGGCAGGTTGCGCGCCATCACGATGCGCTGGACCTGGTTGGTGCCCTCGTAGATCTGCGTGATCTTGGCGTCGCGCATCATGCGCTCGACCGGGTAGTCACGGGTGTAGCCGTAGCCGCCGAGGAGCTGGACGGCGTCGGTGGTGACCTCCATGGCGACGTCCGAGGCGAAGCACTTGGCCGCGGCGCCCTGGAAGGTCAGGTCGGGGTCGTTGCGCTCGGACTTCGCGGCGGCCGCGTAGGTCAGCTGGCGGGCGGCCTCGATCTTCATGGCCATGTCCGCGAGCATGAACTGCACGCCCTGGAAATCGGCGATCGGCTTGCCGAACTGCTTGCGCTCCTGGACGTAGCCCTTGGCGTAGTCCAGCGCGCCCTGGGCGATGCCGAGGGCCTGCGCGGCGATGGTGATGCGGGTGTGGTCCAGCGTCTTCATCGCGGTGGCGAAGCCGGTGCCCTCCTCGCCGATCATGCGGTCCGCGGGGATGCGGACGTTGTCGAAGTAGACCTCGCGGGTCGGGGAGCCCTTGATGCCGAGCTTCTTCTCCGGCGCGCCGAAGGAGACGCCCTCGTCGGACTTCTCGACCACGAAGGCGGAGATGCCCTTGGAGCGCTTGGTGGGGTCGGTGACCGCCATCACCGTGTAGAACTCGGACTCGCCGGCGTTGGTGATCCAGCGCTTGACGCCGTTGAGCACCCAGAAGTCGCCGTCGCGCACGGCGCGGGTCTTCATGCCCGCCGCGTCCGAACCGGCCTCCGGCTCGGAGAGGCAGTAGGAGAAGCCGCCCTGGCCCTTGGCGAGCGGGGTCATGTACTTCTTCTTGAGCTCCTCGGAGCCGGAGAGGATCACCGGCAGGGAGCCCAGCTTGTTGACCGCCGGGATCAGCGAGGAGGAGGCGCAGACGCGGGCCACCTCCTCGATCACGATCACCGTGGCGAGCGCGTCGGCGCCCGCGCCGCCGTACTCCTCCGGGACGTGCACGGCGTGCAGGTCGTTGGCGACCAGGGCGTCCTGCGCCTCCTGGGGGAAGCGGGCCTCCTCGTCGACCGCCGCGGCGTAGGGGGCGATCTTCGCCTCGGCGAGGGCACGGACCGTGTCGCGGAGCATGGTGTGCTCCTCGGACGGGCGGTACAGGTCGAAGTCAGCCGATCCGGCCAAGGTCTCTCACGCTCCAAGGGAAGGAAGAAGAGGGAACGATGCAGTTAACTACCGTTTAGTAGCCGAATCCTAGGACGTTCCCGCCGCCGGGGCACCGGGAGGCTTCCGTGAGGTTGGCGACAGCGGTCACACCTGCCCGGGGCCTTCCCGTAAGGGCGGACGTCCACCCCCCGGTTATGCTCGGTCGGCGCGCAGCCAGCACGTGGACAGCAAGGACGTCACCCTTCAGGAGCACCCCATGGCCCTCAAGATCACCGTGATCGGCACCGGCTATCTCGGCGCCACGCACGCCGCGGCCATGGCCGAGCTCGGCTTCGAGGTGCTCGGCCTGGACGTCGTCCCCGAGAAGATCGAGATGCTGCAGCGGGGCGAGGTCCCGATGTACGAGCCCGGTCTCGAGGACCTGCTGCGCCGGCATGTGGCCGGGATCGAGGGGTCCTCCGGGCGGCTGCGCTTCACCATGGACTGGGCGGAGGTCGGCGCCTTCGGCGACGTGCACTTCGTCTGCGTGAACACCCCGCAGCGGCACGGCGAGTACGCCGCGGACATGAGCTACGTCGACTCCGCGATCGCCTCGCTCGCCCCGCACCTGCGCCCCGGGGCGCTGGTCGTCGGCAAGTCGACGGTGCCGGTGGGCACGGCTGACCGGCTCGCGGCCTACCTGGCGGCGCACGCGCCGGACGCCGCGGACGCCGCGGACGTCGAGCTCGCCTGGAACCCGGAGTTCCTCCGCGAGGGCTTCGCCGTCCAGGACACCCTGCGCCCGGACCGGATCGTGGTCGGCGTGCGCGGCAACCGGGCCGAGAAGCTGCTGCGCGAGGTGTACGCGGCGCCGCTGTCCGAGGGCACGCCGTTCGTGGTCACGGACTTCCCCACCGCCGAACTGGTGAAGACCTCGGCCAACTCCTTCCTCGCGACGAAGATCTCGTTCATCAACGCGATGGCGGAGGTGTGCGAGGCCGCCGGCGGCGACGTCGCCAAGCTGGCGGAGGCGATCGGGTACGACGACCGGATCGGCAAGAAGTTCCTGCGGGCCGGCATCGGCTTCGGCGGCGGCTGCCTGCCGAAGGACATCCGGGCGTTCATGGCGCGCGCCGGTGAGCTGGGCGCGGACCAGGCGCTGACCTTCCTGCGGGAGATCGACTCCATCAACATGCGCCAGCGCGGCCGGATGGTCGAGCTCGCGCGGGAGGCGCTGGGCGGCGGGCCGTTCCTCGGCAAGCGGGTGGCGGTGCTGGGCGCGACGTTCAAGCCGGACTCCGACGACGTGCGGGACTCCCCGGCGCTGAACGTCGCGGGGCAGATCCACCTGCAGGGCGGCCAGGTCACGGTGTACGACCCCAAGGGCATGGACAACGCGCGGCGGGTCTTCCCCACGCTGGGATACGCGGAGACGGCCGAGGACGCGGTGCGGGGGGCGGAGATAGTGCTCCACCTCACCGAGTGGCGGGAATTCCGGGAGCTGGACCCGGAGAAGCTGGGCGCGGTCACGGCGCGGCGGGTGCTGCTGGACGGGCGGAACGCGCTCGATCCCGAGCCGTGGCGTGCCGCCGGCTGGACCTACCGCGGCATGGGCCGCCCCGCCGCCTGACCCCCGCCGCCCACCCCCGGCCGCCCGCCCCGTCATACACGCGCCGCCCTGCGGGCCGCGGGCACCGGGCCCCGCGGCCGGCGCCACGTGACCCGCGGCGCGGCGCGGGGCGGAGGCGCGCGGCGCGGGCGGAGGCCGGGCGGACAGCACCGCCCTCTCCCCCGCCCCCTTCCCGGAGGGACGAGGTCCGCCGGAGCGCGCTGCGCGGGGCGACGACGCGGAACCCCACCGGCCCCGCGCACCCGGAGGGCACGTCGGGGGCCAGACCCCAGGACTCCACCAGCCGGAACAGCGCCACCTCGACCGCGAAGAGCGCGGGCTGCGTGTACACCGTCCGCGCCAAC
>NZ_JBEYUK010000058.1:0-8750 GCF_040643475.1 Streptomyces sp. NPDC047130 | reverse complement strand
GTGCGGCTGCTGACCGAGGCGCGGGAGTGGCCCGAGGCGGACCGTCCGCGCCGGGCCGGTGTCTCCTCGTTCGGCATCAGCGGCACCAACGCCCACGTCATCCTGGAAGCCGCCCCCTCCGCCCCCTCCGCCCCGGCCGCACCGTCCGCCGAGGACGACACGGCCGACCCGACGGACGGCGCCGCCGCGGGCGACGCATCGGCCGCGACCGCGTCGGGCCCCCTCGGCTGGGTGCTCTCCGCCCACACCGCTCAGGCGCTGCGCGCCCAGGCGGAACGCCTCACCCCGCTGACCGCGGGGCAGCGACCCGACCCGCGGGACGTCGCGTGGTCACTGGCCACCACCAGGGAGGCCCTCGACCACCGCGCGGTGATCACCGGCAGCACCCCGGCCGACCTCACGGCCGGCCTGGCGGCCCTGTCCGCCGCCGAACCCTCGAACCGGGTCGCCACCGGCACGGTGCGTGAGGGCCGGACCGGGTTCCTGTTCTCCGGTCAGGGCGCGCAGCGGGTCGGGATGGGGCGTGAGCTGTACGAGGCCTTCCCCGTCTTCGCGGACGCCTTCGACGCCGTGTGCGCGCGGGTCGACCTCGAACTGCCCTTGCGTGACGTGGTGTTCGGCGACGACGCCGACGCGCTGGACCGGACCGTGTACGCGCAGCCCGCGCTGTTCGCCGTCGAGGTGGCGCTGTTCCGGCTGGTGGAGTCCTGGGGGGTGACCCCGGACGTGCTGGTCGGCCACTCCATCGGGGAGCTGGCCGCCGCGCACTGCGCGGGCGTGCTGTCCCTGGACGACGCGTGCCGGCTGGTGTCGGCGCGTGGGCGTCTGATGGACGCGCTGCCGTCCGGCGGCGCGATGCTGGCTGTCGAAGTCGCCGAGGACGGCCTGGAACTGCCCGACGGCGTGGACCTGGCGGCCGTCAACGGGCCGACCTCGATCACGGTCTCCGGGGACGCCGACGCGGTCGGCGCGCTGGAGGAGCGGCTGCGCTCCGAGGGCGTGCGGGTGAAGCGGCTGGTCGTCTCGCACGCGTTCCACTCGCACCTGATGGAGCCGATGCTCGACGAGTTCGCCGCCGTCGCGAAGTCGCTGACCTATCACGCCCCGACCATCCCCGTGGTCACCACGGCCCCCGGCGACATGGCCGGCCCGGACTACTGGGTGGGCCAGATCCGTCAGCCCGTCCGCTTCGCCGACGCGATCGCCTCGCTCGATGCCGGGCGCACCCGCTTCCTCGAGCTGGGCCCCGACGGTGTGCTGTGCGCGCCGGCCCAGCAGTCCGCGGGCGAGGGCGTGTTCGTGCCGTCGCTGCGCAAGGACCGTGACGAGTGCGAGTCGGTGACGGCCGCGCTGGGACGCCTGTGGGTCGCCGGCGTGGAGGTGGACTGGTCGGCTCTGCTGCCCGAGGGCCGCCCCGTCGAGCTGCCGACGTACGCGTTCCAGCGGGAGCGCTACTGGCCCGAGCCGGCGGTGGACACCACGCAGGCCGGTGCGGCCGGGCACCGGGACGAGGACGAGGCCCGCTTCTGGGAGGCCGTCGAACACGAGGACCTCGCCGGACTCGCCGACACCATCGGACTCCCGGACACGCCGGAGCACCTGGACTCCGTGCTCCCCGCACTCTCCGCCTGGCGGCGCTCGCGCCGCGAGGAGGCTCGGATCGAGTCCCTGCGCTACCGCGTCACCTGGACCCCCCTCTCCGGCCTCCCGCGGGCCTCCGCGTCGACGGCCGATCCGACCGGCACCTGGCTGCTGGTCGGCGAGCACCGGCCCGCCGTCGCCACCGCGCTGCGCGCCGCCGGTGCCGACGTCCGGGAGACGACCGGGGACACCGCGGGTCTGCGTGCCGCCCCGCGCGACGTCACCGGCGTCCTCGTGGCCGTCCCCGCCACCGAGGTGGTGGCCGGATCGGTGGCCCTGCTGCAGCGGCTCGACGAAGCGGAGATCGACGCCCCGGTGTGGATGGTGACGAGCGGGGCGGTGTCCGTCGGCCGTTCCGACCCGCTGCTCCACCCCGAGCAGGCGCAGGCCTGGGGCCTCGGCCGCGTGGCCGCCCTGGAACTGCCGCGCCGCTGGGGCGGGCTGGTCGACCTCCCGGCCGACCCCGACGCCCGCGCCGCCCGGCTCCTGGTGTCCCTCCTCGCGGGCGGCTCCGGCGAGGACCAGGTCGCCGTGCGCTCCTCGGGGGCCTACGGACGGCGTCTGGCCCGGACGACCGCCGCCGAGACCCCGGCCGCGGAGCCCTGGACGCCCACCGGCACCATCCTGGTCACCGGCGGGGCCGGAGCCCTCGGCGGACACGTCGCGCGCTGGCTCGCCGGGCGCGGAGCACCCCACCTCGTGCTCCTCGGCCGCCGGGGCCCGGACACGCCCGGCACCGAGGCGCTGGTGGCCGAACTGGCCGCCCTCGGCACCGCGACGACCGTCGCCGCGTGCGACGTCACCGACCGGCACGCGCTCGCGGCCGTCCTGGACGCCATCCCGGAGAACCGCCCGCTGACCGGCGTCGTCCACGCCGCGGGAGCGGGACAGGCGACGCCGCTCGCGGACACCGACGACGCGGAGATCGCCCGCGTCCTGGACGCCAAGGTGGCCGGTGCCGCGCACCTCGACGCACTCACCCGCGAACGGGGCCTGGAACTCGACCGGTTCGTCGTCTTCTCGTCGATCGCCGCGACCTGGGGCAGCGGAGGCCAGGCCGTCTACGCGGCGGCCAACGCCTACCTGGACGCCCTGGTCGAACAGCGGCGCGCACACGGGCACGCGGGCACCTCGGTGGCCTGGGGGCCCTGGGCCGGGCCCGGCATGGCCGAGGTCGGCGGGGCGGAGGAGCACCTCCACCGGCACGGCCTGGTCGCACTCGACCCGCACCTCGCCGTCGCCGCCCTCGCCCGCGCCGTCGACCTGGGCGAAGACTGCGTGACCGTCGCCGACGTGGACTGGGCGCGGTTCGCCCCCGCCTTCGTCTCCGGCCGCGACAGCGCCCTCCTCACCGGGCTGCCCGAAGCCGCTGCGGCCCTCGCGCCCGCCCCGGCGCCCGGCAGGCCGGCCTCCGGCTTCCGGGACAGCCTGCTCGCGGCGCCCGGGAGCCGGCGCCACGGGATGCTGCTCGACCTGATCCGGTCCCGTGCCGCCGTCTGCCTCGGCCTGCCCACCACCACCGCGGTCGAGGCCGACCGGTCCTTCCGCGATCTCGGCTTCGACTCCCTCACGGCCGTCGAACTGCGCGACCTCCTCGCCGCCGAGACCGGCCTCGCACTGCCCGCGACCCTCGTCTTCGACCACCCCGACCCCGGCTCGCTGGCGGAACACCTGACCGGTGCGCTGCTGGAACACGCCGGTCCGCCCGCCCCGGAGACCCCGGCCGTCCCCGCCCCCGCGGCGACCGCCGCGGACGAGCCGATCGCCATCGTCGGCATGAGCGCCCGCTACCCCGGCGGAGTACGGTCCGTCGAGCAACTGTGGGACCTCGTCGCGACCATGGGCGACGGCGTCGCCGGCTTCCCGGCCGACCGGGGATGGCCCATGGGGGCCGTCGAAGGCGCCTCCGCCCGTGGCGGCTTCGTGGACACGGCGACGGAGTTCGACGCCGGGCTGTTCGGGATCTCGCCGCGTGAGGCGCTGGCGATGGACCCGCAGCAGCGGCTGCTGCTGGAAGCCTCCTGGGAGGCGTTCGAGTCGGCGGGCATGAACCCGCGCGCACTGCGCGGCCGGCCGGTCGGCGTCTTCGCGGGCGCCTCCTCCTCCGGCTACGGCGGCACCGGCGCCCTCGACGGGGCGGAGGGGTACCTCCTCGCCGGCACGGCCAACAGCGTGATCTCCGGCCGGGTGGCGTACACCTTCGGCCTGGAGGGGCCCGCGGTCACCGTGGACACGGCGTGCTCGTCGTCGCTGGTCGCGATGCACCTGGCGGCTCAGGCGCTGCGCAGCGGCGAGTGCGAGATGGCGCTGGCCGGCGGCGTGACCGTGATGACGACGCCGGGAGTGTTCGCCGAGTTCGACCGGCAGGGCGGCCTGGCCGCCGACGGCCGGTGCAAGGCCTTCGCGGACGCTGCCGACGGCACCGGCTGGGGCGAGGGCGTCGGCGTGCTGGTCCTGGAGAAACTCTCCGACGCGCGACGGCTGGGCCACGAAGTGCTGGCGGTCGTGCGGAGCTCGGCCGTCAACCAGGACGGCGCGTCCAACGGCCTCACCGCCCCCAACGGCCCCTCCCAGCAGCGGGTCATCCGCCAGGCGCTGACGGCGGCGGGCCTGTCGCCGTCGGACATCGACGCGGTCGAGGGCCACGGCACCGGCACGCGGCTGGGCGACCCGATCGAGGCGCAGGCACTGCTCGCCACCTACGGTCAGGACCGCGAGGAGCCGCTGTACCTGGGCTCGGTGAAGTCCAACATCGGGCACACCCAGGCGGCTTCCGGCGTCGCGGGCGTCATCAAGATGGTGCTGGCCATGCGGCACGGCGTCCTCCCGGCTACCCTGCACGTCGACGAGCCGTCGTCGCAGGTCGACTGGTCCACGGGCGCGGTGCGGCTGCTGACGGAACCGCGCGAGTGGCCGGAGGCGGAGCGTCCGCGCCGGGCGGGTGTGTCCTCGTTCGGCATCAGCGGCACCAACGCCCACGTCATCCTCGAACAGGCCGAGCCCACCGCGCAGGCCGCCCTCCCGGCCGCCGCGGCGGGCCCCCTGGGCTGGGTCGTCTCGGCCCACACGGCGGACGGGCTGCGCGCCCAGGCGGAACGCCTGGTCGACGTGCACGCGGAACTCGACATCGCCCCGCAGGACGTGGCGTGGTCGCTGGCGACGGGCCGCGCCGCGCTGGGCCACCGGGCGGTCGTCCTCGGCGACGACCGGGAAGAGCTGCTGGCCGGCCTGCGGGCCCTGGCCGAGGACCGGGCCGAGCCGTCCGTCGTCCGCGACGAGGCCGCGCCCGGTGGTTCGGCGTTCCTCTTCTCGGGCCAGGGCGCGCAGCGGGTCGGGATGGGGCGCGAACTGTACGAGGCGTTCCCCGTCTTCGCGGACGCCTTCGACGCGGTGTGCGCGCGGGTGGACCTCGAACTGCCCTTGCGTGACGTCGTGTTCGGCGTCGACGCGGAGCTGCTGGCGCGGACCGTGTACACGCAGCCCGCGCTGTTCGCCGTCGAGGTGGCGCTGTTCCGCCTCGTCGAGTCGTGGGGTGTCACCCCGGACGTGCTGGTCGGCCACTCCATCGGGGAGCTGGCCGCCGCGCACTGCGCGGGCGTGCTGTCGCTGGACGACGCGTGCGCCCTCGTCTCGGCGCGCGGCCGTCTGATGGACGCGCTGCCGTCCGGCGGCGCGATGCTCGCGGTGGAGGCTTCCGAGGACGGTCTGGAACTGCCCGACGGGGTGGACCTGGCGGCCGTCAACGGGCCGACCTCGGTCACGGTGTCCGGTGACGCGGACGCGATCGGCGCACTGGAGGAGCGGCTGCGCGCCGAGGGGGTGCGGGTGAAGCGGCTGGTCGTCTCGCACGCGTTCCACTCACGGCTGATGGAGCCGATGCAGGCGGAGTTCGCCGCCGTCGCCGGGTCGCTGACCTACCACGCCCCGGCGATCCCGGTCGTGACCACGGCCCCCGGTGACCTCGCCACCCCGGACTACTGGGTGGACCAGATCCGCCGGCCCGTCCGCTTCGCCGACGCGATCGCCTCCCTCGGCGACATCAGGGCCTTCCTCGAACTCGGCCCCGACGGCGTCCTGTGCGCCCTCACCCGGCAGACCCTCCCCGACCACCCCTCGGTGCCGTTGCTCCGTGCGGACCGGCCGGAGGTGGGCACCGCGCTGCGCGCACTGGCGGCCCTGTGGGCGTCGGGTGCCGCGGTCGACTGGGCGACGGTGCTGCCCGAGGGCCGTCGCGTCACGCTGCCGACGTACGCGTTCCAACGGGAGCGGTACTGGCCGCAGGCCGGCCCCGCCACCGGCGGTCCCACCGCCGACGCGGCGGACACCCGCTTCTGGGACGCGGTCGAACGCGCCGACATGGACCAGCTCGCCGACCTCCTCGGCTCCGACGGTTCCCGCGACGTGCTCGCCCCGGCGCTGCCGGTGCTCTCCTCGTGGAACCGCCGACGGCGCGGCGACTCCGCGCTCGCGTCGTGGCGTTACCGCACGACGTGGCGCCCGGTGACCGGGATGCCCGCGTCGGCCAACCTCACCGGCCGCTGGCTGCTGGTCGTACCCGAGACGCCCGCCGACGACGCCGCGACCGCACCGGTCGACGTGGTCGACGTGGTCGACGCGGTCGCCGCGGCGCTCGCCGCCGCCGGCGCCGAGCCGGTCCGATTCGCCGTGCCCGTCGACACGGACCGGGCCACGCTCGCCGCCCGGCTCGCCGCCGCGGGCCCGGTCGGGGGAGTGGTCTCGCTCGCCGCCCGGGCCCAGCAACCGGCGCCGGGCTCGTCGGTACCCACCGGGCTCACGCTCAACCTGCACCTGTTCCAGGCCCTCGGTGACGCCGGGATCGCCGCCCGCTGCTGGTTCCTCACCTCCGGCGCGGTCCGCGTCGGGCGCGCCGACCTGCCGGCCCGGCCCGTCCAGGCGCAGACCTGGGGACTGGGACTCGTCGCCGCCCTGGAACACCCGGACCGCTGGGGCGGCCTGATCGACCTCCCGCCCGTCCTGGACGCGCGGGGCGGCACGCGGCTGGCCGCCGTCCTCGGCGGCGGCACGGGCGAGGACCAGGTGGCGGTCCGCGACTCCGCGGCGTACGGGCGACGCCTGGTGCGCGCGGAATCCACCGGCAGCGGCTCCTCCTGGTCGCCGTCGCGGCCCGGCTCCGTCCTGGTGACCGGCGGCACCGGAGCGCTGGGCACGGTCGTCGCCCGCCGCCTCGCCGACCGGGGCGTGCCGTGCTTGCTCCTGCTGAGCCGTCGCGGCACCGAGGCCCCCGGAGTGTCCGAACTCGTCGAGGAACTCGGCGCACGGGGCACCCGGGTCATCGTGGCCACCGGGGACACCGCCGACCGGGACGCGCTCACCGCCGCGCTGGCCCAGCTCCCGCCGGACCTCCCGCTGACCGGCGTCGTCCACGCCGCGGGCGCCCTGGACGACGGCACCCTCGACACGCTCACCCCCGAGCGCTTCGAGGCCGTACTGGCGGCCAAGGCGGGCGGCGTCGTCGCCCTCGACGACGTGACCCGCTCGCACGACCTCGACTTCTTCGTCGCGTTCTCCTCGCTGGCCGGAACGCTCGGCAGCGCCGGACAGGGCAACTACGCGGCCGCCAACGCCTTCGTCGACGCCTGGATGCGCGGGCGACGCGACCGCGGACTGCCCGGGGCGTCCATCGCCTGGGGACCGTGGGCGCAGGACGGCATGGCCGCCGACGACCGGGCGGTGGCCGGCAGGCTGCGCCGCGCGGGCCTGTCGCCGATGGACCCCGAACTCGCCGTGACCGCGCTCGAACAGACCATCGCGGGAGACGACACGACACCGCAGCCGGTGGTGGCGGACATCGACTGGCCGCTCTTCGCCACCGGGCTCACCGAGGCCCGGCCGAGCCCCCTGCTGTCCGAACTGCCCGAGGCCGCCACCACCGCACGGACCCCGGGCGGGGACAGCGGCCCCGCCGACGGATTCCGGGCCGAGCTGGCGGCGGCCCCCGCGGGCCGACGCGGTCACCTCCTGCTGGACGCGGTCCGCACCTGGGCGGCAGCGGTCCTCGGCCACCGCTCGGCGGAGGCGGTCGGCACCGGACAGGCGTTCCGCGACCTCGGCTTCGACTCGCTGGCCGCCGTGGAACTCCGCAACCTGATCGGCGCCCGCACCGGACTGACCCTGCCCGTCTCCCTGGTCTTCGACCGGCCGACGCCCAAGGACCTGGCGCGCTTCCTCGAACAGGAGATGTTCGGCGGCGAGCCTTCCCCGGACGCGGCCCCGGCCGGACCCGTCACCGGACCCGGTGACGGCGCGGCCGACGAGCCGGTGGCGATCGTCGGCATGAGCTGCCGCTTCCCCGGCAGCGTGGCGACGCCCGAGGACCTGTGGGGACTGCTGACGGACGGGGTCGACGCGATGACCGCGTTCCCGTCCGACCGCGGCTGGAACCCCGGCGACAGCCGGACGGCGTCCGTGCCCGAAGGCGGCTTCCTGCGGGACGTCGCCGGGTTCGACGCCGGGCTGTTCGGGATCTCGCCGCGTGAGGCGCTGGCGATGGACCCGCAGCAGCGGCTGCTGCTGGAGGCCACCTGGGAGGCCTTCGAATCCGCCGGGGTGGACCCCCGCGGCGTCCGCGGCACCGCCGTCGGCGTCTTCGCCGGCACGAACGGCCAGGACTACCCCCAGGTCGTCGCCGCCTCCGGTGAAGACGTCGAGGGACACGTGGCCACCGGGAACGCCGCCGCGATCCTCTCCGGCCGGGTGTCGTACGCCTTCGGTCTGGAAGGGCCCGCGGTGACGGTGGACACGGCGTGCTCCTCGTCGCTGGTCGCGATGCACCTGGCGGCTCAGGCGCTGCGCAGCGGCGAGTGCGAGATGGCACTGGCCGGCGGCGTGACCGTGATGTCGACGCCGACGGTGTTCGCCGAGTTCGAGCGGCAGGGCGGCCTGGCCGCCGACGGCCGGTGCAAGGCCTTCGCGGACGCTGCCGACGGCACCGGCTGGGGCGAGGGCGTTGGCGTGCTGGTCCTCGAGAAACTGTCGGACGCTGTCGCGCGCGGGCACCGGGTGCTGGCGGTCGTGCGGGGTTCGGCGGTCAACCAGGACGGTGCGTCGAACGGGCTGACGGCGCCGAA
>NZ_JBEYUK010000057.1:0-9762 GCF_040643475.1 Streptomyces sp. NPDC047130 | reverse complement strand
GGGTACCGGTACCCGTACTGGTGGAGGGCGGCGGGATCATCGGCCTGGTGACCGCCTGGCGGGCCGCGCGCGGTGGCGCGGCCTGCGAGGCACCCGCGGCCGCCTCTTACTCCCACCCGCCCGTACGGGCGCGCGGGAGCGCCAAAGAGGCGAATGATCTCCCCGACGGCGCCCTGGCGTTCTAGGCTCTGCAGTACCGCCGCTCCGCCGCCGCGGGCAGACCGGAACGGGCACGCACCTGCGCCGGAGCACGGGTGGGACTTGAGGGCCGCCCCCGACCGAGGGCGCCGCCGGGCAAGGAGGGCCGCATGACCGTACGGCGAGTGATGGGGATCGAGACGGAGTACGGGATCTCCGTTCCGGGCCACCCCAACGCCAATGCCATGCTCACCTCGTCCCAGATCGTCAACGCCTACGCGGCGGCGATGCACCGGGCCCGCCGGGCCCGCTGGGACTTCGAGGAGGAGAACCCGCTGCGGGACGCGCGCGGCTTCGACCTGGCGCGCGAGGTCGCCGACTCCAGCCAGCTCACTGACGAGGACATCGGCCTCGCCAACGTGATCCTGACGAACGGCGCCCGCCTCTACGTGGACCACGCCCACCCGGAGTACAGCGCCCCCGAGGTCACCAACCCGCGGGACGCGGTGCTCTGGGACAAGGCCGGCGAGCGGATCATGGCCGAGGCCGCCGAGCGGGCCGCCCAGCTGCCCGGCGCGCAGCCCATCCACCTCTACAAGAACAACACCGACAACAAGGGCGCCTCCTACGGGACGCACGAGAACTACCTGATGAAGCGGGAGACCGCCTTCTCGGACATCGTGCGCCATCTGACGCCCTTCTTCGTCTCCCGGCAGGTCTTCGCCGGCGCCGGCCGGGTCGGCATCGGCCAGGACGGCAACGAGCACGGCTTCCAGCTGAGCCAGCGGGCGGACTACTTCGAGGTCGAGGTGGGCCTCGAGACCACCCTGAAGCGGCCCATCATCAACACCCGCGACGAGCCGCACGCGGACGCGGAGAAGTACCGCCGCCTGCACGTGATCATCGGCGACGCCAACCTCTCCGAGATCTCGACCTACCTCAAGCTGGGCACCACCTCCCTGGTCCTGTCCATGATCGAGGACGGGTTCATCGCCGTCGACCTGGCCGTGGACCAGCCGGTGCGCACCCTGCACCAGGTGTCCCACGACCCGACGCTCAAGCGGCTGGTCACGCTCCGCAGCGGCCGGAAGCTCACCGCGGTGCAACTGCAGATGGAGTACTACGAGCTGGCCCGCAAGTACGTCGAGGAGCGCCTGGGCGTCGACGCCGACGACCAGACCAAGGACGTGCTCTCCCGCTGGGAGGACGTCCTGGGCCGTCTGGAGAACGACCCGATGAGCCTGGCCGGCGAGCTGGACTGGGTGGCCAAGCGGGAGCTCATGGAGGGCTACCGCCGCCGGGACACCCTGGACTGGGACGCCCCGCGGCTCCACCTGGTCGACCTGCAGTACGCCGACGTGCGGCCCGACAAGGGCCTGTACAACCGTCTGGCGGCCCGCGGGCGGATGAAGCGGCTGCTCGACGAGCAGGAGGTCCTCAGGGCCGTCACACAGCCCCCGGAGGACACCCGTGCCTACTTCCGCGGCCGCTGCCTGGAGCAGTACGCGGACGACGTGGCGGCCGCCTCCTGGGACTCGGTGATCTTCGACCTCCCCGGCCGGGACTCGCTCCAGCGGGTGCCCACGCTGGAGCCCCTGCGGGGTACCCGGGCGCACGTCAAGGAGCTCCTCGACCGCTGCCGGACGGCGGAGGACCTGGTCAAGGTGCTGAGCGGCAACAACTGAGCGATCTTCCACCCCCGTTTCGGGGTGGGATCGGTCCCGAAGGGGAATCATCGGGATGGTTTCTCCGTGTGAGGGAACTGTGGGGTCGATGTCGGACCCTGCTTGTAGGGTCTGATCGAGAACGTCGAACCGAGCGGGGTGAGGGTTATGGCGACCAAGGACACCGGCGGCGGACAGCAGAAGGCCACGCGGTCGACCGAGGAGGTCGACGAGCAGGCGCAGGATGCGCAGGCGAGCGAGGACCTGAAGGAACGGCAGGAGGCGCTGAGCGACGACGTCGACTCCGTCCTGGACGAGATCGACGACGTGCTCGAGTCGAATGCCGAGGAGTTCGTGCGTTCCTTCGTGCAGAAGGGCGGCCAGTAGGCCTCAGGGCCTTCGAAGCGAAGGCGCAGTGCCGAGCACGGGGGCTGCCCTCCGGCGGCCCCCGTGCTCCGGTGTTCGAAGGTGGATCATCGCCGGAGTGCGGGTAGGGTCCGTGGCATAACTGTGCTTCAGCTTGCTTCAACCGCGCAGGTCGGATGCGACGGCGGCGCGGAAGCCGTGTTCTTCGGAAGGAAATGCGTGGAAGCCAACACTCGTGACACGGGGCGACTGCCGGCCGCCTTCCTGACTCCGGGATCCTCCTCCTTCATGGACTTCCTGGCGGGGCACCAGCCGGACCTGCTGCCCGGCAAGCGGCAGCTGCCGCCGACGCAGGGCGTCATCGAGGCCCCGCACGGCACCACCATCGTGGCGGTGACGTTCCCGGGCGGCGTGGTTCTGGCGGGTGACCGGCGGGCCACCATGGGCAACGTGATCGCCCAGCGCGACATCGAGAAGGTGTTCCCGGCCGACGAGTACTCCGCGGTGGGCATCGCGGGCACGGCCGGTCTGGCCGTGGAGATGGTGAAGCTGTTCCAGCTCGAGCTGGAGCACTTCGAGAAGGTCGAGGGCGCCCAGCTCTCCCTCGAGGGCAAGGCCAACCGGCTGTCGACGATGATCCGCTCCAACCTGGCCATGGCCATGCAGGGCCTGGCGGTCGTGCCGCTGTTCGCCGGTTACGACCTGGACGCCGGCCGGGGCCGGATCTTCTCCTACGACGTCACCGGCGGCCGCTCCGAGGAGCACCAGGGCTTCGCGGCGACGGGCTCCGGCTCGCTGTTCGCCCGCGGCTCGATGAAGAAGCTCTACCGCGAGGACCTGACGGAGGAGCAGGCGACCACCCTGGTCGTCCAGGCCCTGTACGACGCGGCCGACGACGACTCGGCGACGGGCGGCCCGGACATGGCGCGCCGGATCTTCCCGATCGTCACCGTGATCACCGAGGACGGATTCCGCCGGCTGACGGACACGCAGTCGTCGGGGATCGCCCGCTCGGTCCTGGACCGCCGGCTCGAGGAGCCCGACGGCCCGCGGGCGGCGCTGCTCTGACGGCGCGTCGCCCTCACGGACCCTCAGGACGATCCCTGTGACTTCTACAGACCCTTCGACGGAATCCACGGAAAGGGACGGATAACCGGTGTCGACGCCGTTCTATGTCTCACCCCAGCAGGCGATGGCGGACCGGGCGGAATACGCCCGCAAGGGCATCGCGCGCGGCCGCTCCCTGGTCGTGCTGCAGTACGCCGACGGCATCGTCTTCGTCGGTGAGAACCCGTCCCGCGCGCTGCACAAGTTCAGCGAGATCTACGACCGCATCGGCTTCGCCGCCGCGGGCAAGTACAACGAGTACGAGAACCTCCGCATCGGCGGCGTGCGGTACGCGGACCTGCGCGGTTACACCTACGACCGGGGCGACGTCACCGCGCGCGGCCTGGCCAACGTGTACGCGCAGACGCTGGGCACCATCTTCTCCAGCGCGGGGGAGAAGCCCTACGAGGTCGAGCTGGTGGTGGCCGAGGTGGGGGAGACCCCCGAGGGCGACCAGATCTACCGGCTGCCGCACGACGGCTCCATCGTGGACGAGCACGGCTCGGTCGCGGTCGGCGGCAACGCCGAGCAGATCAGCTCCTACCTCGACCAGCGCCACCGCGAGGGCATGACCCTCGGCGAGGCGCTCAAGCTGGCCGTGCAGGCGCTCTCCCGGGACACCAGCGGCTCGGAGCGGGAGATCCCCGCGGAGCGTCTGGAGGTGGCGGTCCTGGACCGCACCCGGCCGCAGCGGCGGAAGTTCCGCCGGATCACCGGCCCGCGCCTGGAGCGCCTCCTGGCGGACGGCGGCGAGGGCGGAGCCACGGCCGCCGAGCCCGAGCCCGAGCCCACGAAGCCCGAGCAGGCCGCGAAGCCCGAGGGGCCCGCGGACTCCGCCGAGAGCTGACCGGTCCGCCCGGCCGGAACCACGCCCGACCAGCCGTCCGCCCGGGCGCCGGCTCCGGGCACCGACCCCGGGTACCGGCAGCGAGCACCGACTCCGTGCCGCGTGCCCACGGCCTCCGCCGTGGGCACGCGGCACCGTCGTGTCCGGGCAGGGCCGGGGGCGGGGCGTCGGCGTCAGGGCGCGGGCGGGGGAGCGGTCGAGCCCCTGACGACCAGGTCGACCGGGATGTCCCGGGTGACCGGCGCGCGGCCGTCGATCACCGACAGCAGGGCCTCCATGCCGCGCTCCCCGGTCAGCTCCGCGTCCAGGCGGACGGTGGTGAGCTCCGGTTCCAGGGCCAGCGCGAGGATCTGGTCGTCCACGCCGGTGACCGAGAGGTCCCGGGGCACGCGCAGGCCCAGGTCACGGGCCGCCTTGTAGGCGCCCACGGCGAGCATGTCGTCGTCGCAGACCAGGGCCGTCGGGCGGGGGCCCGGCCCGCGCAGGGCGGCCTCCACGGCGGCGCGGCCGTG
The DNA here is from genome assembly GCF_040643475.1 of Streptomyces sp. NPDC047130. NCBI lineage: Bacteria > Bacillati > Actinomycetota > Actinomycetes > Kitasatosporales > Streptomycetaceae > Streptomyces > Streptomyces sp. NPDC047130. The sequence goes on along the minus strand of NZ_JBEYUK010000057.1, from coordinate 5,128 downwards.
CTCCGGGGCCATGCCGGAGGCGGCGGTGACCAGCGTGGTGTCCGCCACCGTCGCGAGCCGGGCCTCCAGCGCCCGGGCCCGCTGGGCGAACGTCCACGAGGGCACGTCCGCCCGCAGGTGCAGGAAGCGGCGGTGCCCGAGGCCCAGCAGGTGGTCGGCCACCTGGCGGACGCCGTCCGCGATGTCCAGGTTGACGGTGGCGGTGTCCGGGGTGGCGCCGGGCTCGCTGTCCAGCATCACCAGCGGAAGCCGGTCGCCGCGCAGCACGGTCAGCGCCTGCGCGGCCATCGACGAGGCCAGCACCCCCTCCAGCGCGGCCGGCGCCGAGGCGAAGGGGTCCCGGGCCGGGCCGACGCCGACCGGTGACGGGTAGAGCACGATCGAGAAGCCGTGTGCCGCCGCGACGCGGGCGGCGCCGGTGTGCACCCCGGCGAAGAAGTGCGTGGTCAGCGTGGGGACCACCAGCAGGACCGTGCGGGTGCGGCCGGTGCGCAGGTTCCTCGCCGCCAGGTTGGGCCGGTAGCCGAGGGTGCGCGCGGCCTCCCGGACCCGCTCCGCGGTGGGCTCGGAGATCCGGCCGTGCCATTTGCCGCCCAGGACGAGCGAGACGGAGGCCTGCGAGACGCCGGCCGCGCGGGCCACGTCCCTGCTGGTGGGGCGGGTCTTGCCTGATGGGGCCATGGTCGGCGCGCTTCTCCGGGTCGGGGCTCGTCTGGACTGCGAGTCGTCGGACATGCTACGTATGACGTTCACGTTATACGTAAAACGGAGGGCGCTGCATGTTTTCGCGGTACCTGGAGATCCTCAAGGCCCGGCATGCCGCGCGCCTCCTGGCGGGAACGCTGGTGGGGCGACTGCCCAACGCCACGTCGGCGATCGCCATCGTCCTGTTCGTCCGGGCCGAGGGCGGTTCCTACAGCCTGGCCGGAGCGCTGGCCGCGGTGTACGGCGTCGCCAACGCCGTCGGCCAGCCGGTGCTGGGGCGCCTCGTCGACCTGCACGGGCAGCCGCGGGTGCAGCTGCCCGCCGCCGTGCTGGCCGCCGCGGCGATGGCCGTCTTCGCCTTCACCGGCCTCGACCCGCTGCCCGTCGCCTACCTGGCCACGGCCGCCGCCGGTCTGTTCACCCCGCCGCTGGAGGGCGGCCTGCGCGCCCTGTGGCCCTCCGTCCTGCGCCGCGAGGACCAGATCCACACCGCCTACGCCATGGACGCCGTGGCCCAGGAGGTCATGTTCACGGTCGGCCCGCTGCTGGTCTCGCTGTTCATCGCCGTCTGGTCGCCGATGGCCGCGCTGCTGGCGCTCAACGCGATCGGGGTGCTCGGAGCCCTCTCCGTGGTCGTCTCGCAGCCCTCCAGAGCCTGGCGCTCGGCGCCCCGCGAGGCGCACTGGCTGGGGGCGCTGCGCTCCGGGGGACTGCTGGTCCTGCTCGGGGCGCTCTTCTTCGTCGGCATCGCGCTCGGCTCCATCACGGTCGCCGCTGCCGCCTACGCCGACCACAGCGGGGGCGACAGCGACGCGGTCTACGCCGTCCTCCTCGCGGCCCTCGGCTTCGGCGCGCTGGTCGGCGGCGGCTTCTACGGCGCCCGTGAGTGGGTGGGAGCGCCGGAGCGGCGGCTGAAGATCCTGGTCGCCCTGCTGGCCGTCGGCTACGCCCCGCTCGTCCTGATGCCGGGGACGGTGCCGATGACCCTGCTGGCCGCCCTCGCCGGCGTGTTCCTGGCGCCCACCATCGCCTGCGCCTTCGTCCTCGTGGACCGGCACGCCCCCCGTGGCACGGTCACCGAGGCGTTCTCCTGGCTGGTGACCACGTTCACCGTGGGCCAGTCGGTGGGTACCGGCGTCGCCGGTCCGGTGCTGGAGCTCCTCGGCACCCGCTCCGGTTTCGCCGTCCCGGCCGCCGCCGGAGCGGTCTCCCTGCTGGTGCTGCTCGCCTCCCGCGGCGCGCTGGCGAAGCCCCGGAATCTCGGAAGAGTCGCCGCCGCTTCGGAAAATGATCCGAATCGGACCGTCGAACCCCGTTTCAGCTCGGGTGATCGGGCGTAATGTTCAGACATGGACCGCCGCATTTTCGGGCTGGAGAACGAGTACGGCGTCACGTGCACGTTCAGGGGACAGCGCCGTCTGTCGCCTGACGAGGTGGCGCGGTACCTCTTCCGGCGTGTCGTGTCATGGGGCCGCAGCAGCAACGTGTTTCTGCGAAACGGCGCCCGCCTCTATCTCGACGTGGGATCGCATCCGGAATACGCCACACCCGAATGCGACAACGTGACGGAGCTCGTCACCCACGACAAGGCCGGCGAGCGCATTCTGGAAGGTCTTCTCGTCGACGCGGAACGCCGCCTGCACGAGGAGGGAATCGCGGGCGACGTCTATCTCTTCAAGAACAACACCGACTCGGCGGGAAACTCGTACGGCTGCCACGAGAACTACCTGGTGGCCCGGCACGGCGAGTTCTCCCGGCTGGCGGACATCCTGATCCCCTTCCTGGTCACGCGGCAGCTGCTCTGCGGCGCGGGCAAGGTCCTCCAGACCCCCCGCGGCGCGGTGTACTGCGTCAGCCAGCGGGCCGAGCACATCTGGGAGGGCGTCTCCTCGGCGACCACCCGCTCGCGGCCCATCATCAACACCCGTGACGAGCCGCACGCGGACGCCGAGCGCTACCGCCGCCTGCACGTGATCGTCGGCGACTCCAACATGTCGGAGACGACCATGCTGCTCAAGGTCGGGGCCACCGACCTGGTGCTGCGCATGATCGAGGCCGGCACGGTGATGCGCGACCTCACCCTGGAGAACCCGATCCGGGCCATCCGCGAGGTCAGCCACGACATCACCGGCCGCCGCAAGGTGCGGCTGGCCAGCGGACGGGAGGCCTCGGCGCTGGAGGTGCAGCGCGAGTACTACGAGAAGGCCTGCGAGTTCGTCGACCGGCGCGGCATCCGCACCGGCGTCGTCGAGCAGGTGCTCGAGCTCTGGGGCCGCACCCTGGACGCCATCGAGACGGAGGACCTCGACAAGGTCGCCACCGAGATCGACTGGGTGATCAAGTACAAGCTGCTGGAGCGCTACCGCGCCAAGCACGACATGACCATGTCGAACCCGCGGGTCGCCCAGATAGACCTCGCCTACCACGACATCCACCGCCGCCGCGGCCTCTACTACCTGCTGGAGAAGAAGGGCCAGGCCAAGCGGATCTGCAACGACGTCAAGATCTTCGAGGGCAAGTCGGTGCCGCCGCAGACCACGCGGGCCCGGCTGCGCGGCGACTTCATCAAGCGGGCCCAGGAACAGCGCCGCGACTTCACGGTGGACTGGGTCCACCTCAAGCTCAACGACCAGGCCCAGCGCACGGTCCTGTGCAAGGACCCGTTCCGTTCGGTCGACGACCGGGTGGAGAAGCTGATCGCCGGCATGTAGCCGCCGGCAGGGCCGCGGCACGGCGGACGGGGGTTCCGGAGCGCATCCGGAACCCCCGTCCGCACGTACGGGAGCGGTGGGACGGGGAACCCGTAGAGTGACGCGGGACGCCAACTCGAAGATCGACCGATAGAGGCCCCCATCGTGCGCCGACGCTCACTCCTCCTGGCTGTTCCCGCCGGACTGGCCACCCTCTCCGCCTGTGGCTCCGACTCGTCGGACAAGGAGGCGGAGGCCAGCACCAAGCCGTCCCCGGAGTCGCCCGCCTCCGCCCCGCCGCCGCCGAAGATCGTCGACGGCCCGCTCCCGGAGATCACCGGTGGAACCGCGTTCGGGGAGAAGCCGACGGTGGCCAAGGGCTCCGGATCGCCGTCGAAGGACCTGGCGGTGCGCACGGTGATCGCCGGCAGCGGACGCACGGTCGCCGAGAACGACTTCGTCCAGGCCCAGTACCTGGGGCAGAACTGGGAGACCGCGAAGGTCTTCGACAACTCCTACGACCGCAAGAGCCCCATCGTGATCCAGCTCGCCCAGGGCCAGATCATCGACGGCTGGCGCTACGGGCTGGCGGGCAAGAAGGCCGGCAGCCGCGTGATGATGGCGATCCCGCCCACCTGGGGCTACGGCGAGCAGGGCAACGCGCAGGCCGGCATCAAGGGCGACGACACCCTGGTGTTCGTGATCGACATCGAGAACACCTTCAACGCCCGCAGCTCCGCCGACGGCAGCAAGGTCGCGCAGTCCGACGCGGCGCTGCCCAAGGTGGGCACCAACACCGACGGCAAGGCCCCCTCGGTGGAGATCCCCAAGGGCGCGCCGCCGAAGAAGCTGGTCTCCGAGTACGTCCTCGAGGGCGACGGCCCGGAGGTCGCCGAGGACGCCACGGTGCTGGTGCAGTACAAGGGCGTGCTCTGGGCGGACGGCAAGGAGTTCGACTCCACCTACGGCCGCGGCGCGCTCACCTCGTTCTCGCTCCAGCAGGTCGTCCCGGGCTGGGCGCAGGGACTGGCCGGCAAGAAGGTCGGCAGCCGGGTCCTGATCGTGATCCCGCCGGACCTCGGCTACGGCGACACCCCGCCGGAGGGCAGCCCGATCAAGAAGGACTCGACGCTCGTCTTCACCGTGGACCTGCTGGCGACCATGTGACGTCCGGGATGGGAGACTGCTCCCGTTGCATCGTGTCGTCCATCAGCAGGAGAGAAGTTTCGTGAGCATCGAGAAGCCCGAGGTCGACTTCCCGGGTGGCGAGCCGCCGGCGGACCTCGAGATCAAGGACATCTGGGAGGGCGACGGCCCGGAGGCCAAGGCCGGCGACGTCGTCTCCGTCCACTACGTCGGCGTTTCCTTCTCGTCCGGCGAGGAGTTCGACTCGTCCTGGAACCGCGGCACCCCGCTGCGCTTCCAGCTCGGTGTCGGCCAGGTCATCAGCGGCTGGGACAAGGGCGTGCAGGGCATGAAGGTCGGCGGCCGCCGCCAGCTGATCATCCCCCCGCACCTCGCCTACGGGGAGCGCGGCGCCGGCCGTGCCATCGGCCCCAACGAGACGCTGATCTTCGTCTGCGACCTGGTCGCCGTCTGATCCCGGGTCGTCCCGCAACGGTCGACGAGTGACCGGAAACGATCACGGTGAGGTGATTCCCCGGGCCAGCAGGTCCCAGAGCGCGTCGGCATCGGCGTCGGCGTCGCGGGCCTCGTGGTCGGTCCCGCCGACG
>NZ_JBEYUK010000056.1:0-10324 GCF_040643475.1 Streptomyces sp. NPDC047130 | reverse complement strand
CGCCGCGTCAAGACCACCCCCACCCTCCAGACCGAGGAACGCCCGCAGGAGGAAGGGCCGGTCCGTTCCGACGTGGCCACCGACAACCCGGTGCCGACCCCGCCCTTCTGGGGCACCCGCGTCATCAAGGGCATCCAGCTCAAGGAATACGCCACCTGGCTGGACGAGGGCGCGCTGTTCAAGGGCCAGTGGGGCCTCAAGCAGGCCCGCACCGGCGACGGCCCGACCTACGAGGAGCTGGTGGAGACCGAGGGCCGGCCGCGGCTGCGCGGCCTGCTGGACCGGCTGCAGACGGAGAACCTGCTGGAGGCGGCCGTGGTGTACGGCTACTTCCCCTGCGTCTCCAAGGGCGACGACCTGATCCTCCTCGACGAGGACGGCGGTGAACGCACCCGGTTCACCTTCCCCCGCCAGCGCCGCGGCCGCCGGCTCTGCCTCGCCGACTTCTTCCGCCCGCAGGACTCCGGCGAGACCGACGTCGTCGGCCTCCAGGTCGTCACCGTCGGCTCCCGGATCGGCGAGGAGACCGCCCGCCTCTTCGCCGCCGACTCCTACCGCGAGTACCTCGAACTCCACGGCCTGTCCGTACAGCTCGCCGAAGCCCTGGCCGAGTACTGGCACGCCCGCGTCCGCTCCGAACTCGGCTACGCCGGCGAGGACCCCGACGACATGAGCGGGATGTTCGAGCTGAAGTACCGCGGCGCCCGCTTCTCCCTGGGCTACGGGGCCTGCCCCGACCTGGAGGACCGGGCCAAGATCGCCGAACTGCTGCGGCCCGAGCGCATCGGCGTCCACCTCTCCGAGGAGTTCCAGCTCCACCCGGAGCAGTCCACCGACGCCATCGTCATCCACCACCCCGAGGCGAAGTACTTCAACGCCCGCTGAGCCTCCGACGGCCACGCGCCCGTTTTCGACGGGCGATCGGCGCGAACCGGTCGTACACTGGTCGATCCACCGCAGGCCGGTCGTTCTCCCCCGGAGGGCGACCGGCCTGTCGGCCCCAGCGCGCGTTGCACGTCTTGTCGAAGGAGGTCCACGGATGACCAGTACGGTCCCCGCCACGACGACCCGGACGGCCGAGGAATCGGGTCTCCAGGCAGTGCTTCTCGACATGGACGGCACCCTGGTGGACACCGAGGGCTTCTGGTGGGACGTGGAGAAGGAGGTCTTCGCGTCACTGGGCCACCGGCTGGAGGAGTCGTGGCGGCACGTGGTGGTCGGCGGGCCGATGAGCCGCAGCGCCGGCTTCCTCATCCAGGCGACGGGTGCGGACATCGCGCTCGACGAGCTCTCCGTCCTGCTCAACGAAGGGTTCGAGGCGCGGATCGAGGAGCACCTGCCGCTGATGCCGGGCGCCGCCCGCCTGCTGGCCGAGCTCCACACCCACGACATCCCCACCGCGCTGGTCTCCGCCTCGCACCGGAGGATCATCGACCGGGTGCTGACCGCCCTGGGCGCCCACCACTTCCGCCTGACGGTGGCCGGTGACGAGGTGCCGCGCACCAAGCCGCACCCCGACCCGTACCTGCGGGCCGCGGCCGGCCTGGGCGCCGACCCGACCCGGTGCGCGGTCGTCGAGGACACCGCCACCGGCGTCGCCGCCGCCGAGGCGGCGGGATGCCGCGTCGTCGCCGTGCCCTCCGTGGCCTCCCTGCGGCCCGCGCCGGGACGCACCGTGGTGAAGTCGCTGGAAGAGGTCGACCTCCGTTTCCTGAGGTCGCTCGTCCACCGTCCCTGAGGCGCGCTCCCACGGAATTGGCGCAGCCCGTTCACGAATTGTTCACGGCGCCCGGCCGGGCAATTACTCACCGTGCTTCCGGCAATACGAAAAACTCCAGGAGATCGTGCCGGTCAAGCACCCCGGCCGGATTTTGGCATTCTTTTCCGCCGTTCATTCCTGTGACCTTCGACACGTCCGACGGGTCCGGGACCAGGGGAGATCCGCTCACGGACCCTCAAGGCACCCTTGTGGAAGGGGTCCTTGTGCCCGGTTTGGGGAAATGCCGCACGAATCCTTCCCCGGCGCCGTTGCCGCTGTGTCCACGGCTGGTTCCGAAGCGTGACGGCAAATCAGTTGCGGTCGGCTCCGGGCACCCCGGCGACGGCGGCTAATGTCGGCCGCGAGAAACATTCCTTCGCCCCCGCGACCCGACGCGCACCACCCTCAGGCCGGCGGGTCGGCGGAAAACGACAGCCTGGAGACGTCCGCGCATGAACCGCAAGACTCTGGCGCTGCCGGCCGTGATCGGCCTGGTCGCTCCACTGATCGCCGCCTGCGGCGGGTCCGACGGCGGTTCGGACGGCACACCGATCAGAGTCGGCACCACCGACCAGGTCGCCGCCTCGCCGGAGGCTCCCGCCCCGCTCGACCCCGCGTACGCCTACGACGTCGGCTCCTGGAACATCCTGCGCCAGTCGCTGCAGACCCTCCTGGTCCAGCCCCGAGGCGGGGGCGACCCCCAGCCGGAGGCCGCCGAGAGCTGCCGGTTCACCGACACGGGCAACGAGCGCTACTCCTGCACCCTGCGCAAGGGCCTGACGTTCGCCGACGGCGACCCCGTCACCGCGGACGACGTGAAGTACTCCGTCGAGCGGGTCCTGCGCATCGACGCGGACAGCGGAGTCGCCGGACTCCTCTCCACCGTGGACACGGTGGAGACCCGGGGCGAGCGCGAGGTGGTCTTCCACCTGAACTCGGCCGACGCGACGTTCCCGTACAAGCTCTCCACGCCCGTCGCGGCCGTCGTCGACCCCGACGAGTACCCGAAGGACAAGCTCCTCGAGGGCTTCGCCGTGCACGGCTCGGGCCCCTACGCCTTCGAGGCGGAGGTCGCCGACGGCGCCCTGAAGAAGGCCGTGTTCACCCGGAACCCGGACTACCGGGGCTCCCTCGAGGTGGGCAACGAGAAGGCGGAGCTGGTCAGCTTCGCCGACGCCGACGCGATGGGCGCGGCCCTGTCCGAGGGCGCCATCGACGTGATGTCCCGGACGATGACGCCCGACCAGGTCGAGAAGCTGGACGTCACGCCGGACGACGGCATCGAGCTGGTCGAGATGTCGGGCCTGGACATCCGTTACCTGGCCTTCGACACCGACGCCCCGGCCGTGCAGAACAAGGCCGTCCGCCAGGCGATCGCCCAGATCGTGAACCGGGGCGAGCTGGTGGCCGAGGTGTACGGCGCCCAGGCCGAGCCGCTGTACTCGCTGGTGCCGGCCAGCCTGACCGGGCACTCCAACTCCTTCTTCAACAGGTACGGCGAGCCCAGCGTCTCCAAGGCCGCCCGCATCCTCTCCCGGGCCGGCATCAGCACCCCGGTGCCGCTGGACCTCCACTACACGGTCGACCACTACGGCTCCGCCACCGCCGCGGAGTTCGAGATCCTGGCCGAGCAGCTCAACGACAGCGGGCTGTTCAAGGTGGGCGCCCCCCAGGGCACGCCGTGGAAGGAGTTCCGCCCGGCGTCGATGAAGGGGTCGTACGAGGTCTGGGGCATGGGCTGGTTCCCCGACTTCCCGGACGCGGACAACTACCTGGCGCCGTTCCTCGACAAGAAGAACTTCCTCGGCTCCCCCTACTCCAACGGCCGGGTGCAGCAGGTGCTCATCCCCGAGTCGCGGCGCGAGCCCGACCGTGCCGACGCCTCGCGCAGCCTGACCGCGATCCAGGACGTCGTCGCCGAGGACGTCCCGGTGCTGCCGCTGTGGCAGGGCAAGCAGTACGTCGCCGCCCGCGACGACGTCACCGGTACCGCCTACGCGCTCAACTCCTCCTCCACGCTGCAGCTGTGGGAGCTGAGCCGAGGCGTCGGCTCCGAATGACAGGTCCCGCCGGCCCCCCTTCCCGGGCCGGCGGGTATCGTCCCTCCCCCCACACACCGCCGCCGGGCTCGGCCGAGCCCGGCTTCCGTCACGAACGCATGACAAGGCACATCACGTGAAGAGACATCATCGGTGGCCGGTTCTGCCCGCGCTCGCCGCGCTGGGCGCAGCTCTGCTCGCCGGCTGCGGAACCGGGGAGGACTCGGCGAAGAGCGCCGACTCCACTGTGGTCGTCGGCATGACCGACGACGTGCTCGCCACCGACCCCGCCTCCGGCTACGACCCGGGTTCCTGGCTGCTGTTCAACAACGTCTTCCAGTCGCTGCTCTCCTTCCCGCGCGGCGCCGTCGAGCCGGAGCCCGAGGCGGCGCAGGAGTGCCACTTCACCGACGAGCACACCAAGGTCTTCCGGTGCACGCTCCGCGACGGCCTGGAGTTCAGCAACGGCGACCCGTTCACGTCCGAGGACGTGAAGTTCACCTTCGAGCGCATGCTGAAGATCGACGACCCGTCCGGGCCCGCGGTCATGTTCAGCTCGCTGGACAAGGTCGAGACGCCGGACGACAAGACCGTCGTCTTCCAGCTGAAGTTCCCCGACGCGACCTTCCCGAGCAAGATCGCCTCGGGTGCCGGCTCGATCGTGCCGCGGGGCGAGTACCCGGCCGACAAGCTGCGTGAGGACGGCAAGGCGATCGGCTCCGGCCCCTACCGCCTGGACTCCTTCGACGAGGACGAGGCCGTGTTCTCCCTCAACGACGGCTACCAGGGCACCGCCGAGACCCGCAACGCGGGCGTCACCCTCAAGCTCTTCGGCGGCGACCGCACCGCCCTCAAGCAGGCGCTGGCCGAGGGCGAGGTCGACGTCGCCTACCGAGGCCTCGCCGCCGGCGACATCGCCGAGATCGAGGAGAACAGCACCGGCGACGAGGAGATCTCGGTCCTCGAGGGCTCCAGCGCCGAGGTCCAGCACCTGGTCTTCAACGTCAAGGACCCGGTCGTCGGCAACGTGGGCGTCCGCAAGGCCATCGCCTACCTGCTGGACCGCGAGGCGCTGATCGAGGAGGTCTACGAGCAGACCGCCACGCCGCTGTACTCGATCGTCCCCGCGGGCATCGCCGGCCACAACACGGCCTTCTTCGACACCTACGGCTCCAAGCCCTCCAAGGCCGCCGCCCAGCAGGCGCTGACGGAGGCGGGCGTCACCAGCAAGGTGAAGCTCACCCTCTGGTCCACCCCGGACCGCTACGGCCCGGCGACGGACCTGGAGTTCGAGGCGATCGCCGAGCAGCTCAACGACAGCGGCCTGTTCGACGCCCAGGTGAAGTCGGTCAAGTTCGCCCAGTACGAGAAGGACATCGCCGCCGGCAAGTACGGCGTCTACGTCAAGGGCTGGGTGCCGGACTACCCGGACCCGGAGAACTTCACCGGCCCGTTCTTCGGCGAGGGCAACGTCCTCGGCAACAACTACGAGAACAAGACCATCACCGAGGAACTGATCCCGGCCACCGCCGCCCAGCGGGAACGTTCCGCCGCCTCCCGCGACTACGAGGAGCTGCAGAACATCGTGGCCGAGGAGCTGCCGATGCTGCCGCTCTGGCAGGCCAAGCAGTACGCCGTCGTCCGTGACGGCGTGTACGGCCTCGAGAAGTGCCTGGACGCCTCCACGGTCTTCCGCTTCTGGGAGATCAGCAAGGGCAGCTGAGCAAGGGCACCGGCTGACCGCGGGACTCCGCGTGGCGACACGACGGCGCCCCCACCCGGCATCGGGTGGGGGCGCCGTCGTACGCCCGCCGGACGGGGCGGGGACAGCGCGTCACTGCCCGCCGGGACGCACCAGGCCGCTCTCGTACGCGTACACCGCCGCCTGCACCCGGTCGCGCAGCCCCAGCTTGGTCAGGACGTGGCCGACGTGCGTCTTCACGGTGGTCTCGCCGACGAACAGGTCCGCGGCGATCTCCGCGTTGGACAGCCCCCGCGCCACCAGCTTCAGGACCTCGACCTCACGCTCGGTCAGCGTGCGCAGGGCGTCCGGAACCGTCTCCTCGCCCGAGGGCAGGTGGGTGGCGTACTTGTCCAGCAGCCGCCGGGTGATGCTCGGCGCCAGCATCGCCTCCCCGGCGGCCACCACGCGGAGCGCCTGCACCAGCTCGTGGGCCGGGGCGTCCTTGAGGAGGAAGCCGCTGGCCCCGGCGCGCAGCGCCTCCACCACGTACTCGTCCAGGTCGAAGGTGGTCAGCACCAGCACCTTGGCCGGGCCGTCGCGCTCAGGGCCGGTGATCCGGCGGGTCGCCTCCACACCGTCCATCCGCGGCATGCGGATGTCCATCAGGACCACGTCCGGCTGCAGCGCGCGGACCTGCTCCACGGCCTGCCGGCCGTCGCCGGCCTCGCCGACCACGGCGATGTCCTGCTCCGCCTCCAGAATCATCCGGAAACCGGTGCGCAGCAGAGGCTGGTCGTCCACCAGCAGGACGCGGATCGCCACGTGACTTCTCCCTAGCTCGAAAACCGGCGACGCGGACCCCGGCGGCCGGCCCGTCTCATTCTGCCGTGCGCCGCGCGGGCACGGGCAGGGTGACCGGCAGCGGATACGGCGGGGGAGTGCCCCCGAACTCCGGGCAGCGCGTCCGGTGGTCGCACCAGTCGCAGAGCCTGCTGGGCCGGGGCCGCCAGTCGCCCGTCGCCGTGGCCTGCTCGATCGCCTCCCACAGCGCCAGCAGCTTGCGCTCCACCCGCTGCAGGTCCGCGGGGACCGGGTCGTACGTCACCACGTCGCCACTGCCGAGGTACACCAGCTGCAGGCGGCGCGGCAGCACCCGCTTCAGCCGCCACACCACCAGCGCGTAGAACTTCATCTGGAACAGGGCCTCCTCCGCGTACTGCGGGCGGGGGGCCTTGCCGGTCTTGTAGTCGACGATCCTGACCTCGCCGGTGGGCGCGACGTCGACCCGGTCGATGATGCCGCGCAGCCGCAGCCCGGAGTCGAGCTCCGCCTCGACCGTGAACTCCCGCTCCACGGGTTCCAGACGGGTCGGGTCCTCCAGCGTGAACCAGCGCTCGACCAGCCGCTCCGCCTCCGCCAGCCAGCCGGCCAGACGCGTGCCGTCCGGGTCGTCGGCGAAGAGCTCCGCCACCTCGGGGCGGCTCTCGCGCAGCCGCTCCCACTGGCCGGGCAGCAGGTCACGGGCGCGGGGAGCGGTCCGGTCGGCGGCGGGCGCGTCGAAGAGGCGCTCCAGCACCGCGTGCACCAGCGTGCCGCGGGTGGCCGCCTCGCTGGGCTTCTCGGGCAGCCGGTCGATCACCCGGAAGCGGTAGAGCAGCGGGCAGCGCATGAAGTCCGACGCGCGCGAGGGAGACAGCGACCTCGGCGGCGAGGCGGCCGGTGCGGCGGGGGCGTCCGCCGCCGCCTCCGTCGGGGTGTCCGTCGCGGCCTCGGCGGCCGGGGTCGGGGCGGCGGTGCTGGTCTCCATGCCATCAGACCTTACGGCCCCGTGCCGACAGCCCGGGACCGAAGGGGACATGGGCACCGTCACAGCGGGAAAGGCTCAGGGGGGTGCCAAGGCGTGCGATGCGGGTCACGCCGCATACCATCGACCTCGGGTCGCTCCACCGCACGCGGGCGCGTGGAGGACGAACGCTTTTCGGACGAGGGGACAACCGGCGTGGTGCAGAGCGGCGCGAGCGAGGATCCGCGACCCGACGACGACGCCACGCCCATCCCGCCCGATCCCTCCGCCACGCCCCCGTCCGGCCCTTCCGCCGAGCCGGACCGCGCCGCCGAGCCGGACCGCGCCGTTGAGGCGGACCGCGGTGCCGAACCGGACTCCGCCGCCAAGTCGGGCCCCGTGGCCCAGCCGGACCCCTCCGCCGAGCCGGACCCCTCCGCCGAGCCGCGTCCCGCCGCTGCCGAGGCCCGGCCGGCGCCCGGGCCCGGCGGCGACCGGCCCGCGGGGAGGCCGGCGCCCGGCGGGCCCGGCGGCCCGGAACCCGAGCCCCCGGCGGCCGGCGGGCCCGCGAGCGTGCCGCCCGGTACGGGCGGCGAGCACCGTCCCGCCGAGGAATCCGGCGACGCCGGTGGGACGGGGACCGGGCGCGCGCCGTCGCAGCCGGAGGGGCCGGAACGGGCCACCGGCGGCGGGGGCGAAACCGCGCCGCCGGGGAAGGCCGCGCCGGAGACGCCCTCCGGGCGGACCCTCGCGCACGGGCACGGCCCCGGCCGGGAACAGGACGACCGGGAGAAGGAGCCCCGCAGCGGCCTGCTGATGGGGCGCCCCTTCGGCGTCCCGGTGTACGTGTCGCCGAGCTGGTTCCTGGTCGCCGCGCTGATCACCTGGGTCTTCGGCAACCAGCTGGAGCGGATCCTCCCCGACCTCGGCGCCGCCCGCTACCTGGTCTCCCTCTTCTTCGCCGTGGCCCTCTACGCGTCCGTGCTGGTCCACGAACTCGCCCACACCGTCGCCGCGCTCCGCTTCAAGCTGCCGGTGCGCCGCATCCAGCTCCAGTTCTTCGGCGGCTTCTCCGACATCGGCAAGGAGTCGGAGACCCCCGGCCGGGAGTTCGTCCTGGCCTTCGTCGGTCCGCTGCTCTCCCTGGTGCTCGCCGGCGTCTTCTACCTGTCCCTGTTCGCCGTGGAGCCCGGCACCGTGCCCGGCGTGCTGCTGGCCGGTCTGATGATCTCCAACCTGATCGTCGCCGCCTTCAACCTGCTCCCCGGCCTCCCGCTGGACGGCGGCCGGATGCTCCGCGCCGTGGTCTGGAAGATCACCGGCAGGCCCATGACCGGCACCGTCGCCGCCGCCTGGGTCGGCCGGGCCCTGGCCCTCGCCGTCCTCATCGGCTTCCCGCTGCTCACCCGCTCCGGCGCCGTCGGCCAGGCCGAGACCGACGGCATGGACACCGTCCTGGACGCGCTGCTCGCCGCCATCGTCGCGGCGATCATGTGGACCGGCGCGGGCAACAGCCTCCGCATGGCCCGGCTCCGCGAGCGCCTGCCCGAACTGCGCGCCCGCACCCTCACCCGCCGGGCCGTGCCCGTGCAGCCCGACACCCCCGTCTCGGAGGCGCTGCGCCGCGCCAACGCGTCCGGCGCCCGCGCCCTGGTCGTGGTGGACACCGCCGGCGTGCCCGTCTCCCTGGTCCGCGAGACCGGCATCGCGGGCGTCCCCGAGCACCGCCGGCCCTGGGTCGCGGTGTCCGGCCTGGCCACCGAGCTGACCGAGGGCATGCGGGTCTCCGCCGAGCTGGGCGGCGAGGAACTCCTCGAGGCGCTGCGCGCCCACCCCGCCACCGAGTACCTGGTGGTCGAGGAGACCGGCGAGATCTACGGCGTGCTGTCCGCCGCCGACGTCGAGCAGGCGTTCGTGAAGGCCATGGCCCGCCGCCGCTGAGACCGCCGCCCGGTCCGCCGGTCGGGACACCCTCCGCGGACCGGTAGGCTGGTCACATGTCCGAACCGACCGGTGCCGCCCGCAGGCGCGGGCCCTTCAAGGTCGGGGACCAGGTTCAGCTGACCGACCCCAAGGGCCGCCACTACACGTTCACGCTGGAAGCGGGAAAGAACTTCCACACCCACAAGGGTTCCTTCCCGCACGACGAGCTGATCGGCGCCCCCGAGGGAAGCGTTGTCCGCACCACGGGGAACGTCGCCTACCTGGCGCTGCGCCCCCTGCTCCCCGACTACGTCCTGTCCATGCCCCGCGGCGCAGCCGTGGTCTACCCCAAGGACGCGGGGCAGATCCTGGCCTTCGCCGACATCTTCCCCGGCGCGCGCGTCGTGGAGGCCGGCGTGGGCTCCGGATCGCTCAGCTCCTTCCTGCTGCGCGCCATCGGCGACCAGGGCATGCTCCACTCCTACGAGCGCCGCGAGGACTTCGCCGAGATCGCGAAGCAGAACGTCGAGCGCTACTTCGGCGGCGAGCACCCGGCCTGGCAGCTCACCGTGGGCGACCTCCAGGACAACCTGAGCGACACCGAGGTCGACCGGGTCATCCTCGACATGCTCGCGCCCTGGGAGTGCCTGGAGGCGGTCTCCAAGGCGCTGGTCCCCGGCGGCATCCTCTGCTGCTACGTGGCCACCACCACGCAGCTCGCCCGCACCGTCGAGTCCATCCGTGAGATGGGCTGCTTCAACGAGCCGACGGCCTGGGAGTCGATGATCCGCAACTGGCACATCGAGGGCCTCGCGGTCCGCCCGGACCACCGGATGATCGGCCACACCGGCTTCCTGCTCACCGCCCGTCGTCTCGCGGACGGCGTCGAGCCGCCCATGCGCCGCCGCCGCCCGGCCAAGGGCGCCTACGGCGAGGACTACGCCGGCCCCAACGCCGACGGCGGCTCCCGCTAGAGGCCGTCCGGCGTGCGCGACCGTGCGCACGCCCCCGCAACTCCCCGGCGCACCGGCCGGGTTGCCGTGCCCGGAGGACTTCCTCCTGGTCATCGACGAGTCCCACGTCACGGTCCCGCAGATCGGCGCCATGTTCGAGGGCGACGCCTCCCGCAAGCGCAC
>NZ_JBEYUK010000055.1:0-10750 GCF_040643475.1 Streptomyces sp. NPDC047130 | reverse complement strand
GGCGGCCGGGGAGGCGGCGCCGTCAGACCGCCTCGTAGGCGAGCCCCCCGCACGCGGCGACACCCGTGCCGTACCCGACGGCCGCCGCCTTCCCGGGGGCCGCGGCGACCTGCGCCCCGCGGTCCAGTTCGCACCAGATCCGCTTGCCCGCCCCCTCCCGGATCCAGCCCCAGCGGTCCGCGAGGCCGTCCACCAGGGCGAGCCCGCGGCCACCCGTCTCGTCCTCGTCGCTACATCGCGGCACCGGAGCCCGGCAGTCCGCGTCGGCGACCTCCAGGCGGACCGGCGGCATCACACCGGCGGGCGCCTCGGCGGCACCCTCGGCCGGCAGCACCAGCCGCAGCACCGCGGGACACCCCGTGTGCACCACCGCGTTGGTCACCAGCTCGGACACGAGCAGGATCACCGTCTCGGCCAGCGACTCGTCCGCGTCCATGCCGGACCCCGCGAGCCGCGACCGGGCCCATCTCCGGGCCCTCCCCACTTCCGCGGGGTCGGGCCGGATCTCCAACTGCACTTGAAGCACCTGCACCGCTCACACCATCCGAACCGGCGGACACGACACGGAGTCACGGACCGTGACTCCCTTGACGCACAGCATGGTTGACACTGAGTCACCCCAACAAGCGCTTCGGGCATATTCCAGCGCGAAGGAGTACCCGTGCGGCATACTGTGCGACGACTCCCGCCGTGCGAGGCGTCCTCGCGCTAGGGCCGTTGGGCCCTGGCATCTCTCGCATTTCACCCAAGGTACCCGAGCGGCCCACCCCTCCGGGCGGCTGCCGGCCCCGGCCCTCCGGCCCGACGCGTCAACTCTCCGTGACCGCGCGGCGACAACGCTGCGTGACGTGCGCTTCGTGACCACGCAAGGGTGAACGCCGCCCGGAACCCCGCCGTCAACTGCTGCGCCGCTCCGGCGTGTTGCGGACGCCGCCACCCCGGCCGGGCCCCGGATCACGCCGACATGGGGCGCACGTCGTCGTCCAGGGCGGCCTCGGCGTCCGGGAAGACCTCGAAGAGCCGCCGCACACCGAGCGCGCCCAGCACCCGGTTGACGTGCGAGCCGTCCTCCGCGCCCGCGGCCGGGAGCACCAGCCGCAGGCGGCCGCCGCAGGACCGCAGCAGCCGCCGGGTGGCGATGAGCACGCCGACGCCGCTGGAGTCGCAGAAGAACACGCCGGAGAGGTCGACGACCACGCTGCGGTGCCCCGCGGCCACCGCGTCGTGCACCCGCCGCCGCAGTTCCGGCGAGGTCATCAGGTCCATCTCGCCGCGCACCCGGAGCACCACCCACTCGCCGTGCTCGGTGCCGGTCACCGTGAACGCCACTTCATGCCCCTAACTCGCCGGAGGCGGACTCGTGGCAGCGCCCCTGCCCCACGACACCTCCATGAAACACAGGGTCCGACCGGGAGAACCAGGCATCGACCGGCCACTTCCGGCCTTATTCGATCGAAAATTCTCACACACAGACCACTTGTGGTCGTTGTCGGGGGACAAGGCGCACACCGGCTGCCGCCCGGCCCGCAACCGCGCGACCCTTACCACGTGGGCACGTTCCCGGGACGCGGGTTTGCCGCAAAGGGCCCTGCGCGGCACCGGGCGCCGTCTACATTCGTCAGGGAGGGACCCCCGCCGGCGCGGGGGCGCGGCGGACGGGGCGCGGGGGACGACGGAGGGAGGGGACTGTGGCGAACGCCACGGACGGACCGGTCCGCGCGGACCGGAAGCTGCAGCAGCGGCTGGAGCGCGGCGAGGCCGCGGCGCTCGGCGAGCTGTACGACCGGTACGCCTCGCTGGTCCACGGACTGGCCAACCGCGTCCTCGACGACGAGCGGGCGGCCGACGCGGTCACCCGCGAGGTCTTCGCCCACGTCTGGGAGAACGCCTCCGGCTACGACCCGCGGCAGGGCCCGATGCGCAGCTGGCTCTCCGAACTGACCCGCACCCTCGCGGTCCGGCGGCTGCACGCCGCCGGCGCGGCGGCGCTGCGCCGCGAGGGCGCCGAC
Organism: Streptomyces sp. NPDC047130; assembly: GCF_040643475.1. Classification (NCBI taxonomy): domain Bacteria; kingdom Bacillati; phylum Actinomycetota; class Actinomycetes; order Kitasatosporales; family Streptomycetaceae; genus Streptomyces; species Streptomyces sp. NPDC047130. The sequence goes on along the minus strand of NZ_JBEYUK010000055.1, from coordinate 8,741 downwards.
CCGGAGGACCCCGAGGCCCGCGAGGAGCTCGAGGCCAAGGTGCGCGAGGCGGCCGTCGCGGCCCGCGCCGACTACATCGTGACCTCCATGCCCGCCCCGCTGCGCGAAGCGCTGCACCTCGCCTACCACCACCGCCGCGACTACCGCGGGGCCGCCGCCGACCTCGGCGTCACCGAGGAGGAGTCCCGCCGCCGGATGCGCCTGGGCCTCCAACTGCTGTCCACCGCCCGCACGGTGGCCACGCCCCGGCCGGGGGACGCGGGATGAGCCGCGACCCCGGCGCGCGCCACGAGGACCCGCGGGACGACGATGCGGCGGCGCGGGACCGCGGGCCCGGACGCCGTCCCGCCGCGGACCCCCACGCCAACCGGCCGCACGCCGGTCTCCGGTCGGGAACCACCGCCCCGGGCGGCACCCGGGCCGGGACGACGGGCGACGGCCGGTCCGCGGCGGCCCCCGCCACGCACGCCGAGCTGAAGTCCCTGCTGGGCGCGTGGGCGCTCTCCGTCTGCAGCCCCGCCGAGACGGCCGCCGTCGACGAGCACCTGTCCGGCTGCCACCGCTGCGCCGAGGAGGCCCGCTCGCTGCGCGACGCGGTCCCGCTCCTCCAGCGGCCGGAGAGCCTGGACCTCGACCCGCTGCTGCGCACCCGGGTGCTGGACGGCTGCCTCGACCGCCGCCCGCCGCGCATCCCGGTCCCCGAGTGGGCCGCGCCCTACGACGCGGAGACCGCGCGCCTCGACGCGCTGCTCCAGGACATCGACGAGGCGGAGTGGCACGCCCCGGTCCGGCTGCGCTGGATCGAGGAGGACGAGGAGCGCCAGCACCGCGCCACCGTGGCCAAGGTGATCGCCCACCTGATGGCGGTGGACGGCCTGGTCGCCGTCGCCCTCGGCCTCGCCGACCCGCTGTCCGCGCTGCCCGGGGTCGCCCTCACCGCGGGTTCCGGCACCCCGACCTCCCGCACCCGGGCCTACTGGGCCGCGCTCCACCGCCCGCCCACCCGTGAGGTGCGCGACCCGTGGCGGAGCCAGAGCCACGAGCTGGTGCGGACCGCCTCGTACACCGGCGGCACGTCCGGCGGGCTGCCCGTCGCCTACGGGCCGTGCGAGATCCCGCTGCGCGACGCCCTGCTGGAGCGGGCCTTCGCCTGCTGGGTGCACGGCGGCGACATCGCGGACGCGGTGAACTACCCGTACCGGCCGCCCGCCCCGCGCCACCTGCACGCCATGATCGACCTGGCGGCCCGCCGACTGCCGGAGGCCCTCGCCGCCCGGCGCCGGGCCGGCCGCGCCGCACAGCCCTCCCCGGGCGCCCGCCACCTGGTCTCCGCGGGCCGTCCGGGCCGCAGCCTGTGCCTGGAGATCGAGGGCCGCGGCGGCGGCGAGTGGCTGATCCCGCTCGACTCCCCCGCCGCGCTCCCCTCGGAGCACCACGTGGTGGCCCAGGTGGTGCTGGACGACGAGGAGTTCGCGCAGCTCGTGGCCGGACACATCCGCCCCAGGGACGCGGCGGCCGGACAGACCGGCGACCGGGCCGCGGTCGGCGACGTCCTCTACGCGGCGGCGTCCCTCAGCCGCCTGTAGGGCCTGTCCGGCGGAGCATGCGCAGGGGCCGCGGCGCGCTCTCGACCGCGCCGCGGAACGGGCCTCAGGAGAAGATCACCGTGCGGTGGCCGTTGAGCAGCACCCGCCGCTCCGCGTGCCACTTCACCGCGCGGGCCAGCGCCTGGCACTCCACGTCCCGTCCGACCGCGACCAGCTGCTCGGGCGTCAGCTCGTGTCCGACGCGCTCGACCTCCTGCTCGATGATCGGCCCCTCGTCGAGGTCCGCGGTGACGTAGTGCGCCGTCGCCCCGATCAGCTTCACGCCGCGCGCGTGCGCCTGGTGGTACGGCTTAGCGCCCTTGAAGCTCGGCAGGAACGAGTGGTGGATGTTGATGATCCGCCCGCTGAGCTGCTTGCACAGGTCGTCCGAGAGCACCTGCATGTACCGCGCGAGGACGACCAGCTCCACGTCCTCCTCGCGCACGATCTCCAGCAGCCGCGCCTCCGCGTCCTGCTTGGTGTCGCGCGTCACCGGCACGTGGTGGAACGGGATGTTGTACGAGCCCACCAGCTCGGCGAAGTCGGTGTGGTTGGAGACCACGGCCGCGATGTCCACCGGCAGGGCGCCCGAGCGCGCCCGGAAGAGCAGGTCGTTGAGGCAGTGCCCGAAGCGGCTGACCATCAGCAGGACGCGCATCCGCTCGCCGGCCCGGTTGATCTGCCAGTCCATGTGGAACGAGTCGCCGATCGCCGCGAAGCTGGCCCGCAGCTTGTCCACGCTGACCGGGGCGGGGGCCGAGAAGTGCACCCGCATGAAGAACAGTCCCGTGTCGTGGTCGCCGAACTGCTGGCTGTCCTCGATGTTGCAGCCGGTCATGAAGAGGTAGCTCGACACGGCGTGGACGATGCCCTGCTTGTCCGGGCAGGCGAGGGTGAGGACGTACTGCTCGACAGGTGCGGTGGCGGACGCGGACTGTTCACTCATGCCCGCCAGGGTCCCACATCGGTCCCGGCCGACGCGTGCGTGTCCGGATGCGGGACGCCCCCACAGGTCCCCCGCGGGGGCTCCCCCCAGGTCCCGCGGGACCCCGGTGACGTACCGCGGGACCCCCGGTGACGTCCCGCGGGACGCCCGCGGGAGTACGCGGCAGTGGTCGGGGCGGGCGCTCAGGCCACGCGCGTGAGGATGCGCAGCACCTCGAGGGACTGCGGCGGCGCGTCGGGGTCGTCGCCGTCGCCCACGGCCATCCGCACGTGCGCGTCCCGAGCGGCGCGCACCGCCTCCGGCCAGCCGGGGTGCGCCATGTACGCCGACACCGGCGCGTCCGGCCCGACCTGGTGCATGATCCGCAGCACCCGCAGCACCGCGGTGTCGACCAGCGCGGCCTCCTGCGAGTCCCGGAAGATCGTGCCGACGTACTTCTCGGCCGACCAGTTGTCCAGCCAGGTGTCCTCGACCAGGCGGTACACGGCGTCCGTGACGTCGCCGTACCCGTCCACCCCGGCCAGCCAGACGGTCTGCTGGAAGTTCGGGTCGGAGAGCATGTGCAGCGCCGACCGGACGTTCCCGCGCCAGCGCCACCACGGCATGTCGTTGAGGGGCATGACGCCCATGGTGGAGGAGCGACGCCCAGGACGGGAAGAGTTCACCGAAGTTTGCACGAGTCCCGATCGTACGTTCCGCCGCCCCGGGCAGGGCCCGCGGGCACCGGCGGCCGCCCGTGCCCGATGTCGCCGCGCGCGCCGGAACCGCAGGTCACAGCTGCAGCGGAGGCCGCTCCGTGAGCTTCCACTCCTTGGCGATGGGGTTCCACAGGCTCGACGCCTTCTGCTTCTCCGTGGTGGCGACCCCGCTCTGCTGGGCGGCGGCGCGGGTCTCCGGCGTGCTGCGGGCCTGACCCCGCTTGCACAGCTTGCCGCGCTCACGGGCGACCTGGTCGGCCCAGTTCGCGTAGTGCTCGTCGGCGGACTTCGACGCCTGCCACGCCTTGGTGAGCGCGGAGGTGAGGGCGGCGTGGTTCGGGAGCCGGTCGACCTCGATCTCGCCGAGGCGGGTCACCAGGTCGGCGCGCTGCTGGGCCGCACCGCGCAGCGCCTGGGCGGCCTCGCCCAGCTTGTGGCACTTCTTGACGTTCTCCACCGCCCCGACCACCGCGGCCCGGCTGTCGCCGCTGTCGGCGAGGAGCTTGTCCAGGGCCTCGGCCTGCGCCTTGACCGCGGCCTTCTCGTCGTTCTCGTCCTTCTCGGGGTCCTCCGCGGGCTTCTCGTCCGAGGCGGGCGCGGCGGCCCCCGATTCGGCGGCCACCGGGGTGCCCTCCCCGTCGCCGCCGCCGGCCATCAGGGAGCCGATGCCGATGCCCAGCACCACGATGCCGACGCCTGCCGCGGCGAGCATCGGGACGCGTCCGCCGCTGCGGCGGCCGGTGGCGGCGGGCCGGTCGTGGCCGCCGGGGACGGCGGCCCGGCCGCGGGCGGGACGCGGGGCGTCCGCGCGGAACAGGTTGTCGAACTCGGCCGGGGGCTGCCGGTTGTCGTCACCGCCGTGGCCGGGAACGGGCGGCAGGTACTGGGTGGCCTCGGCGTCACCGCCCGCGCCGGACGGCTGCGGCCCGGGGGCGGAGACCCGGCGGAGCATCCGGGTGTCGCGGTCCATGCCCTGCTGGTGCTGCGGGTGCCGGGCGGGCCGGCCGTCCCCGGCGGTCCTCCCCGGGACCGGGGTCAGGTACTGCGTGGCCTGGTCGACGTCGGCGACCGGCGGGAGGTACTGGGTGGCGGCGGCGTCGTCCGCCGCCGGTATCGGCGGTATGTACTGGGTGGCCTGCTCGTCGCCGTACCCGTTCGACGCGGGCGGCATCGGCACGGGGGACGCCGGGGACACCGGCGGCACCGGGGAGGGGCCCGGACCGGAGTGCGCCGACGGCGCCGACGGCCCGGGCGGCACCGGCGGGAGGTACTGCGTGGCCTCGGCCCCGCCGTACCCGGCCGCGCCTGCCGGGGTCTCCGGGGGCAGCGGGCCGGGACCGGGCGCGCCGGTGTAGATCTCGGGTGCGGAGCTCCCCCAGCCGCCGCCGTCCGGGCCGCCGCCGTGCCGGCCGGGGTCGGCCTGCGGCTCCCGCGGGTACGGCGTCGGGTCCGGCTGTTCCGGCGTCCACGGACCGCCGTGTCCACTCTGCGTCACCGGGGGCTCCTACAACATGGGGGGACTTACGGAATCGTCGGCTCACGCTACCCGCTCGCCCTCCGTGCCCTCCACCCAACCTCTCACCGACCGCTGCGAGCAGGGCAGTTGGGGCCGGCGCCCCGTTGGGTCCGGCCCCGCCCCTGCCCGAGCCCCGTCCGGCCCGACCCCGCCCCGAGCCCGCTCCGGCCCCGCTCCGAGCCCGCGCCGAGCCCGCTCCGGGCCCAACCCGCGCCCCCTTCCGGGGCGTCGGCCGGGGCCTCAGGCCGCCGCCAGGCGCTCGGTGAAGGCGCGCACCGGCGCCTCGGCGCGGTACGGGTCCAGGCGGTGCCGGAAGTCGTCCAGGTACTCCGCGCCCCGGTTGGAGCGCAGCGAGCCCAGCAGGTCCGCGGCGGCCAGCGCGGTGGCGCAGGCCTGTTCCAGCTCGCGCCGCTGGAGCTGGGCCGTGGCGAGCAGCACCTGGCCGATGGCCCTTCTGCGGGCACGGGTCTCCGGGTGGCCGTCGAGGGACTGCCGGGCGTACCGCTCCGCCTGCTCGGACCGCCCGAGGTCCCGGTGGCAGTGGGCGAGTTCGTCGGCGAGGTACGCCTCGTCGAAGTGACCGATCCACACCGGGTCGTCCCCGGCGTCGGTGGCCGTCCCGGCCGCCTCCATGGCGTCCAGTGCCCGCCCGCACGCCGCGTCCGCCGCGGCGGCGTCGCCCAGCACCGCGTGCCCGCGCGCCTCGGCGGCGTGGAACATGGCCTGCGCGCGGGGTGTGACCCGGCCGCGTGCGCCCTCCTGGGCGGCGCGGGCGAGCTGGGCGATCTCCCGCGGGTTCCCGAGCTGCGCCGCCAGGTGGCTCATCGAGGCGGCCAGCACGTATCCGCCGTAGCCGCGGTCGCCCGCCGCCTGGGCGAGGCGCAGGGCCTGGATGTAGTAGCGCTGGGCGAGCGCCGGCTGCCCGGTGTCCACCGCCATGTACCCGGCCAGCTCGGTCAGCCGGGCGACCGCCGCGAACAGGTCGCGTCCCACCGCCTCCCGGTAGGACCCCGACAGCAGCCCGGACACCACGCTGTTGAGGTAGTGGACCAGCACCGGGCGCACGTGCCCGCTGCCGAACCGGTGGTCGAGGTCGACCAGGGCCTGCGTCATCGCCTTCACCGCGGCCACGTCGGAGGGGCCGACCCGCGCGCCCACCGAGCGGGCGACCTGCGGGTCCGGCGAGGAGATCAGCCAGTCCCGGCTGGGCTCCACCAGCGCGGACGCCGCGACCGAGGTGCCGGCCAGGAAGTCGCGCCGCCCGACGTCGCTGCGCCAGAGCTCGCAGACCTGCTCCACCGCGCCGGGCACGGTGGGGGCGAACTGCAGGCCCACCCCGGTGGCGAGGTTCTTCCCGTTCGCCATGCCGATCTCGTCGATGGTGACGGTGCGTCCCAGCTTGCGGCCGAGCGCCTCCGCGATGACGGCGGGCGCGCGCCCGCGGGGCTGCTGGCCGCGGAGCCAGCGCGCGACCGAGGTCTTGTCGTAGCGGAGGTCGAGACCGTGTTCCGCGCCGCACAGGTTGACCCGGCGGGCCAGCCCGGCGTTGGAGCAGCCCGCCTCCTGGATGAGCGCCTGCAGCCGTTCGTTGGGCTGCCGTGCGACGAGTGGCCTGGCGGCCATGAGTACCCCCTGGTTGCTGGGTGCTGGTACTGCCTGACGGTGGACCCCTTGGAGCGGTCCGCCCGGGGTGCCGGGGCGGGCCCCCCAGTGGCTACCCAGCGCCCGCTCGCCCGCCGCCCGCGCGCCCCCTCGAATGCACCTGTGCGCCCCGTGCTCCTCGTGCACCGCCGTTACCTGTCCGCGTGTCCCGCGTAACCCGGACGTGTGAGGGGAGTTGAGTCGTGCGTGGAAAATACGATCTCCGGCACCGAAGTCACACCTATTCCGCAGCAGCGGGGCGAGGCGGTTCCGCCGTCCTCCCGCGTGGCCTCCCGGCCCGCGCCCGCTCCCTCGTCCGCGCGGGAGGCGGCGGCGCGCTACGCGGAGGACCTGCGGTGGCAGGTCGTCCCGGGGGTGTCGCTGGAGACGACGGCCGGGGTGGTGCGCTGTTCGTGCGGTGACGCGTCCTGTCCGCTGCCGGGGGCACACCCGGAGGACCCGGACTGGGCGGGCCGGGCCACGTCGAGCGGGGCGGTGGTCCGCCGCCTGTGGGGTGCCCGGCCGGACGCGGCGGTCCTGCTGCCCACGGGGCGGAGCTTCGACGTTCTGGAGGTGTCCGAGACGGCCGGTTTCCTGGCGCTGGCCCGCCTGGAGCGCCTCGGCCCGCCGGAGGGCGCGGGGCCGGTCCTGCTCGCACCGGACGGGCGGATGCGCTTCCTCGTCCTCCCGGGCGCGGTGGCCCTCGTCGCCCGCGAGGTCCGCGCCTCCGGCCGGCCCCCCGGGCGCCTCGACCTGGTGGCCGTGGGCGACGGCGGCTGGATCACCGCGCCGCCCACCCGCCACGGCTCCCGGGGCCCCGCCCAGTGGGTCCGTGCCCCGTTCTCCCACGCCCTCCCCGAGGCCGCCGCCCTTCTCCCCGCCCTCACCTACGCCTCCACGCGGTAGCCCGCGCCTGCGCCCGCCCCGGCAGCCGGCGCCCTCGCCTGCGCCTCCACGCCCGTCGACGCCTGCGCCTCCCCGCGGCAGCCGCCGACGGGCGGGCGGGAGCGGCGTCCTCGGGGGTGAGGGCGGCGGCGGATCGGCATAGGGTCGGGGCGTCACCGGGTCCGGTTCTGCGGAGGGGACGAGATGAACGCCGCCGTGCGGGTGGAAGGCCTCTGGAAGCGCTTCGGTGACCACGTCGCCGTGGCCGGGATCGACCTGGAACTGCCCGCGGGGCGGTTCGTCGGGCTGGTCGGGCCGAACGGCGCGGGGAAGACCACCACCCTGTCGATGATCACGGGGCTGCTCCGCCCCGACCAGGGCCGGGTCGAGGTCGTCGGGCACGACGTCTGGCGCGACCCGGCCGGGGTGAAGGCGCGGATCGGGGTCCTGCCGGAGGGGCTGCGCCTCTTCGAGCGGCTGTCGGGGGGCGAGCTGCTGTCGTACGCGGGGCGGCTGCGGGGGATGCCGGGCGGGGAGACCGACAGGCGGGCGGCGCAGCTGATGGAGGTGCTGGACCTGTCCGGCGCCCGGGACAAGCTGGTCGTCGACTACTCGACCGGGATGCGGAAGAAGATCGGACTCGCGTCCGCGCTGCTGCACAACCCCGAGGTGCTGTTCCTGGACGAGCCGTTCGAGGGCGTCGACCCGGTGTCCGCGCAGACCATCCGGACCGTCCTGGAGCGGTACACGGCGTCCGGGGCGACGGTGGTGTTCTCCTCCCACGTGATGGAGCTGGTGGAGTCGCTGTGCGACTGGGTGGCGGTGCTGGCCGCGGGGCGGATCCGGGCCGCCGGGACGCTGGAGGAGGTCCGCGGCGGGGCGCCCTCGCTGCAGCAGGCGTTCCTGGCACTGGTCGGGGCCGGCGACCGGGACGCGGGGAGCAGCCTGGACTGGCTGGGCGGCTCCCGGTGACCGGGCCGGGGGACCCGGCGGCCGGCGTCGGGCCGGTGGGGGCGCCCGGGGGGAACGTGCGGCGGCCGGACGGGGTCACCGGGGTGATGGTCCGGCTGAAGCTGTCGCTCCTGCGCAACGGGCTCCGCCAGTCCGCGGGCCGCCGCGCCGCGTACATCGCGTCGGCGGTGGTGGTGCTGCTCCTGGCGGCGCTCCAGCTGCTGGGGCTGTTCCTGCTGCGCGGGCATCCGCACGCCGCGTCCGTGGTGGTGCCGCTGACCGCGCTGCTGGCGCTGGGCTGGGCGGTGATGCCGCTCTTCTCGTCCAGCGGCGACGAGACCCTGGACGCGACCCGTCTGGTGCTGCTGCCGCTGCGGCCCCGGCCGCTGGTGCGGGCGCTGCTGGCGGCCTCGCTGGTGGGCATCGGGCCGCTGTTCACGCTCTGCCTGCTCGCCGGGTCGGCGGTCGCGGTGGCCCGCGGGGCGGCCGGGGCGGTGACCGGGGTGGTCGCGGTGGCG
>NZ_JBEYUK010000054.1:0-11863 GCF_040643475.1 Streptomyces sp. NPDC047130 | reverse complement strand
TCCGGTGCGGTGCGGGGCGGGAACACGGCGTTCCTGTTCTCGGGCCAGGGCGCGCAGCGGGTGGGGATGGGGCGTGAGCTGTACGAGGCGTTCCCCGTCTTCGCGGAGGCGTTCGACGCGGTGTGCGCGCGGGTCGATCTGGAACTTCCATTGCGGGATGTGGTGTTCGGGGACGACGCGGAGCTGCTGGCGCGGACGGTGTACACGCAGCCCGCGCTGTTCGCGGTCGAGGTGGCGCTGTTCCGGCTGGTGGAGTCGTGGGGGGTCACCCCGGACGTGCTGGTCGGGCACTCGATCGGTGAGCTGGCCGCCGCGCACTGCGCGGGCGTGCTGTCGTTGGAGGACGCGTGCCGGCTGGTGTCGGCGCGGGGGCGTCTGATGGACGCGCTGCCGTCAGGTGGCGCGATGCTGGCGGTGGAGGCCTCTGCAGAGCTGGAGCTTCCGGAGGGCGTGGACCTGGCGGCCGTGAACGGCCCGACGTCGATCACGGTGTCCGGTGACGCCGAGGCGGTCGGCGCGCTGGAGGAGCGGCTGCGTGCCGAGGGCGTGCGGGTGAAGCGGCTGGTCGTCTCGCACGCGTTCCACTCGCGGCTGATGGAGCCGATGCAGGCCGAGTTCGCCACCGTCGCGAAGTCGCTGACCTACCACGCCCCGACCGTCCCCGTGGTGGCCACGGCCCCCGGTGACATCACGACCCCCGGTTACTGGGTGGGCCAGATCCGCGAGCCCGTCCGGTTCGCCGACGCGATCGCCTCCCTCACCGACACCCGGACCTTCCTCGAACTCGGCCCCGACGGCACCCTCTCCGCCCTCGTCCCGCACATCGCCGACAACGCGGCGGGTCTCCCGGCGCAGCGAGCGGACAAGGACGGCGTGCGGACGCTGTTCGCCGCCGTCGCCGGGGCGCACGTCGAGGGGGCGGAGGTCGACTGGCGTGCGGTCTTCGGCGGTCTCGGCGGACGCGCCGTCGACCTGCCCACGTACGCGTTCCAGCACCAGCGGTACTGGCCGCTGCCCGCACCCGACGGCCCGGGTGGGACGGGCTCCTCCGACGACGTCTTCTGGGCCACCGTCCGCGGCGGTGACGCGGGAGCCCTGGCCGGGCTGCTCGGCGTCGACGGCGACGAGGACCGCGAGCGGATCGGCGGCGTGTTGCCGGTGCTCGCCGGATGGCACGGACGCTCGCGTGCCGGGCAGTTGCGGTACCGCGAGGAGTGGTCCCCCGTCGCCCTTCCCGCCGACCCGGTCCTGCTGGGCGACTGGCTGCTGCTGGTCCGCCCCGGACACGAGGAGACCGCGGCCGAGTGCGCCGAGGCCGTCCGGCGCTGTGGCGGCACCCCGCACCCGCGGGTGCTCGACCCGCACGCCACGGCGGCGGACCTGCGGGAGGCCGTCGAACACGAACGCCCCTGGGCGGGCGTGCTGTCGCTGCTCGCCCTGGACGACGGGACCGCGGCCGCCGACGGCCTCGCCCTCGTCCAGGCGCTGGCCGACAGCGGCACCCGCCTGTGGTGCGTCACGCGCGGCGCCGCCGCGCTCCCCGGTGAGGAGCCGCCCGGCCCGGGCGGCCGGGCCCTGTGGGCCCTGGGCCGGGTGGCCGCGCTGGAACACCCGTCGCTGTGGGGCGGACTGATCGACCTGCCCCCGGCGGGGGTGCCGAAAGCCCCGCTGGCCGCCGTGCTCACCGGGATCACCGGCGAGGACCAGGTGGCCCTCCGGGACACCACGCTCGTCCGGCGGCTGGCCGCCGCGCCCCCGGTCACCGCCACCCCCTGGCGGCCCCGGGGCACCCTGCTCGTCACCGGCGGCACCGGCGCGCTCGGCGCGCACGTCGCCCGGTGGGCCGCGCGCAACGGCGTCGAGCGACTGGTGCTGGCCGGCCGGCGCGGACCCGACGCGCCGGGCGCCGCCGAACTCGTTGCCGAGCTGGAGGACATGGGGGTGCCCACCACCGTGGTCGCCTGCGACTTCGCCGACCGGGACGCGGTCGCCGCGCTGGTGGCGGCACACCCGCCGCAGGCGGTCGTGCACGCCGCGGGCGTCGGAGGACTGGGCAGGCTGCCGGAGCTGACCGAGGACGACCTGACGGCGGCGCGCGCCGGCAAGGCCGACGGCGCGGAGCACCTGGACGCGCTCTGCGGCGACCTCGACGCCTTCGTGCTCTTCGGCTCGGTGGCCGCCACCTGGGGCGGCGCCGGACAGGCCGCGTACGCCGCCGCCAACGCCCGTCTCGAGGCGCTGGCGCTGCGGCGGGCGGCCCGGGGCGCGCCCGCGACCTGCGTCGCCTGGGGTGCCTGGCGCGGAGCGGGCATGGCCGGGGGAGCGGAGCACGAACTCGCGCGCCGTGGCGTCCTCGCCATGGACCCGGACACGGCGCTGCACGCCCTCGCCGACGCGGTGGCGGACGACGCGCCCACCGTGACCGTGGCCGGCGTCGACTGGCCCGCCTTCGCCCGCGCCTTCTCCGCCGCCCGGCCCAGCCCGCTGCTGGCCGGCCTGGCGGGCGGCGACACCGGCGCCACGGACGAGACGCCCGAGGAGACCGGCGACCTGCGGGAACGGCTGCTGGACCTCCCGCCGTACGACAGGCTCGACACGGCCCTGGACCTGGTACGGACGCAGGCGGCCCGCGTGCTGGGCCACGCGCACAGCGGCGAGGTGGAACCGGGCCGGGCCTTCCGGGAACTCGGCTTCGACTCGCTCACCGCGGTCGAGATGCGCAACCGCCTCAACGCCGCCACCGGCCTGCCGCTGACCGCCACCGTGGTCTTCGACCACCCGACGCCCGCCGACCTCGCCGCGCACCTCCTGGAGGAATGCGGCATCGCGGCGGACTCCGGCACGGACACGGCCGGTACGGACGGGCACGACGCCGCCGACGGCGAACAGCGCCTCCGCGCGGCGCTCGCCCGGCTGCCGCTGTCCCGCCTCCGGGAGGCCGGACTGCTCGACCCCCTGCTGCGACTGGCCGGGGAAGAACCGGACGACGCGGACCCGAGGACCGCGCATCCGGTGGACGAACTCGACGGCGAGGCCCTGCTGAGCCTCGTCGCCGCATCCGACGACGGGGAGTACTGACCATGACCGCGCCCGCCGACGGACGTTACGTCGAAGCCCTGCGCACGCTGGTCAAGGAGAACGACCGGCTGAAGGCGCGCAACCGCGAACTGGCCGTCGCCGGGCACGAGCCCGTCGCCGTCGTCGGGATGGCCTGCCGGCTCCCCGGCGGCGTCGACTCCCCCGAGGCGCTCTGGGACCTCGTGTCCGCGGGGGGCGACGGGATCGGCGACTTCCCGGCCGACCGCGGCTGGGACCTCGACGCCCTCTACGACCCGGACTCGCGCGGGGAAGGCACCTCCTACTCCCGCCAGGGCGGCTTCGTGCACGACGCCGGCTCGTTCGACGCGGACTTCTTCGGCATCTCCCCGCGCGAGGCCCAGGCGATGGACCCGCAGCAGCGCCTGGTCCTGGAGGCGTCCTGGGAGGCGATCGAAAGGGCGGGTATCGCCCCGCACGGCGTCCGCGGCACGCGGGTCGGCGTGTACGTCGGCGCGGCGTCGTCCGGCTACGGCACCGGTGTGCCCGTCGCCGAGGAGGCGGCGGGCTACGCCCTGACCGGCACCGCCACCAGCGTGCTGTCCGGCCGGATCGCCTACAGCCTCGGCCTGGAGGGGCCGGCCGTCACGGTCGACACCGCCTGCTCCTCGTCGCTGGTGGCGCTGCACCTGGCGATGCAGGCGCTGCGCCGCGGCGAGTGCACCCTGGCGCTCGCCGGCGGCGTGACCGTGATCGCGACCCCCGCCGCGTTCGTGGAGTTCAGCCGGCAGCGCGGCCTGGCCCGCGACGGCCGCTGCAAGGCGTTCGCGGCCGGCGCCGACGGCACCGGCTGGAGCGAGGGCGCCGGCATGGTGCTGCTGGAGAAGCTGTCCGACGCCCGCCGCGCGGGCCACCGGGTGCTGGCCGTGCTGCGGGGTTCGGCGGTCAACCAGGACGGCGCCTCCAACGGCCTCACCGCCCCCAACGGTCCCGCTCAGCGACGCGTCATCCTGGACGCCCTGGCCTCCGCCCGGCTCTCCGCCGCCGAGGTGGACGCCGTGGAGGGGCACGGCACCGGCACCACCCTCGGCGACCCGATCGAGGCCAAGGCGCTGCTGGCCACCTACGGCAAGGACCGCGACCGCGGGGAACCGGTGTGGCTGGGCTCGCTGAAGTCCAACATCGGCCACACCCAGGCGGCCTCCGGGGTGGCCGGCGTCATCAAGATGGTGCAGGCCATGCGCCACGGCGTGCTGCCCCGCACGCTCCACGTGGACGCGCCCAGCCCGCACGTGGACTGGTCGGCGGGCGCGGTGGAACTCCTCACCGAGAACCGGCCGTGGCCCGAGACCGGACGGCCGCGCCGAGCGGGCGTCTCCTCGTTCGGGGTCAGCGGCACCAACGCCCACGTGATCCTGGAGGCAGCGCCTGCCGAGGAGACCGCGCCTGCCGAGGAGACCACGCCTGCCGAGGAGACCGCGTCGGCCGGGAAGGAGGCGGAGGCCGGCCCCGGACCGCGGCGGGGGGCCGCGCCGTCCGTCGTGCCCTGGACGCTCTCCGGGCGCGACGCGCGAGCGCTGCGCGCCCAGGCGCAGCGACTGCACGACCACGTCACCGCCCGCCCCGCGCTCACCCCCACCGACGTCGCCGTCTCGCTCGCCACCACCCGCTCCCCGCTGGAGCACCGCGCCGTCGTCCTCGGCGCCGACCGCGCCGAACTCCTGGCCGGGCTGCGCGCGCTGGCCGGCTCCGAGACCGCTCCCGGCGTCGTCACCGGCACGGCGTACGAGGGCCGCACGGCCTTCCTCTTCTCCGGGCAGGGCTCCCAGTGGGCCGGGATGGGGCAGGGGCTCGACGTCTTCCCGGTCTTCGCGGACGCCTTCGCGGAGGCCTGCCGCGCCGTGGGCCTGGACACCGGGGCCTGTGCCGACGGTCGGGCGCTGCGGAGGACCGGCACCGCCCAGCGCGCGCTGTTCGCGCTGGAGGTCGCGCTGTTCCGGCTCGCCGAGTCGTGGGGCCTGGTCCCCCGGCACCTGGTCGGGCACTCGGTCGGCGAACTCGCCGCCGCCCACTGCGCGGGCGTGCTGTCGCTGGAGGACGCGGGCACCCTGGTCGCCGCGCGGGCCCGGCTGATGGACGCGCTGCCCGAGGGCGGCGCGATGCTGGCGGTGGAAGCCGCCGAAGAGCTGGAGCTTCCGGAGGGCGTGGACCTGGCGGCCGTGAACGGGCCGACGTCGATCACGGTCTCCGGCGACGCCGAGGCGATCGACGCGCTGGAGGCACGGCTGCGGTCCGAGGGCGTGCGGGTGAAGCGGCTGGCCGTCTCGCACGCCTTCCACTCGCGGCTGATGGAGCCGATGCTCGACGAGTTCGCCGCCGTCGCCAAGTCGCTGACGTACCACGCCCCGACGATCCCCGTGGTCGCCACCGCTCCCGGCGACATCGCCACCCCAAACTACTGGGTCGGGCAGATCCGCGAGCCCGTCCGCTTCGCCGACGCCGTGCGGACGCTGCGGGACAAGGGAGTCACCCGCTTCGTGGAGACGGGCCCCGACGGGGTCCTCACCGCCGCTGCCCGCTCCTGCCTGGAGGCCGACGAGGACGTGGCCTGCGTCGCCCTGCAGCGCGCGGGCCGCGATCCGGTCGACGCGTGGTGGCACGGCGTCGCCGCGGCACACGCCGCCGGGGCCGCGCTCGACTGGCCCGCCGTCACCGGCGACTGGGGCGGCCGGGTCGTCGACCTCCCGACCTACGCCTTCCGGCGCGAGCACTACTGGTCCGTGCCGCCCGCCGCGGCGACGGGCGGCCCCGCGAGCTGGCGGTACGCCGCCACCTGGGAGCCGCTGCCCCGGACCGGGACGCCCGAGCTGGCCGGCACGTGGCAGATCCTGACCGGCACCGGCACCGGCACCGGCACCGGCACCGGCACGGGCACGGGCACCGGCACCGGCACGGGCGGCGACGCGGCCACCAGCCGGCCGGACGCCGTCGCCGCGCCCGGCCGGCTGGTGGCCTGGTGCGCCGAGGCGCTGCGCGCGCACGGGGCGACCGTCGTCGTGGGCGGCGTGCCCGATCCGTCCGCCGACGGCCTGATCCTCCTCCACGACCCCCGGCCGCACCCCGGGCACCCGGAGCTGTCCCGCGGACTGGCCGCGCTGCCCGGCCTCGTGCGCGGCGACGGCGCCCCCGTGTGGCTGCTCACCCAGGGCGCCGTCGCGGCCGGTGACGGCGAGTCCGCCGACCCCGGCGCGGCACAGCTGTGGGCCATGGGCCGGGTCGCCGCGCTGGAACGACCCCACCGCTGGGGCGGCGCCGTCGACCTGCCGGAGCGGTTCGACACCGACGCGAACGCCGACGCGAACCCCACCGCGGACGCCGACACCGAGGCGAGCGCCGACGCCGCGCGGCACCTGGCCGCCGTGCTCGCCGGACTGCACGCGGGAGAGGACCAGGTGGCGATCCGCGCCGACGGTGTCCTCGCCCGCCGCCTCGCACCGGCACGGCCCCGACCCGCCACCCGCCGGCGCCCGCGCGGCACCGTGCTCGTCACCGGCGGCACCGGGGCACTCGGCGCACACGTCGCCCGCTGGCTCGCCGAACGCGGCGCGCCGCACCTGGTCCTCGCCGGCCGGCGCGGCGCCGACGCGCCGGGGATGGCCGAGCTGACCGCCGAACTCGCCGCGGCGGGAACCGAGGTCACCGTCGTCGCCTGCGACGTCGGCGACCGCGCCGCCCTCGACGCGCTGCTGGCCGAGCATCCGCCGACCGCCGTCGTGCACGCCGCCGGGAACGGCGAGTTCGGCGCGCTCGCCGACGTCTCGGAGGAGGACGTCGCCCGCGTACTGGCCGCCAAGGTCACCGGCGCCCTGCACCTCGACGACGCGCTGCGCGACGCGGACCTCGACGCCTTCGTGCTCTTCTCCTCGGTCGCCGGCGTCTGGGGCAGCGGCGGCCAGGGAGCGTACGCGGCGGCGAACGCCGCCCTCGACGCGATCGCCCTGCGCCGCGCCGCCCAGGGACTGCCCGCCACCTCGGTTGCCTGGGGCCCCTGGGCGGGCGGCGGCATGGCGGGCGCGGCGGACACCGCCGACTACCTGCGGCGGCGCGGCCTGCGCGCCATGGACCCGGCCCAGGCCCTCGAGGCGCTCGGCACGGCCGTCGACGGCGGGGACGTCTGCGTGGCCGTGGCCGACGTGGACTGGGCGCGCTTCGTCCCGGCCATCACCTCCGTACGGCCCCAGCGGCTCTTCGACCGCCTCACCGCCACCCCGCCGCAGGGCGGAACGGCCGAACCCGGCGCGGAGCGGAACACCCGTGCCGCCTCCGGCACCGTGACCCGCCTCGCCGCCCTCGCCGCCAAGGACCGGCGGCGTGAGCTGGCCGAACTCGTCCGCGGGCACGTCGCCGCCGTACTCGGCCACCACGGCTCCGAAGCCGTCGACCCCCGCCGCGCCTTCACCGACCTGGGCTTCGACTCCCTGACCGCCGTAGAACTGCGCGACCGCCTGACCGAGGCCACCGGCCTCACCCTGCCCGCCACCGTCGTCTTCGACCACCCCAGTCCCGACGCGCTGGCCGGACACCTCGACGACCTCGTACGAGGCGCCGACGCCGACGACACCGACCCCGCGACCGGGGGAGCGGTGTCCTCCACCGAACCCATCGCCATCGTCGGCATGGCCTGCCGCTTCCCCGGCGACGTCAGCTCACCGGACGCCCTGTGGCGCCTCGTCGACGAGGGCCGCGACGGGATATCCGGCTTCCCCGACGACCGGGGCTGGGACACCGAGCGGCTCTACGACCCGGAGGGCGGCGCGGGAGCCTCCTACGTCCGCGAAGGCGGATTCCTGCGCGACGTCGCCGAGTTCGACGCGCGCTTCTTCGGCCTCTCGCCGCGCGAGGCGCTCGCCATGGACCCGCAGCAGCGGCTCGTGCTCCAGACCGCCTGGGAGGTGTTCGAACAGGCGGGCATCGACCCGGAGGAGCTGCGCGGCAGCGACACCGCCGTGTTCGCGGGCACCAACGGCCAGGACTATCCGGTGCTGCTCGCCGGGGACCCCGACGTCAGCGAGGGACACCAGGGCGCCGGCAACGCCGCCGCCGTGCTCTCCGGCCGGGTCGCCTACAGCTTCGGCTTCGAGGGCCCCACCCTCACCCTGGACACGGCGTGTTCCTCCTCGCTGGTGGCGCTCCATCTGGCGGTGCGGGCGCTGCGGGCCGGGGAGTGCTCGATGGCCCTGGCCGGCGGCGTCACCGTCATGTCGACGCCGACCGCGTTCGTGGAGTTCAGCCGCCAGCTCGGCCTGGCCGCCGACGGCCGGTGCAAGCCCTTCGCCGCCGCGGCCGACGGCACGGGCTGGGGCGAGGGCGTGGGCGTGCTGCTGGTGGAACGCCTCTCGGACGCGCGCCGCAACGGGCACCGGGTGCTCGCCGTGGTGCGCGGCTCCGCCGTCAACCAGGACGGCGCGTCCAACGGCCTGAGCGCCCCCAGCGGACCGGCCCAGCGCCGCGTGATCCGCCGGGCGCTCGCCGACGCCGGCCTGAGCCCGTCCGAGGTCGACGCGGTGGAGGCGCACGGCACCGGCACCAAGCTGGGCGACCCCATCGAGGCCCAGGCGTTGCTCGCCACCTACGGGCAGGACCGCGACGAACCCCTCTACCTCGGCTCGCTGAAGTCCAACATCGGGCACACGCAGGCCGCTTCGGGCGTCGCGGGCGTGATCAAGATGGTGCAGGCGATGCGCCACGGCACCCTGCCCGCCACCCTGCACGTCGACGCTCCCACCCCCGAGGCCGACTGGTCGGCGGGCGCGGTGGAGTTGCTGACCGAGGCGCGCCCCTGGCCCGGAACGGGCCGCCCGCGCCGGGCCGGCGTCTCCTCCTTCGGCGTGAGCGGCACCAACGCCCACGTGGTGCTGGAGGCCGCCCCCGAGGGAGCGGCGGAAGAGCTGGAGACACCCGGGGAAGCACCGTCGGAGGACGCGCCCGCGCTGCTGCCCCTGCTGCTCTCCGCCCGGACGGCCGACGCGCTGCCCGCGCAGGCGGAGCGGCTGCGGGACGCCCTGGCCGGGCGGCGGCTCGCCGACGTCGCGTACTCGCTGGCCACCACCAGAAGCACGCTGGAGCACCGGGCGGTGTTCCTCGCCGCGGACGGCGAGAGTGCCCGGGCCGCGCTGGCCGGCCTCGGCCACGCCGTCGTCGGGCGCGCGGCACCGGACGCACCCCGCCTGGCCCTGCTGTTCTCGGGCCAGGGCGCGCAGCGGGTGGGGATGGGGCGTGAGCTGTACGAGGCGTTCCCGGTGTTCGCGGAGGCGTTCGACGCGGTGTGCGCGCGGGTCGATCTCGAACTTCCGTTGCGGGATGTGGTGTTCGGGGACGACGCGGAGTTGCTGGCGCGGACCGCGTACACGCAGCCGGCGCTGTTCGCGGTCGAGGTGGCGCTGTTCCGGCTGGTGGAGTCCTGGGGGGTTGCCCCGGACGTGCTGGTCGGGCACTCGATCGGTGAGCTGGCCGCCGCGCACTGCGCGGGGGTGTTGTCGTTGGAGGACGCGTGCCGGCTGGTGTCGGCGCGTGGGCGTCTGATGGACGCGCTGCCGTCAGGTGGCGCGATGCTCGCCGTCGAGGCTTCCGAGGATGGCCTGGAGCTTCCGGAGGGCGTGGACCTCGCGGCCGTGAACGGCCCCACCTCGATCACGGTCTCCGGCGACGCCGACGCGATCGACACCCTTGAGCAGCGGCTCCGTGCCGAGGGCGTGCGGGTGAAGCGGCTGGTCGTCTCGCACGCGTTCCACTCGCGGCTGATGGAGCCGATGCAGGCGGAGTTCGCGGAGGTCGCGAAGTCGCTGACCTACCAGGCGCCGAGCATCCCCGTGGTGGCCACGGCCCCTGGTGACATCGCCACCCCGGACTACTGGGTGGGCCAGATCCGCGAGCCCGTCCGGTTCGCCGACGCGATCGCCTCCCTCGGCGACACCCGGACCTTCCTCGAACTCGGCCCCGACGGCACCCTCTCCGCCCTCGTCCCGCACATCACCGACGACGCCACCGCCGCACCCGCCCTGCGCAAGGGCCACGGCGAGGACGCCGCCCTGCTGCGCGCCCTCGCCTCCCTGCACGTCCAGGGGGTGCCCGTGGACTGGGTCACCCTGCTCGCGCCCGCCGGTGGCCGCCGGGTGGAGCTCCCCACCTACGCCTTCGCCCGTGAGCGCTACTGGCCGTCGGTCTCCGCCCGACCCGGTGACATGGTGTCCGCCGGGCTGGGGGAGACCGGGCACCCCGTCCTCGCCGCGGGAGTGGAACTCGCCGACGACGGCGGCCTGGTGTTCGCCGGGCGGCTCTCCGTCCGCACCCACCCCTGGCTCGCGGAGCACCGGGTGCACGGCCGGATCGTCGTGCCCGGTACGGCGTTCGTCGATCTCGCGGTGCGCGCCGGCGACCAGGCGGGCTGCGAGGCCGTGGACGAGCTGGTCCTGCACACGCCGCTGGTGCTGACGGGGGAGGAGTCCGTCCAGCTCCAGGTCCTGGTCGGTGCTCCCGACGAAGAGGGCGCGCGTCAGCTGACCGTGCACTCCCGCCTCCCCGACGGCACCGGCTGGCACGGACAGCCGTGGGTCCGGCACGCCTCCGGCACCCTGCGTCCCGCGGCCCCCCTGGCCGCCCCGGCCGTGACCTGGCCGCCGGAGGGCGGGCACGCCGTGGCCACGGACGAGCTGTACCCGGCGCTGGCCGGGGCCGGGCTGGAGTACGGCCCGGTGTTCCAGGGACTGCGCGGCGTCCGGCGCGTGGGCGCGGACCTCTGGGCCGAGGTCGACCTGCCGGAGCAGGGACACACGGACGCCGGCCGCTTCGGGCTGCACCCGGCTCTGCTCGACGCCGCGCTGCACGCGCTCGCCGTCCGGGCGGTCGAGGCGGACGGCCCCGCCGGGCCCCCCGGCCTTCCGTTTTCCTTCTCGGAGGTCACCCTGGCCGCCTCCGGCGCCACCTCCCTCCGGGTGCGGCTCTCGCCGCGCGGCGACGACGCCGTGGAACTGCTGGCCCTCGACCCCGACGGCCGGACGGTCCTGTCCGTCGGACGCGTGACGCTGCGGCCGCCGGCCGCGGACGTGCCGTCCGGTGCCACCGCGACGCGGCCCGTGCACCGGGTCGACTGGGTCCCGCTGCCCGAACCGGCGTCCGAGCCCGTCACCTGGTCCGTCGTGGGGCCCGACCCGTTCGGCGCGGCCGACGCCCTCACGGCGCTCGGGACCGACTGCGCACGGGCCGCCGACATCGCCTCCGCCCCTGCCTCGGCGGACCTGCTGCTGATCACCTCCGCGCCCGGCGACACGGACGGCGGCCTGGACGACACCGAGGCGCGGGTCTGCGCGGCGCTCGCCGCCGTCCAGGACTTCCTGGCCCGCGCGGACGGCGACGCCACCCTCGTGGTGCTCACCCGCGGAGCCGTCGCCGCCGACCCCGGCGACGACCTGCCCGACGTGGCGGGCGCCGCCGTGCGCGGCATGGTGCGCAGCGTGCAGTCGGAGAACCCCGGGCGCGTGCTGCTCGTGGACGTCGACGGGGACCCGTGGACCGCCCTGGCCACCGTGGCCGGGGCGGACGAGCCCGAACTCGCGGTCCGCGGCAACCGGCTGTACGCGGCGCGCCTGGTGCCCGTCACCGACCGCACCCTCCAGGCCCCCGAGGGGGCGTGGCGGGTGGGGGTGTCGGTGCGGGGTGCGGTGGAGAACGTGGGTTTGGTGCCGGCGCCGGATGCGGTGGCGGTGTTGGGTGTGGGTGAGGTGCGGGTTGCGGTGCGTGCGGCGGGGGTGAATTTCCGTGACGTGCTGAA
>NZ_JBEYUK010000053.1:0-13032 GCF_040643475.1 Streptomyces sp. NPDC047130 | reverse complement strand
GAGGCGGGGCCGGAGCGGATCGGGGAGATTCTCCGTGAGGTGTTGCGGTTGTTCGCGGAGGGTGTGCTGGTGCTGCCTCCGGTGCGGGTGTTCGACGTGCGGCGGGCTGCGGATGCTTTCCGGTTCGTGAGTCAGGCGCGTCATGTGGGCAAGGTGGTGCTGACGGTTCCGGGTGGGTGGGAGCCGGAGGGCACGGTCCTGGTCACGGGAGGCACGGGCGCACTCGGCGCCCTCACCGCCCGCCACCTGGTCCGTGAACACGGCGTGCGCCACCTGCTGCTGACCGGCAGACGCGGCGCCGACGCCGACGGCGTGGAGACCCTCACCGCCGACCTGCGCGCCCTCGGAGCCGACGTCACCGTCGCCGCCTGCGACGTCTCCGACCCCGAAGCGGTCGCGACCCTCCTCGCCGGCATACCGGAGGAACACCCGCTCACCGCCGTGGTGCACGCGGCGGGCGTCCTCGACGACGGGCTGGTCGCCTCGCTCACCGAGGACCGGCTCGCGGCCGTCCTCGCCCCCAAGACCGCGGCCGCCGTCCTGCACGAGGCCACCGCCGGGACCGACCTGGCCGCCTTCGTCACCTACTCCTCGATCTCCGGAACCCTCGGCAGCCCCGGACAGGGCAACTACGCGGCGGCCAACGCCTACCTCGACGCGCTCGCCCACCACCGGCAGGCCCGCGGACTGCCCGCGCTCTCCCTCGCCTGGGGTCCCTGGTCCGGCGTCGGCGGCATGGTGGACGCCCTCACCGCGTCCGAGTCCGCCCGCGTCAACCGCTCCGCGTTCCCGCCGCTCACGCCCGAGCAGGGCCTCGGTCTCCTGCGGACCTCCCTGGCCCTGCCCGGCCCGGCGCTGCTCCCCGCCGCGCTGGACACCGCCCGGCTGACCGCCGCCCCGGCGGAACTGCCGCCGATGCTGCACGGCCTGGTCCGCCCGGCCCGCAGGACCGCCGAGCGTTCCACCGCCCCCGGCGGATTCGCCGAGCGGCTGCGCCGGCTGCCCGAGGAGGACCGCGCCCGCGCCGCCCTCGAACTCGTCCGCGGCCAGGTCGCGGCGGTGCTCGGCTTCGCCTCGCCGGAGGCCGTGGACACCTCCCGGCCGTTCAAGGACCTCGGCTTCGACTCGCTGACCTCGGTGGAACTGCGCAACCGTATCGGCCAGGCGGCCGGCCTCAGACTGCCCGCCACCCTGGTCTTCGACCACCCCACGCCCGAGGCGCTCGCCGCCCACCTGGTGGCGGAGATCCTCGGCGACCTCGACACCCCGGCGCCTGCCCTGCCCGCCCGGGCCGCCTCCGCGGCGGCCGACGACGACGACCCCATCGCCATCGTCGGCATGGCCTGCCGCTTCCCCGGCGGGGCCGACACCCCCGAGGCCCTGTGGCGGATCGTCGCCGACGGGACCGACGCCGTCGGCGACTTCCCCACCGACCGGGCCTGGGACCTGACCAACCTCTACGACGGCAACGAGGCGGCCGGCAACCGGCAGACCTTCGAGGGCGGCTTCCTCCACGAGGCCGCCGGCTTCGACCCGGCGTTCTTCGGCATCTCCCCGCGCGAGGCGCTCGCCATGGACCCGCAGCAGCGGCTGCTGCTGGAGACCTCCTGGGAGGCCTTCGAACGGGCCGGCGTCGACCCCGCCCTCCTGCGCGCCAGTTCCACCGGCGTGTACATCGGCACCGCCACCTCCGGCTACGGCATCGGCCGGTTCGACGTGCCCGACGGCTCCCGCCCGCACATCCTCACCGGCACCGCGACCAGCGTCATCTCCGGCCGCCTCGCCTACACCTTCGGCCTCGAAGGACCGGCCGTCACCGTCGACACCGCCTGCTCGTCCTCGCTGGTGGCGCTGCACCTGGCCATCGGCGCGCTGCGCCGCGGGGAGTGCACGATGGCGCTGGCCGGCGGCGCCACCATCATGACCACGCCGAGCATGTTCGCCGACGCGGCCCAGGGCGGCGCGCTCGCCCCCGGCGGCCGCTGCCGGGCCTTCTCCTCCGACGCCGAGGGCACCGGCTGGGGCGAGGGCGTCGGCATGCTCCTCGTCGAACGGCTCTCCGACGCCCGGCGCAACGGCCACCGCGTCCTCGCCGTGGTGCGCGGCAGCGCCGTCAACCAGGACGGCGCCTCCAACGGCCTCACCGCCCCCAACGGGCCCGCCCAGCAGCGCGTCATCCGCGCCGCCCTCGCCGACGCGGGCCTGGAGACCGGCGACGTCGACGTGGTCGAGGCCCACGGCACCGGCACGGAGCTCGGCGACCCCATCGAGGCCCAGGCCCTGATGGCCACCTACGGCCGTGGACGGGACGAGGACCGGCCGCTGTGGCTGGGATCGGTCAAGTCCAACATCGGGCACACCCAGTCGGCCGCCGGCGTCGCCGGGATCATCAAGATGGTGATGGCCCTGCGCCACGGCGTGCTGCCCCGCTCCCTGCACATCACCGAGCCCACCGGGCACGTCGACTGGGACGGCGGCGGCGTCCGGCTGCTGACCGGCGCCGTGGAGTGGCCGGACGCGGGCCGGCCGCGCCGGGCTGCCGTCTCGTCGTTCGGCATGAGCGGCACCAACGCCCACACCATCCTCGAACAGGCACAGCCCGAACCCGCGGAGCCCGGATCCGCGCAGCCCGAACCGGCGCGGCCCGGAACGGTGTCCGCCACGGACGGGACCGCGACCGAGCCCGGTGCCGGGCCCGGCACCGCGGCGGAGCCGCCGGTCGCACTGCCCTGGCTGCTCTCCGCCCGCACCCCCGACGCCCTGCGCGCCCAGGCGCGGCGGCTCGCCGACCACCTCGACGCCCACCCCGCGCTCGCCGACCGCGACGTGGCCCACTCCCTGGCCGCCACCCGCTCCCGCTTCGAGCACCGCGCCGTCCTCCTCGGCCCCGGCCCGCGCGAGCGGCTGACCGCCCTCGCCGACGGCTCGCCCGCGCCGGGACTGGTGACCGGAACGGCGGGCCGCACCGGCCGGGTGGTGTTCGTCCTGCCCGGCCAGGGCTCGCAGTGGCCCGGCATGGCCGACCGGCTGATGGAGGACTCCGCCTCCTTCCGGGACACCCTGCGCACCTGCGCCCAGGCACTGGAGGAGCACCTCGACTGGTCGGTCGAGGACACGCTGCTCGGCCGGCCCGGCGCCGCCGACCTCTCCCGCGTCGAGGTCGTCCAGCCCGTGCTGTTCGCGATGATGACCGCGCTCGCCGGCCTCTGGCGCGAACACGGCGTCGAGCCGGAGGCCGTGGTCGGCCACTCGCAGGGCGAGATCGCCGCCGCCCACCTGGCCGGTGCCCTCACCCTCGAGGACGCCGCCCGGATCGTCGCCCACCGCAGCCGCCTGCTCTCCCGGGTGGTCGGCCAGGGCGCCATCGCCTCCGTGTCGCTGCCCGCCGACCAGGCACAGGAACGGCTGGAACGCTGGGCCGGCGCGCTCAGCATCGCCGCCGTCAACGGGGTGTCGTCGGTCTCCGTCGCCGGTGACGAGGCGCCGCTCGACGAGTTCCTCGCCACGTTGGAGGCGGAGGGCGTGCGCTGCCGCAAGCTCCGCATCAGGGGCGCGGCGCACTCGGTCGTCGTCGAACCGCTGCGCGACGAGGCCCTCGAGGTCCTCGCGCCGGTCCGGCCCCGCGCCTCCCGCATCCCCTTCTACTCCACGGTCACCGGCGGCCTCCTCGACACCACCACGCTCGACGCCGACTACTGGTACCGCAACATGCGGCAGACCGTGCAGTTCGCCCCGGCCACCCGCGCCCTGCTCGCCGACGAGTTCGGCGTCTTCGTCGAGTGCAGCCCGCACCCGGCGCTCGGCGCGTCCGTCCAGGAGACCGCCGAGGACGCGGGCGCCCCCGACCCCGTGCTGCTGGGCTCGCTGCGCCGCGAGGAGGGCGGCCTCGAGCGGTTCTCCGTCTCGCTCGCCGAGGCCTTCACCCGCGGCGTCGAACCCGTCTGGAACTCCCGCGGCACCACCGTCGACCTGCCCACCTACCCCTTCCAGCGGGACCGCTACTGGTGGGAGCCGGCGGCCGACGAGCCGACCGGCGCCGCCGCGGGCGGCACGGCCGAGGAAGGCCGCTTCTGGGCCGCCGTGGAGGACGGCGACACCGAGGCGCTCGCCGAGTCCCTGGGCACCGACGCCCTCGCCCCCGCCCTCCCCGCGCTCGCGGCCTGGCGGCGGCGCTCCCACGAGCGGTCCACCGTCGACGGCTGGCGCTACCGCGTGGAGTGGAAGCCGCTGCCCCTCACCGGCCCCGCCCGGCCCGCGCTCACCGGCACCTGGGCGATCGTCGCCGGCCCGGCGCAGCGGGAACTCGCCGACCGGCTCGCCGCCCTCGTCGAACAGGCAGGCGGCGAGGCCCTGGTGACCCCGCCGGCCGGACCGACCGAGGAACAGCAGCCGGCCGCGGTGGTCTCGCTGCTCGCCCTCGACTCCGCCCCGCACCCCGACCACACCGGCATCAGCGCCGGAGCCGCCCACAACCTCGCCCTGCTGCGCGCCGTGGCGGCCCGCCCCACCCCGGTGCCGGTCCACCTGATCACCAGCGGCGCCGTCTCCGTCGGCCGCGTGGACCCGGTCCGGGACCCCGCGCAGGCCGCCACCTGGGGACTGGGCCTGGTCGCCGGACTGGAGCGGCCCGACTGCTGGGGCGGCGTCGTCGACCTCCCCGAGCACCCGGACGACCGGGTCCTCAACCGGCTCCTGCGGCTGCTCGCCCGCTCCGGCGAACCCGGCGGCCCCTCCGACGCCCCGGCCGCCGAGGACCAGCTCGCGCTCCGCCCCGCCGGCGTCTTCGCACGCCGCATGGTCCGCGCCCCGCACAGCGCACCGGTACGGTCCTGGCAGCCGGGTTCCACCGTGCTGATCACCGGCGGCACCGGCGGCGTCGGACGCCACCTCGCCCACCACATGGCCGACCGGGGAGCACGCAAGCTGGTCCTCACCGGCCGCCGCGGTCCCGACGCCCCCGGCGCCCGTGAACTCGCCGCCGAACTCACCGCCCGCGGCGTCGAGACCGTCGTCGCCGCCTGCGACGTCACCGACCGGGACCAGGTCGCCGCACTGCTCGCCCAACACCCCGCCGACACCGTGATCCACGCCGCCGGCGTGCCGCAGTCGACCGCGTTCGCCGACTGCGACGAGGCCGAGTTCGCGGCCGTGGCCGCCGCCAAGACCGAGGGCGCCCGACTCCTGGACGAACTCGCCGGCGACGTCGGCACGTTCGTGCTCTTCTCCTCCGGCGCCGGTGTCTGGGGCGGCGCCGGCCAGGCCGCCTACGCGGCGGCCAACGCCGTGCTCGACGCGCTGGCCCAGGACCGGCGGACCCGCGGACTGTCCGCCACCGCCGTCGCCTGGGGCGGTTGGGCCGAGGGCGGCATGGCCGACGACGGCCGCGCCGCCGCCGAACTCGGACGGCGCGGTCTGCACGCGATGGAGCCGCACCTCGCCCTCACCGCGCTCGACCAGGCCCTCGACGCCGACGAGACCTGCCTGACCGTCGCCGACATCGACTGGTCCCGCTTCACCCCCGGCTACACGGCGGCCCGCCCCCGACCGCTGATCATGGACATCCCCGAGGCCGAGGCGGCGCTCGCGGCACCCGCCACCGCCGCCGACGCGCCCGGCGAGACCGACGCGCTGCGCGACGCGCTCCTGGCGCTGAACGGACCGCAGCGCAACCAGCACCTGCTGGACCTCGTCACCGGGCACGCCGCCGCCGCCCTCGGCTACGCCGACGCCGGCAGGATCGACGCCGGCCGCGCCTTCCGCGACCTCGGCTTCGACTCGCTGATGGCCGTCGACATGCGCAACCGCCTGCAGAGCGCCACGGGCCGCAAGCTGCCGCCCACCCTGGTGTTCGACCACCCCACCCCCACCGACCTGGCCGACCACCTGCTCGCCGAGGTCCTCGGCGAGCAGGCCGCCGAGGACACCGCCGCCCGCGCCACCGGCACCACCGACGACGAGCCGCTGGCCGTGATCGGCATGAGCTGCCGCTACGCCGGAGGCGTCGACTCGCCCGAGGAGCTGTGGCGACTGGTCCTCGACGGCGTCGACGCCGTCGGGCCCTTCCCGGAGGACCGCGGCTGGGACCTGGACAACCTCTACCACCCCGACCCCGAGCACCCCGGCAGCTCCTACGTCAAGGAGGGCGCCTTCCTCGCGGACGCCTCCCACTTCGACGCCGCCCTCTTCGGCATCAGCCCCCGCGAGGCCCTGGCCACCGACCCGCAGCAGCGGCTGCTGCTGGAGGCGACCTGGGAGGCGATGGAACGCGCCGAGATCGACCCGTCGTCCCTGCGGGGCAGCGCCACCGGCGTCTTCGTCGGCACGTCGTTCGTCGGCTACGGCATCGGGGCGCAGGCCGCGGGCAGCGAGGCCGAGGGCTTCTTCCTCGCCGGCACCGGCACCGCCGCCGCCTCCGGCCGCATCTCCTACACCTTCGGACTCGAGGGCCCCGCCGCCACCGTCGACACCGCCTGCTCGTCCTCCGCCGTGGCCATCCACCTCGCCTGCCAGGCCCTGCGGCAGAACGAGTGCGACATGGCCGTCGCGGGCGGCGCCGCCGTCCTCGCCACCCCCGCCTCCTTCACCGAGTTCAGCCGCCAGCGCGGCCTCGCGCCCGACGGACGGTGCAAGCCGTTCGCCGCCG
Organism: Streptomyces sp. NPDC047130; assembly: GCF_040643475.1. Taxonomy (NCBI): domain Bacteria; kingdom Bacillati; phylum Actinomycetota; class Actinomycetes; order Kitasatosporales; family Streptomycetaceae; genus Streptomyces; species Streptomyces sp. NPDC047130. The sequence goes on along the minus strand of NZ_JBEYUK010000053.1, from coordinate 6,389 downwards.
CGGCCGACGGCACCGGCTGGGGCGAAGGCGTCGGCGTGATCCTGGTGGAACGCCTCTCGGACGCCCTCCGCAAGGGACACCCCGTCCTCGCCCTGATCCGCGGCACCGCCGTCAACCAGGACGGCGCCTCCAACGGCCTGACCGCCCCCAGCGGCCGCGCCCAGCAGAAGGTCATCCGCCAGGCCCTCGCCAACTCCGGCCTGGACACCGCCGACGTCGACACCGTGGAGGCGCACGGCACCGGCACCACCCTCGGCGACCCCATCGAGGCCCGGTCCATCCTGGCCACGTACGGCCAGGACCGTCCCGCGGACCGGCCGCTGTGGCTCGGCTCGGTGAAGTCCAACATCGGCCACACCCAGTCGGCGGCCGGCGTCGGAGGCGTCATCAAGACCGTCATGTCGCTGCGCGAGGGCATCCTGCCCAGGACGCTGCACATCGACGAGCCGACCCCCCACGTCGACTGGTCCAAGGGAGCGGTCGAACTGCTGACGCGGACCACCCCCTGGCCCGAGACCGGCGGACGGCCCCGCAGGGCGGCCGTGTCCTCCTTCGGCGGCAGCGGCACCAACGCCCACCTGGTCCTCGAGCAGTACGTGCCCGAGCCCGCGCCCGCCCAGGACCCGCAGCGCGCCACCGGACCCGGCGGCGACCAGGCCGCCCCGGCCACCGCCCCCGCGTCCGCCCCCGCCCCCGTGTCCGTGCCGGTGTCCGGCGGCCGTCCCGAGCTCGACGGCGCCGTGGCGCCCTGGATCCTGTCCGCCCGCAGCGCCGAGGCGCTCCGCGCCCAGGCCCGCCGGCTCCTGGACCACCTCGACACCGGACCGGCCGTCCACCCCGCCGACCTCGCGCACTCGCTGGCCACCAGCCGCGCCCTGCTCGAGCACCGCGCCGCCGTGGTCGCCGCCGACGACACCGGCCGCCGCGCCGCGCTGGCCGCCCTGGCCCGCGGCGAGGCCGCGCCGCACCTGGTCCGCGGCGCCGCACGGCCCGGCAAGGTCGCCTTCGTCTTCCCCGGCCAGGGCGGACAGTGGGCGGACATGGCCGCCGAACTGATGGACACCTCCGAGGTCTTCGCCGCCGAGCTGTACGCGTGCGCCGAGGAGATCGCCCGCCACGTCGACTGGTCGCCGATCGACGTGCTGCGCGGCACCGACGACGCCCCGCCGCTGGACCGGGTCGACGTCGCCCCCGCCGTGCTGTTCGCCGTCACGGCGGCACTGGTCGCCCTCTGGCGGGCGCACGGCGTCGAACCCGACATGGTCCTCGGCCACTCGCAGGGCGAGATCGCCGCCGCCTACGTCTCCGGCGCCCTCACCCGCGCCGAGGCAGCCCGGATCATCGCCCTGCGCGGCACCGTCCTCCTCCCGGTGGCGGGCCTCGGCGGCATGGCCTCCGTCGCCCTGACCCCCGACCGGACCCGCGAACTGCTCGAACCGTGGGGCGCGCGGCTCTCCCTCGCCGGGATCAACGGCCCCGCCTCCTCCGTCGTCGCCGGCGAACGCCAGGCACTCGACGACTTCCTCGAAGCCTGCGAGAAGGACGGCGTCCGCACCCGCCGGGTCCGCGTCGATTTCAGCTCCCACTGCGCCCAGGTGGAGCCGATGGCCGAGGAACTGGCACGCCTCGTCGCCGACCTCGAACCCCGCAGCGGCACCGTGCCCTTCCACTCCACGGTCACCGGCGAACGGACGGACGGCACCCTGCTCGACGCCACCTACTGGCAGCGCAACCTCGCCACACCCGTCGACCTCGACCGGGGCGTGCGGGGCCTCGTGGAGCAGGGCGCCCGCTTCCTGGTGGAGATCGGCCCGCACCCCGTCCTCGCCCCCGCGCTCGGCGAGATCCTCGACGACATCCCCGGCCTCGACCCGGGCGAGGTGACCGTGCTCGGCACCCTGCGCCGCGACGAAGGAGGCCTGGAACGCTTCCTGCTGTCCGTCGCCGAACTCCACGTCCACGGCGGCACGGCCGACCTCACCGCCCCGCTCGCCGGCCTGCCCGTCCGGACCGTCGCCCTGCCGCCCTACCCGTTCCAGCGCGAGCGCTACTGGCTGGAGTCCGGGCCCGCGGGCGCCGGCGACCTCGGCGCGGCAGGCCTGGCCGGCACGGGACACCCGCTGCTGACCGCCGCGCTCACCCTCGCCGACGGCGAGAGCACCGTGTTCACCGGCCGGCTCTCGCTGCGCACCCACCCCTGGCTCGCCGACCACGCCGTGCTCGGCACCGTGCTGCTGCCCGGCACCGCCTTCGTGGAGATGGCCCTCCACGGCGGCGCGCAGGCCGGCTGCCCGGTGCTGGAGGAACTGGCCCTGGGAGCACCGCTGGTGCTCGGCGAGCACGACTCCGTCGCGGTGCAGCTCACGGTCGGCGCCCCCGGCGAGGGCGGCCGCCGCGAGGTCTCCGTCCACGCCCGCGACGCCGACCTCCCCGATGCCCCCTGGGTCCGGCACGCCACCGGCACCCTGGCCCCCGCCGCGCCCACCGCCGAACCGCCCGCCGGGGACCTGTCCGCCTGGCCGCCGCCGGGCGCCGAACCCCTCGCCCTCGACGGCTTCTACGAGGCGATCGCCGACGTGGGCTACAGCTACGGTCCCGCCTTCCGCGGCATGACCGCCGCCTGGCACCGCGACGGGGAACTCCTCGCCGAGGTGCGGCTCCCCGAGGGACAGCCCGCCGACGGCTTCGCCCTCCACCCCGCCCTGCTCGACGCCGCCCTGCACGGCATCGGCCTGCTGCGCGGCCTGCGCGCGGAGGGCGGCACCGAACGGCCCGCCGAACTCCCCTTCATGTGGCGCGAGGTGACCCTGCCCGCCACCGCCTCCCGCACCCTCAGGGTGCGGCTCACCGAGTCCGCCGACGGCGTCGGCCTCGCACTCCACGACGACCTCGGCGCCCCCGCCGGCGGCGTGGGCGCCCTGGTGGCCCGCCCCGTCGGCGCCGAACTGTCCGCCGCCCGGCGCGCCCTGGCCACCACCCTGTTCCAGGTGGAATGGGCGACCGAGGTGCCGCCCCCGGCCTCCGCGATCGGCGACGACGCCTACGACGTCGCCTCCTTCACCGACCCGGTCACCGGCGCCAATCACGATCCCGGCGCCGACCCGGCCGCCGCCGTCGAGGAGGCCGTCACCCAGGCCCTCGCCCTGGTCCGCGAACGGCTGGGCGACGAGGGCGACGGCGGCGACGCCGAGCGCCCGCTGGTCGTCGTCACCCGCGGCGCCGTCGCCACCGGCGACGACGACCTCACGGACCTGGTCGCCGCCCCCGTCCGGGGACTGATCCGCTCCGCCCAGGCCGAACACCCCGGCCGGTTCCTGCTCGTCGACCTGGACCCGTCCGCCGGCCCGGACACCGGCGCCGGCCCCGCCGCCCTGCACGCCGCGGTCACCGCCGCGCTCGACGCGGGTGAGACCGACGTCGCCGTACGGGACGGCCGGGTCCTCGCACCCCGGCTGACCCGGATGCCCGTCCCCGAGGCGACGGCGCCCACCGGCCTGGACACCCCCGACGGCACCGTGCTCGTCACCGGCGCCACCGGCACCCTCGGCCGCGCCCTCGCCCTGCACCTGGCCCGGCACCACGGCGTGCGCCACCTGCTGCTCCTCAGCCGCAGCGGGCCGGACGCGCCCGGCGCCGGCGAACTGGTCGCCGAACTCGCCGAGCTGGGCGCCGAGGCCACCGTGGCCGCCTGCGACATCGCCGACCGCGCGGCCCTGGCCCGCACCCTCACGGCGATCCCCGACGCGCACCCGCTCACCGCGGTCGTCCACACCGCCGCCGTCCTGGACGACGGCGTGCTCACCGGCATGACCGACGAGAGCGTCGCCCGGGTCCTCGCGCCCAAGGTGCGGGGCGCCGTCAACCTCCACGAACTCACCCTCGACCACGACCTCACGGCGTTCGCGCTCTTCTCCTCCGCCGCCGGTGTGCTGGGCGGCGCGGGACAGGCCAACTACGCGGCCGCCAACGTCTTCCTCGACGCCTTCGCCGCGTACCGCCGCCGGCTCGGGCTGCCCGCCGTCTCGCTGGCCTGGGGCCCGTGGGCCGAGCGCACCGGCCTGACCGGGACCCTCACCGAGGCCGACGTGCAGCGCGTCGCACGGTCCGGGATGGGCGCCCTCTCCACCGAGGACGGCATGGCCGCCTTCTCGGCGGGCTGCGCGGCAGGCCGGGCCCTGGTGGTCCCGGCGGCGTTCCAGCCCGCCGCCCTCCGCGGCCGCGGTCCGGTGCACCCGCTGCTGCGCGTACTGGCGCCCCGCGACGAGCAACGGGCCGGTTCCACGGGCGGCGGCGACCCGGCCGCGCTGCGGGCCCGGCTCACCGGAGCTCCGGAGGCCGAACAGCGGCGCGTCCTGCTCGACCTGGTGCGCGGCCAGCTGGCCGCCGCCCTCGGCTTCGCGTCGCCCGCCGCCGTCGACGCCGACCGGGGCTTCCTGGACATGGGCCTCGACTCCCTCACCGGCGTCGAGCTGCGCAACCGGCTCTCCGCCGCCACCGGGCTGCGGCTGCCCGCCACGCTGGTCTTCGACCACCCCACGGCCGCCGACGTCGCCCGCCACCTCCGCACCCAACTGGCCCCCGAACCCGGGCGGGCGGTGGACGGCCTGCTGGCCGAACTCGCCCGCCTGGAGGCCGGCCTGGACCGGATCGAGGCCGACGAGGAGGACCGGGCCCGGGTGACCGCCCGGCTGCGCGCCCTGGCCGGCCGGTGGGCCGCCGGGCAGGACGGCCGGGACGAACCGGAGAAGGACCTGGACGCCGCCTCGGCGGACGAGGTCTTCGCCCTGCTGGACAACGAGTTCGAAACGTCATGAGAGGACGCGGGCAGCAGATCATGGCCGACACGAACCCGGACCAGCAGGAGAAACTGCTGGCCTACCTGAAGCGCGCCACGGCGGAACTGCGCGACGCCAACCGCCGCGTGCGCGACCTGGAGGAGCGCGCGACGGAGCCGGTCGCGGTGATCGGCATGGCCTGCCGGTACCCCGGCGGCGTGCGCTCCCCGGAGGACCTGTGGGAACTGGTGGCTTCCGGCACCGACGCCCTGGGCCCGCTGCCCACGGACCGGGGCTGGGGCGCCCCCGCGCCGTCCGCGGCACCACGCGGCGGATTCCTCTACGACGCGGGCGAGTTCGACGCGGCGCTGTTCGGCATCAGTCCCCGTGAGGCCGCCGCCACCGACCCGCAGCAGCGACTGCTCCTGGAGGTGTCCTGGGAGGCGGTCGAACGCGCCGGCATCGACGTCCGCTCGCTGCGCGGCGGACGGACCGGCGTCTTCACCGGCGCCATGTACCACGACTACCCGTCGGTCATCGATCCCGCGGCGCTCCACGGCTACCTGGGCACGGCCAACGCCGCCAGCGTCCTCTCCGGCCGGGTCTCCTACACCTTCGGGCTCCAGGGCCCGGCGGTCACCGTGGACACGGCCTGCTCCACCTCGCTGGTCGCCCTGCACCTGGCGGCCCAGGCACTGCGCGCCGGCGAGTGCGACCTCGCCCTCGCCGGCGGGGTGACGGTGATGTCCGCGCCCACCATGTTCTCCGGCTTCGGCTTCGAGGAGGGCAGCGCCCCCGACGGCCGGTGCAAGTCGTTCGCCGCCGCGGCCGACGGCACGGGCTGGGGCGAGGGCGTGGGCGTGCTGCTGGTGGAACGCCTGTCGGACGCGCGCCGCAACGGGCACCGGGTGCTCGCCGTGGTGCGCGGCTCCGCCGTCAACCAGGACGGCGCGTCCAGCGGCTTCACGGCGCCGAACGGCCCCGCGCAGCAGCGGGTGATCCGCGCCGCGCTGGCCGCCGCCGGCCTGGGCCCGTCCGAGGTGGACGCCGTGGAGGCGCACGGCACCGGCACCAAGCTGGGCGACCCCATCGAGGCGCAGGCGCTCCTGGCCACCTACGGGCAGGACCGTGACGAACCCCTCTACCTCGGCTCGCTGAAGTCCAACATCGGGCACACCCAGGCCGCCGCCGGCGTCGGCGGCGTGATCAAAATGGTGGAGGCGATCCGCCGGGGAGTGCTCCCCGGAACGCTGCACGTGGACGAGCCCACCCCGCACGTGGACTGGTCGGCGGGCGCGGTGGAACTCCTCACCGAGGCGCGCCCCTGGCCCGGAACGGGCCGCCCGCGCCGGGCCGGCGTCTCCTCCTTCGGGGTGAGCGGCACCAACGCCCACGTGGTGCTGGAGGCCGCCCCCGAGGACGAACCGGGCGGGCCCACCGGCCCGCCCGGGGCGCGGCCCTTCCTCGTCTCGGGCCGTTCGGCCGCGGCGTTGCGGCGGCAGGCGGAGCGGCTGCTGCCGGTGGCCGGGGAGGCGGAGCCGTCGGACGTGGCGTTCTCGCTGGCGACGGGGCGTGCGGCGCTGGAGCACCGGGCGGTCGTGGTCGGTGGTGACC
>NZ_JBEYUK010000052.1:0-13092 GCF_040643475.1 Streptomyces sp. NPDC047130 | reverse complement strand
ACCGCCTCGCTCTTCGCCCGGTTCGCCTCCCGCCAGGAGGACTCGCCCCAGATGAAGATGATCGCCGCGCTCCGCAACCAGTTCGGCGGACACGCGGTCACGCAGAAGTAGTCCGCAGCACCGCGGGGCCCTGTGCGCTCTGTCCACAGGGCCCCGGCACCGCCTAGCAGTCCACGCCGGGGAGGTCGGCGCCCGTCCATGCATGTCACGCATCTCTCGCTGGCCGACTTCCGCTCGTACGCCCGGGCCGAGGTCCCTCTCGGCCCGGGCGTCACGGCGTTCGTGGGTCCCAACGGGCAGGGCAAGACGAACCTGGTCGAGGCGGTTGGCTACCTGGCCACGCTGGGCAGCCACCGCGTCTCCTCCGACGCCCCGCTGGTGCGGATGGGCGCCGAGCGGGCGATCGTGCGGGCCCAGGTGCGCCAGGGCGAGCGGCAGCAGCTCATCGAGCTGGAACTGAACCCCGGCCGCGCCAACCGGGCGCGGATCAACCGGTCGTCCCAGGTCAGGCCGCGTGACGTGCTGGGGATCCTGCGCACGGTGCTGTTCGCGCCGGAGGACCTGGCGCTGGTCAAGGGCGACCCCGGAGAACGCCGGAGGTTCCTGGACGAGCTGGTCACCGCGCGGTCCCCGCGGATGGCCGGCGTCCGCTCCGACTACGAGCGGGTGCTCAAGCAGCGCAACACCCTGCTGAAGTCCGCGGCGCTCGCCCGCCGCCACGGCGGGCGGAACATGGACATGTCGACGCTGGACATCTGGGACCAGCACCTGGCCCAGGTGGGCGCCGAACTGCTGGCGCAGCGGCTGGACCTGGTCGCGGTGCTGCAGCCGCTCGCCGACAAGGCGTACGAACAGCTCGCGCCGGGCGGCGGGCCGGTCGCCCTGGAGTACAAGGCCTCCGCGCCCGGTGAGGGGCACACCCGCGAGGAGCTGTACCAGCAGCTGCTGGAGGCGCTGGCCGGGGTGCGCAAGCAGGAGATCGAACGCGGCGTGACGCTGGCCGGGCCGCACCGGGACGACCTGGTGCTGCGGCTGGGCCGGCTGCCCGCCAAGGGGTACGCGTCGCACGGGGAGTCCTGGTCGTACGCGCTGGCGCTGCGGCTGGCCTCCTACGAGCTGCTGCGGGCGGAGGGCAACGAGCCGGTGCTGATCCTCGACGACGTCTTCGCCGAGCTCGACGCGCGGCGCCGGGACCGGCTGGCGGAGCTGGTGGCGCCCGCGGAGCAGGTGATGGTGACGGCGGCGGTGGACGAGGACGTGCCGTCGGCGCTGACCGGCGCGCGGTTCCGCGTCGCCGAGGGGATGGTGGAGCGGGCGTGACGGCGGCGGGTGCGGGGGCCGAGGGTTCCGCCGGCGCGGCGCAGCCGTCCGGGGTCGACCTGGCGCGGGTGGCGCTGCGGGCCGCCCGGGAGCAGGCACGGGCGCGGGGCGAGGCCACCCGGCAGACCAAGGGCGCGGGAGCGGGGCGGCGCGGCGCGCGGTCCGGGTCGCGCGGGGACGGACGTGACCCGATGGCGCTCGGGGCGGCGATCAACCGGCTGGTCACCGAGCGGGGCTGGGAGCGGCCGGCGGCGGTCGGCGGGGTCATGGGGCGGTGGCCGCAGATCGTCGGCGACGACGTGGCCAACCACTGTTCGCCGGAGCGGTACGACGAGGACGAGCGGGTGCTGGTCGTGCGGTGCGACTCCTCGGCGTGGGCGGCGAACCTGCGGCTGCTCGCACCGCAGATCCTGGCGCGGATCAACGCGGACCTCGGGCACGGGACGGTGCGGCTGATCAACGTGCTCGGGCCTGCGGGGGCGGCGCGTCCGCGGTACGGCCCGCTGCGGGCGCCCGGCGGCCGCGGCTCCCACGACTGGTAACCCCCGGCCCCTCCACAGGCGGCACGCCTCCACGGCTGCCCCGACACGGCGCCACCTCGGCCCGGAACCCGCCCAGGCGCGGTCCGGGTTCCACCAGATCCCGGCACCGGCGGCACCCGGGTCCTCCCGGGTTCTGACCGGTTCCGCTGGTCCCGGCTTGAGCGCAGCCCGGGTACTGCCCGTCCTGGCCGGGGCGCGGCCCGGGACCTGCCCAGCTGCGGTCCGGGTTTGCCAAGGCTTTGCCACCGGCGGTCCGGGGTCTTCCCGGATCTGACCGTGCTCTGCCGTCTCCGCCCGACCGCGGCCCGGGGCCTACCCAGCCGTGGCCCCGGCTTCCGCGTGGCTTCGGCTCCGGCGGGGCCCCCGGATCTGCCTTGCATCCGACCGGGCCCTGCCCGTCTCCGCCCGGCCGCGTCCTGGGGCCTGCCCAGCCGTGGCCCCGGCTTCCGCGTGGCTTCGGCTCCGGCGCCGCCCCCCGGATCTGTCCAGCCGCGGCCCACCCCCGGCCCCGGTCTCCGCAAGGGCTTCCGCCCGGACGCGGCCCGGGCTCCGACCTGGGTTCTGCCCACGGCGGACAGCCCCGTTGCCCTTCCCCGGTCCTCCCTCGGCCCCGCCCCGTTGCCCTTCCTCGGCCCTTCCCCGCCCCTTCCCGCCCCCTCCCCGTCTCCTCCCCGCCCCGCCCCCGCCCCGCCCCCGCCCCGCCCCCGCCCCCTCCCCTCCCCGTGCGATTGGGCGCGTCGGCGGTGGAAAGCAGGGCTAGGGCGGGTGTTCGAGTAGTGGTGGGGGCGGGAGTGACTCCGTGAGGGCCGAGGGTTGACAGGGCGAGGCGCTGAGTGCCGCTGTGAGGCTCTTGGAGCCCCGTCCCGTATATGGGGAGTCGGTGCGGTCCGGTTCAGGGCGGCACATGCGAACTGAGGTGCCCGCAACGGCCCATCACTGTCGGCGCTACCGGTAGACTGGAGCACAATCCCGCCCCACTTGTGGGACACACACCGAGCAACGCTGATCCAGGCTTGAAAACCGCAACATGCCGCAGCCGCTCCGGTCGGGTCATCGGCCGCGAGTACGGCTTGTGCTGTGCCAGAAAGGGCGCTTCGTGGCCGATTCCGGCAACCCCAACGAGAACATTCCGTCCAACGACGTCGCCGCCGCCGAGGTGAACCCGTCCTCGTACGACGCGAGCGCCATTTCCGTGCTCGAGGGTCTGGACGCCGTCCGCAAGCGACCCGGCATGTACATCGGCTCGACCGGTGAGCGTGGTCTGCACCACATGGTGCAGGAGGTCGTGGACAACTCCGTCGACGAGGCGCTGGCCGGCCACGCGGACACGATCGACGTCACGATCCTCGCCGACGGCGGCGTGCGCGTGGTCGACAACGGCCGCGGCATCCCCGTCGGCATCGTGCCGGGCCAGGGGAAGCCGGCCGTCGAGGTCGTGCTCACCGTCCTGCACGCGGGCGGCAAGTTCGGAGGCGGCGGCTACGCCGTCTCCGGCGGTCTGCACGGCGTCGGCGTCTCCGTGGTGAACGCCCTGTCCACCCGGGTGTCCGTCGAGGTCAAGACCGACGGGCACGTGTGGACGCAGGACTACAAGGCGGGCGTGCCGACGGCCCCGCTGGCCAAGGGCGAGGCCACCGAGGAGACGGGCACCTCGGTCACCTTCTGGGCGGACCCGGAGATCTTCGAGACCACGGAGTACTCCTTCGAGACCCTCTCCCGCCGGTTCCAGGAGATGGCGTTCCTCAACAAGGGCATCTCCATCAGCCTGACCGACGAGCGGGAGACGGCGAAGGCCACGGCCGGCGCCGACGAGGCGGGCGCGGACGACAAGCCCGAGGTCAAGAGGGTCACGTACAAGTACGACGGCGGCATCGTCGACTTCGTGAAGTACCTCAACTCCCGCAAGGGCGAGATGGTCCACCCGACCGTCATCGACATCGAGGCGGAGGACAAGGAGCGCCAGCTCTCCCTCGAGGTCGCGATGCAGTGGAACGGCGGGTACAGCGAGGGCGTCTACTCCTTCGCCAACGTCATCCACACCCACGAGGGCGGTACCCACGAGGAGGGCTTCCGCGCCGCGCTGACCACGCTGATCAACAAGTACGCGCGCGACAAGAAGCTGCTCCGCGAGAAGGACGACAACCTCACGGGCGACGACATCCGCGAGGGTCTGACCGCGATCATCTCGGTCAAGCTGGGCGAGCCGCAGTTCGAGGGCCAGACCAAGACCAAGCTGGGCAACACCGAGGTCAAGACCTTCGTCCAGCGCGTGGTGCACGAGCACCTCACCGACTGGCTGGACCGCAACCCCAACGAGGCCGCGGACATCATCCGCAAGGGCATCCAGGCCGCCACGGCCCGCGTCGCCGCCCGCAAGGCGCGCGACCTGACGCGGCGCAAGGGCCTGCTGGAGTCCGCCTCGCTGCCGGGCAAGCTGGCCGACTGCCAGTCCAACGACCCCGCGAAGTGCGAGATCTTCATCGTCGAGGGCGACTCCGCCGGCGGCTCCGCCAAGTCCGGCCGGAACCCGCAGTACCAGGCGATCCTCCCGATCCGCGGCAAGATCCTCAACGTCGAGAAGGCGCGGATCGACAAGATCCTGCAGAACCAGGAGATCCAGGCGCTGATCTCCGCCTTCGGCACCGGCGTGCACGAGGACTTCGACATCTCCAAGCTCCGCTACCACAAGATCATTCTGATGGCGGACGCCGACGTCGACGGCCAGCACATCAACACCCTGCTGCTTACCTTCCTGTTCCGCTTCATGCGGCCGCTGGTCGAGGCCGGGCACGTGTTCCTCTCCCGCCCGCCGCTCTACAAGATCAAGTGGGGCCGGGACGACTTCGAGTACGCCTACTCGGACCGTGAGCGCGACGCCCTGATCCAGCTCGGCCGGGAGAACGGCAAGCGGATCAAGGACGACTCCGTCCAGCGCTTCAAGGGCCTCGGCGAGATGAACGCCGAGGAGCTGCGGATCACCACCATGGACCAGGAGCACCGGGTCCTCGGTCAGGTGACCCTCGACGACGCCGCCCAGGCCGACGACCTGTTCTCGGTCCTGATGGGCGAGGACGTCGAGGCCCGCCGCGCCTTCATCCAGCGCAACGCCAAGGACGTCCGGTTCCTCGACATCTGAGTCGGTCACTGCCGCGGCCGCCGCACGGCTGAGCCGCGAAGCGAACGCTGACCGCACCAGGAAGGATCTTCACCAGCAATGGCCGACGAGAACACTCCCGTCACTCCCGACCCCGAGAACGCCCCGGCGAGCCCGGTCGCGCCCGTGCTCGCCGAGGGCGACATCGCGATGCGGATCGAGCCGGTCGGGCTCGAGACGGAGATGCAGCGCTCGTACCTCGACTACGCGATGTCCGTCATCGTCTCGCGTGCGCTGCCCGACGTCCGGGACGGCCTCAAGCCCGTCCACCGCCGCGTCCTGTACGCCATGTACGACGGCGGCTACCGGCCCGAGAAGGGCTTCTACAAGTGCGCCCGCGTCGTCGGCGACGTGATGGGCAACTACCACCCGCACGGCGACTCCTCCATCTACGACGCCCTGGTCCGCCTGGCCCAGCCGTGGTCGATGCGGATGCCGCTGGTGGACTCCAACGGCAACTTCGGTTCCCCGGGCAACGACCCGGCCGCGGCCATGCGGTACACCGAGTGCAAGATGGCGCCGCTGTCGATGGAGATGGTCCGCGACATCGACGAGGAGACCGTCGACTTCACGGACAACTACGACGGCCGCTCCCAGGAGCCGACCGTCCTGCCGTCCCGCTTCCCGAACCTGCTGATCAACGGCTCCGCCGGCATCGCGGTCGGCATGGCGACCAACATCCCGCCGCACAACCTGCGCGAGGTCGCGGCCGGCGCCCAGTGGTACCTGGAGAACCCGGAGGCCTCGCACGAGGACCTCCTGGACGCGCTGATGGAGCGCATCAAGGGCCCCGACTTCCCGACCGGCGCCCTCGTGGTGGGCCGCAAGGGCATCGAGGAGGCCTACCGCACCGGCCGCGGCTCGATCACCATGCGCGCCGTGGTCGAGGTCGAGGAGATCCAGAACCGCCAGTGCCTGGTGGTCACCGAGCTGCCCTACCAGGTCAACCCGGACAACCTGGCGCAGAAGATCGCCGACCTGGTGAAGGACGGCAGGATCGGCGGCATCGCCGACGTCCGCGACGAGACCTCCTCGCGGACCGGCCAGCGCCTGGTCATCGTGCTCAAGCGGGACGCCGTCGCCAAGGTCGTCCTCAACAACCTCTACAAGCACACCGAGCTGCAGACCAACTTCGGCGCCAACATGCTGGCCCTGGTCGACGGCGTGCCGCGCACCCTCTCGCTGGACGCGTTCATCCGGCACTGGGTGGCGCACCAGATCGAGGTCATCGTCCGCCGGACCCGCTTCCGACTGCGCAAGGCCGAGGAACGCGCGCACATCCTGCGCGGCCTGCTGAAGGCCCTGGACGCCATCGACGAGGTCATCGCCCTGATCCGGCGCAGCGACACCGTCGAGGTGGCCCGTGAGGGCCTGATGGGCCTGCTGGAGATCGACGAGATCCAGGCCAACGCGATCCTGGAGATGCAGCTCCGCCGGCTCGCCGCCCTGGAGCGCCAGAAGATCATCCAGGAGCACGACGAGCTCCAGGCGAAGATCGACGAGTACCACCAGATCCTCGCCTCGCCGGTCCGCCAGCGCGGCATCGTCAGCGAGGAGCTGACGGCGCTGGTCGAGAAGTTCGGCGACGACCGCAAGACCAAGCTGGTGCCCTACGACGGCGACATGTCCATCGAAGACCTGATCGCCGAGGAGGACATCGTCGTCACGGTCACCCGCGGCGGCTACATCAAGCGCACCAAGACGGTGGACTACCGCGCCCAGAAGCGCGGCGGAAAGGGCGTGCGGGGCACGAAGCTGAAGGAGGACGACATCGTCGACCACTTCTTCGTCTCCACCACCCACCACTGGCTGCTCTTCTTCACCACCAAGGGCCGGGTCTACCGGGTCAAGGGCTACGAGCTGCCGGACGCCGGCCGGGACGCGCGCGGCCAGCACGTCGCCAACCTGCTGGCCTTCCAGCCGGACGAGCAGATCGCGGGCATCCGCGCGATCCGCGACTACGACGCCGCCCCGTACCTGGTGCTGGCCACCAAGAGCGGCCTGGTGAAGAAGACCCCGCTGAAGGACTACGACTCCCCGCGCTCGGGCGGCGTCATCGCGATCAACCTCCGCCAGATGGCCGACGGCAGCGACGACGAGCTGATCGGCGCCGAGCTGGTCTCCCCCGACGACGACCTGCTCCTCATCAGCAGGAAGGCCCAGTCCCTGCGGTTCACCGCGACGGACGACTCGCTGCGCCCGATGGGCCGCGCGACCTCGGGCGTGAAGGGCATGAGCTTCCGCGAGGGCGACGAACTGCTCTCGATGAATGTCGTGCGACCGGGTACGTTCGTGTTCACCGCGACGGACGGCGGATACGCCAAGCGGACCGCCGTGGACGAGTACCGGGTGCAGGGACGTGGCGGTCTGGGCATCAAGGCTGCCAAGATCGTCGAGGACCGCGGATCGCTGGTCGGCGCGCTGGTGGTGGAGGAGACGGACGAGATCCTCGCCATCACCCAGGCCGGCGGCGTGATCCGCACCCGGGTGAACGAGGTCAGGGAGACCGGCCGTGACACCATGGGCGTCCAGCTGATCAACCTGGGCAAGCGTGACGCGGTGGTCGGCATCGCGCGCAACGCCGAGGCGGGACGCGAGGCGGAGGAGGTCGACGGAGACCTCGACGAGGCCGCCGAGACCGCCGCAGGCGCCGAGGGCCCCGACGAGACCGGGTCCGAGGCAACGACCGCTGAGGCCGGGACCACCGGCCCGGACGAGGGTGACACGCCCTCGGCCGAGTAGGCACGAGGAGTGAGACGAGCGTGAACGGAGCCACGGGCGCCGGACCGACCGGTGGGGATACGGACGGGGGCGGCCGTGGCTCCTTCGCGCAGCAGCAGGACCCGTCGCGCCAGGCGGCGGGAGACACCCCGACCCATGGATCCCAGGGGGGAACCGTGACCCAGCCCACCCAGCCCTACGAGCAGCCCGGCCAGGCCCAGGCGCAGGGACGTCCCGAGGTGACGCCGCTGCCGACGTCGCCGCTGCCCGGCGAGCGGCAGGGGCAGCAGGGCGCCTCCGGGCCGTACCACCCGCCGCAGGCCTACGAGGCGGGCACGCAGGCCGCGCCGCCGGCCGGCGCGGTCCGGCGGCCCCGGACGGGAGCCAAGCCGGTCCCGCGCACCCGCAAGGCGCGGCTGCGGGTCGCCAAGACGGACCCGTGGTCGGTGATGAAGGTCAGCTTCCTGCTGTCCATCGCCCTGGGCATCTGCACCATCGTGGCCGCGGCCGTGCTGTGGCTGGTCATGGACGCGATGGGCGTCTTCTCCGCGGTGGGCGGCACCATCGCCGAGGCCACCGGCTCCAACGAGTCCAACGGCTTCGACCTGCAGGCCTTCCTGTCGCTGCCGAACGTGCTGATGTTCACCGCCGTGATCGCGGTGGTGGACGTGGTGCTGATGACCGCGCTGGCGACGCTCGGCGCCTTCATCTACAACCTCTCGGCCGGATTCGTGGGCGGCGTGGAGCTCACGCTGGCCGAGGACGAGTGACGCGTCCCCCAGAACGCGTCCCCCAGCGGGGCGCGGTGGGCGTGCGGTGGGCCTGCGGGAACCGATTTTGGGAGTTCGCATGTCGTGCGCTAATCTTCAGGAGTCAGCGCGCGGGACACACACCGCAGAGCGCGGCGGGGCTATAGCTCAGTTGGTTAGAGCGCATCCCTGATAAGGATGAGGCCACAGGTTCAAATCCTGTTAGCCCCACCAGCACGAAGACCCCCGGTCCACTTGGGCCGGGGGTCTTTGACATCCATGGCTGACATCAGCCGAGCAGCGGATCTTCCAGCAGCTCCGCGAGCATGGCCACCGCTTCCCGTTCGTCCTCCCCGACGACGTGCGTGTAGACGTCCATCGTCATGCTGATCTGGCTGTGTCGAAGGACCGCCTGTGCCACCTTGGGATGCACCTTGAGGAAGGCGAGCAACGTGCCGCAGGTGTGCCGAGCAAGCCGCACGGTGATGCGGCGGACGCCGGCGCGCTTCACCAGGCGGTCGAAGGTGCGCGAGAAGCCCACCGGGTCGAGCATCCCGCCATGCTCGGAGGAGAAGACGAGATCCTGGCCCGGCTCCTGGTCCCAGTGGTCGCCCGCGATTTTCCGCTCCAGCTCCTGGAGCTCCCGACGCTCCTCCAGAGCACGGGCGCAGAACTCCGGCAGGGGAAGAACGGCCTGCGAGGACTCGGTCTTCAAATCCTTCAGGAGCAGGCCCGCACCCGTCACCCGCTGCACCTGCTTGACCGGGGTGATCTGGCGAGCCGCGAAGTCGATGTCTTGCCAGCGAAGCCCCAGCACCTCACTCCGGCGCAGGCCGAGGACGAGGACCAGGACGCAGGCCGCGTAGAGGCGGTGAGCGCGTGCCGAGCGAAGGAAGGCGATCGCTTCCCGTGCGCTCCAGGCACTCCCGCGGTCCTTGCTGACCTTGGGCATGTCCACCAGCAGCGCGACGTTTCGCGTGAGCAGTTCCTCGCGGACTGCGCGGTTGAGGGCGTTCCGCAGTGTCCGCAACACCTCGAAGCGGGTGGCCGCCCCGACCTCCTCCCGCCGCAGGGTCGCCATGAAGGCCCGCACCTGCGCCGGCGTGAGCTTTACCAAGGGCTTCTTGCCCAGGTGCGGCATCAGGTACAGCCTCACCTTGGACTCGTACTTCGCGAAGGTGTTGTGCTCCCGGTCCGGAGCCACGATGTGCTCGAGCCAGTAGGCCAGCCACTCACCGACCGTCCATGAGCGAGAAGGCACCGGGACGCCGTTGCGCTCCTGGTCCTGGAGCCGGGCCAGCTTCTCCGACACCTCGTCCCAGGTCCGGCCGTAGACGTACTTGCGCACGCGGTTGCCGTCCGTGTCAGTCACGTACGCGGCGCCCTGATACCGGCCGTCCTTACGCTTGCTGATCGTTCCGCCGCCGTTGGGCCGCCGCTTGGCCATCAGGCCGCCTTTCCGAGCTGGGCGGTGATGAAGTCACGCACCGCGCCCTCCGGGATGCGTCGGCAGCCGTCCACCTTGATGGAGGCGAGACGGTGCGTGCGGATCAGGTCGTACACCTTGGTGCGTCCGAGCTTGAGCCGTGCCATGACCTCCGGCACGGTCAACAGTTCGGCAGGGGCGGTCATGCGGCTTCCTCCCAGGTGGACAGGTCGTTCAGTGCTTGGCGTGCGGTTTCGCGGTTGATACGGATCTCGCGGGCGATGGAGGCGGCGAGCCAGGACTCACCGGGGGTGTGGCCCTGTCCGGCGTAGGTCCAGTGGGCGAGCACGAGCGTGGAGCCCTCCGTGTCGTCGAGGTCTTCGGGGAGCCCCCGTTCGCGGCGTTCCTGCCGGGCCCGGAAGTCGGCCCGCACCTGGCGCAGCGTGCCGAGGGTGGTGGAGTAGCGGCGGGACTTGGTGGAGAAGTGGCCGCGGAAGCCGAGCATGTGGGCCCACCGGGCCAGCAGCCGATCGGGGTAGGCGTCATCGAGCGTCCAGCACGCTTCGATGAGCCGCCGGGTGTGCGCGGGCAGCGGCAGCTTGTTCAGCTCCGAAAGCTCCCCGATCCGGCGGTCGACGGTGCCGGTGGTCTCGGCCGCCTTGGTGGCGTACTTGGCCACGTAGGAGGCGACCGCCTGTTCGGTCAGCTCCTCACGCCCCAGGGCCCCGATGGCCTGTACGTCGACCTGGGAACCCCACCGCAGGACGCGCGCGGGGTGGTCGCCGGATGCGGGCACCGGCACCGTGACCCGCCCGGCGGCGGCCCGAATCGCCCTGTCCAGGAGAGCGACGGTGGCCCAGGCCGGCGGGGCGGTGTCGGGACCGGCCGGGCCGTCCAGGCGCACCACGGCGTGGAAGTGCACGGCCCCGCGCTTTTGGAATTCGGCGACCTTGCCGAAGGAGACCCGGCACTCTTCCTTCATGGCCGTCTGGGTCAGGCCCGCACGGGCGGCGATCTCCCGGCGCAGGTAGATGGTGAAGCGCCGCCACAGGTCCCCGGCGTAGTTGTTGAACAGCACCGACCCGGCGTAGTCGTACGAGGCCGGGTCGAGGGCCGTGCCGAGGGCGGGGTCGTCCTCGGTGTGGGAGCTTCCGCAGCGGCAGCGTCCGGAGTCGGGCCGGTTGTGGACCGGGCCGAACGAGGGCGCGGTGAGGGTGGCGAAGACGCGCGGGTGATCCCGTACGGTGGCGGGCACGTCCTTTCGTTCGTCGCCGGTGATTCCGGCCCGGATCAGGTGGTAGGTGTCGCCCGCGTACGTCCAGGCGCAGGCCGGGCAACGCGAGGCCCGCCGGTTGCCGCAGGCCACCCGGAGCGTGCCGCCCGGCTCAGCCTCTGTGCTGTAGGAGTACAGGACGTCACCGGTCTTGGCATCGCGGGTGACGGTCTGGCCCTGAAGCCGGATCGGGTGAGCGCAGCCGCCGGTACGGCGGATCTGTTCCTGCCAGCGGTCGAAGCCCGGCGCGTTCGCCACCCGCAGTAGGTCTGCCAGGGTCACAGGGGCAACGCCCATGGAGGCCGCAGCATCGGCCACGGCCTCCGGAGGGACGGGGAACACCGTCACGCGACACCCACCAGCAGCTTGGCAGCAGCCTTTGCCCGAACGGGCGCGTGCACCGAGCAGGGGCGGAAGAACGGCTTGTCGTCGGCGAAGGGGGCGTCAACGACCCACCCGGTGAAGCCGCCGTCCAAGGGGTAGTCCTCGATGTGGCAGACGCACGACGGGCTCTGTCCCTGGCTGGAGTTCGTGCAGTAGCACGGGACCAGCGCGCCGACGAAGCCCGTCAGGGAGCCGTCCTCATCCAGGGTCACGAGCGTCCCGGCGCAGGACAGGCAGGCGTTCGCGTTGTCACGGCGGGAAACCGGGGCCGGGCGGTAGCCGAAGCGCCCATCGCGCGGGCAGATCACGTCACCGTCATGGGTCAGCACCGACAGTCCGTCGATGTCCACCCGAGTCCAGCCAAGGGCGAACTCACCGCAGCCAGGGCAGGACGACGTCCGGCCCCCAGGCACGTCCAACAGGTCGGGGACAGACAGAGACAGACCGCGCGTGCCACGTGCAGAAGCAGGCATGATGGAAGCTCCCTTCGAGGGAAGCAGGGGCGGCGGATCTTCCTGGCAGTTGAGCGCCGCCCCTGCACGCAGATGTGTCGTGCCGGATCTCGCCTGTCCAAGCGAGTGGCACAGCTCTATAGTGTTTTAGAGCACCTTGAACGTCAAGAGGGTGTTCTAAAGTGCTCTAGAAGGGAGCTGGGTGCATGGCTGGGAACTCGCCAGCGCTACCGCCTTATCGGCGCATTGCGGTGCAGATCAAAGACCGGATCGAGCGTGGCGAGTTGCAGCCCGGAGATCGCATCCCGTCGGTTCGCGAGATCGTGCGCGATGAGGGAGTCTCGGTGGCGACCGCTACGCGAGTTGCGTCCGTTTTGCGGGCAGAGGGTTACGCAGAGACCATCCCAGGGATTGGAACGGTGGCGCGTATGCCGAGCAAGCTCACGACCGGACCCGATCGGCTTCAGTTGCAGCGGACCACTGGCACGGGGTTCAGGCCGGGTGAACGGGTGGAGATCGTCAGTGCTGAGATGGTGCCTGCAAGCGCAGAAGTGGCCGACGCGCTAGAGGTAGAGGTGGGGACCCGAGTGGTTCAGCGCCGGCGCCGGTATCTGGATGAGGATGGGGTGGTTGCCCTGTCCACTTCCTGGCTTCCTGGGGAGCTGGCCGAAGCCGCACCCGAACTGATCTCGACAGGACCGCTTCCGAAGATGACGTTCGGTCTGATCGAGGACCGGACAGGACGCCGGGCGGCCAAGCGTCGAGACACTGTGTCGATCGAGGAGCTGCCAGAGGACGTTGCACCGCTCTTGGACCTTGCTCCAGGTGCCCCCGTGCTCAGCATGGTCAACCACTACTGGGACCAGCACGGACAGATCACCGAGTACGCGCGGGACTACATGGGGCCGGGCCGCGTTCTCGCCGCTGAATACGACCTTCAGTAGCTTGCCCCGTTGCCGGGGTGCCCCCGGTTACAGGTTTCTCTACCTCATCAAGCCCGGCTGCGCTCCGCTCCGCCGGGCGCGCTCCCGGCTCCGCGTCGCGCTGCGCTCCTGCCTTCGGCCCGCTCCG
>NZ_JBEYUK010000051.1:0-14897 GCF_040643475.1 Streptomyces sp. NPDC047130 | reverse complement strand
GCCTGTACGCGGCCCGCCCGGCCGCCGCGCTGCTGATGGCCTTCTTCCTGCTCTGCCTGGCCAGGCCGCACACCGGCGGGGCGCCGGGTTCCGGTCAGTGGGATCCGGCTGTATACGCCACCGGCCGCGGACTTGGATGGCTGCTTCTCCCATCCTTCGCGTCCGAGAAAGGTGCCTCCCCATGCGGCTCGGCATCACCAGTCCCGTCGTCACGGCCGTCCCCGGCGGTCACTCGCCGTGGGAGCGCGGCGCCGGCATCGAGGAACTCGGGACGGTGGCCGAGGCCGCCGACCGGCTCGGTTTCCATCATCTGACCTGCGCGGAGCACGTCGCGGTGCCCGTGGACGTCGCGGAACAGCGCGGCGGGACCTACTGGGACCCGCTCGCCACCCTCGGCTACCTCGCCGCCCGCACCCGCCGCATCCGGCTCGCCACCCAGGTGCTGGTGCTCGGCTACCACCACCCGCTGGCCGTCGCCAAGCGGTACGGCACACTGGACCGGATCTCGGGCGGACGGCTCGTGCTGGGGCTCGGCATCGGCAGCCTTGAGGAGGAGTTCCGGCTGCTCGGCGCTGCCTTCGAGGGGCGCGGTTCCATCGCCGACGACGCCCTCGCGGCGCTGCGGGCGTCCCTGTCCCGGCGCGAGCCCGCCTACCACGGCGAACACTTCGACTACGAGGGCTTCGTGGTGGAGCCGCACGCCGTGCAGGATCGCGTGCCGCTGTGGATCGGCGGTCGGACGCCGCGCTCGCTCCGCCGGGCCGTCGCCCACGGCGACGGCTGGGTGCCGTTCGGGCTGCCGCTTGAGCGGCTGCGCGGGATGCTCGACGCGGCCGAACTGCCGGAGGGTTTCGAGGTGGTGCTGGGCGCGGAGCACCCGCTCGACCCGGAGGGCGACCCGGAGGGCACGGCGCGGGCGCTCCGGCGGGTGTCCGAGGCGGGCGCCACCCTGGTCGGCGTCTCGGTGGCCGCCGGATCGGCGCGCCACTACGTGGAACAGCTCGAGGCGCTCGCCTCGATCGCCGGGCTCGCCCCGGACGGCACGACCGCAGGCCCGCGGTCGTGAGCGAGGACCGGCCCGCGGCAGCGCGGGCGCGGCCGAGGAGCGGCACCACGGTACGGTCCGCCACCGCACGGGGCGGGGTCCGGCGGGGCCGCCACCGGCTCCCCCGGAGCGGGACCGGCTCCTCGGAACCGCCGGCCGCCGACGGGGTGTTCCACCGGCTGTGGGTAGCCTGAGGTATCACAGGTGCGAGGGGGTGGTGACGGCACGTCACCACCCCCTCGTCGTCCTCGCCGGTCCCGCGCGGGCGCCCTCCGAGCGGCGACGCGGGCCACGTGCCGATCCGCGGGCACCCGGGGGGCGGCGCGCTTCCGCCGCGGCCGCAGCCGTTGCGGAACGCGGCGTTCAGTGTGCGTGGCCGCCCCCTCGTGCGGATGGCGCCCGCCGCGTCAGCGGGCTCCGTACACCGGCTGTGGCGCCTCGGCGGCGGCCAGGAGTTCGCGTGCGGTCGCCCCGGCCTCGGCGGGGCTCCAGCGGGCGCCCTTGTCGGCCGTGGGGCCAGGCCGCCAGCCCTCCATCACGGTGATCCGCCCCGCCTCGGCCTCGAAGACCCGGCCGGTCACGCCGGCGGAGTCCGCGGATCCCAGCCACACGACGAGCGGCGACACGTTCTCCGGGGCCATCGCGTCGAAGCCGCCCCCGCCGGGCGCCGCCATGGTCTGCGCGAAGGTCTCCTCGGTCATCCGGGTGCGGGCGGCCGGGGCGATGGCGTTGACCTGGACGCCGTAACGGGCCGTCTCCGCGGCGGCCACCAGGGTCAGTGCGACGATGCCGGCCTTGGCCGCGGAGTAGTTTCCCTGGCCGACGCTGCCCAGCAGGCCCGCCCCGGAACTGGTGTTGATCACCCGCGCCTGCGGGACGCGGCCCGCCTTGGCCTCCGCCCGCCAGTGCGCCGCCGCGTGCCTGAGCGGGAGGAAGTGCCCCTTGAGGTGGACGCGCATCACCGCGTCCCAGTCGTCCTCGTCGAGGTTGACGAGCATCCGGTCGCGCAGGAAACCCGCGTTGTTCACGAGGGTGTCGAGGCGGCCGAAGGAGTCGAGGGCGGTCGCGACGAGGGAGGCGGCGCCGTCGTCGGTGGCGATGTCGCCGCCGTGGGCGACGGCCTCGCCGCCGGCCGCGCGGATCTCCTCGACGACCTCGTGCGCGGGGCCGCCGCCGCTGCCGGAGCCGTCGAGGCCCACGCCGAGGTCGTTGACGACGACGCGCGCGCCCTCGTCGGCGAAGGCGAGGGCGTGCGCGCGGCCGAGTCCACGGCCGGCGCCGGTGACGGCGACGACGCGACCGGTGCACAGGGCGGTCGGTGAGGTCATGACGGACGTCCTTTCGGAACGGGACGCGGGGGCCGGTACCGCTCAGTGGCACGGCGTTCCCCCGGCGTCGGGATCACTGCTACGTTCTGCCTAACAAACGTTTGGTGGAAAGGTAGCTGATCTGCTCATGGGTGTCTCCACCTCCGCCCCCCAAGAGGGCGTCGCCGTCGTCACCGTGGACGTCCCACCGGTCAACGCCCTCCCCGTGCGGGGCTGGTACGAACTCGCCGCCGCGGTCCGCGCCGCCGGCGCCGACCCGAAGGTCCGCTGCGTGGTGCTCGCCGCCGAGGGGCGCGGCTTCAACGCCGGCGTGGACATCAAGGAGATGCAGCGTGCGGACGGGCACGAGGCGCTCATCGGCGCCAACCGCGGCTGCTTCGAGGCATTCGCCGCGGTCTACGAGTGCGAGGTCCCGGTGGTGGCCGCCGTGAACGGCTTCTGCCTGGGCGGCGGAATCGGCCTGGTGGGCAACGCGGACGCGATCGTGGCGGCCGACGACGCCGTCTTCGGACTCCCGGAACTCGACCGGGGCGCGCTCGGCGCGGCCACGCACCTCGCCAGGCTCGTCCCCCAGCACCTGATGCGGGCCCTCTACTACACCTCACGCACCGTCACGGCCGCGGAACTGCACCGCCACGGCTCGGTGTGGCGGGTGGTCCCGCCGGAGGAACTGCGGGCGGCCGCCCTGGAACTGGCCGGCGAGATCGCGGCCAAGGACGGCTACCTGATCCGGCTGGCGAAGGCCGCCATCAACGGCATCGACCCGGTGGACGTCCGCCGCAGCTACCGCTTCGAGCAGGGCTTCACCTTCGAGGCCAACCTCAGCGGGGTCGCCGACCGGGTGCGCGACAGTTTCGGCACGGACAAGGAGCAGCGAGCGTGACCCAGGACAAGAGCATGACGGCCGACGAGGTCGTCGGCCGACTGCGCAGCGGCATGACGATCGGTATCGGCGGCTGGGGCTCCCGGCGCAAGCCGATGGCCCTGGTGCGGGCACTGCTGCGTTCGGACATCACCGACCTCACCGTGGTCTCCTACGGCGGACCGGACGTCGGCCTGCTGGCCGCGGCGGGGAGGATACGCAAGCTGGTCACGGCCTTCGGCACCCTCGACTCCATACCGCTGGAGCCGCACTTCACCGCCGCCCGCCAGCGCGCCGCGTTCGAGATGACCGAGCTCGACGAGGCCATGTTCATGTGGGGCCTGACAGCCGCGGCGCAACGGCTGCCCTTCCTCCCCGTGCGGGCCGGTCTCGCCTCGGACGTGATGAAGGTCAACCCCTCGCTGCGCACTGTCCGCTCGCCCTACGAGGACGGGGAGGAACTGGTCGCGGTGCCGGCCCTGCACATGGACGCCGCCCTGGTCCACCTCAACCGGGCCGACCGCCACGGCAACGGCCAGTACCTGGGCGCCGATCCCTACTTCGACGACCTGTTCTGCGAGGCCGCCGACCACGCGTACGTCTCCTGTGAACGGATCGTCGACACGGCGGACCTGCTCAAGGAGCACGGGCCGCAGAGCCTTCTGCTGAAGCGCCTGTTCGTGGACGGGGTTGTCGAGACGCCGAACGGGGCCCACTTCACGTCCTGCGCCCCCGACTACGACCGCGACGAGGCGTTCCAGCGGGCCTACGCCCGCGCCGCCCGCGAGCCCGAGGCGTGGGAGGCGTTCTGCGCACGGTTCCTGTCCGGTGACGAAGCCGCCTACCAGGCCGCCGTCACGGCTTTCCACCAGGAGGAAGCATGAGCGTCACCGAGACCGCCCTGCCGGCCCCGACCCGCGCCGAGTACTGCGTGGTCGCCTGCGCGGAGGCGTGGCGGGACGCGGGCGAGGTCCTGGCCAGCCCGATGGGCACCGTCCCGGCCATCGGGGCGCGCCTGGCCAGGCTCACCTTCTCGCCCGACCTGCTGCTGACCGACGGGGAGGCCCTCCTCATGGCGGACGTGCCCGCGATCGGCCGCCGGCCGGGGGTGGTGGAGGGCTGGCTGCCGTTCCGTCAGCACCTCACGCTGACCGCGACCGGCCGCCGGCACGTGATGATGGGCGCCAGCCAGATCGACCGCCACGGCAACCAGAACATCTCCTGCGTCGGCGACTGGACCAGGCCCACCCGGCAACTGCTCGGAGTGCGCGGCGCCCCGCTCAACACCGTCAACAACCCGACGAGTTACTGGGTGCCGAACCACTCCGCCCGGGTGTTCGTCGAGCGGGTCGACATGGTGAGCGGGGTCGGTTACGACCGGGCCGCGGAGACCGGTCCCTCCGCGGCCCGCTACCACCGCATCCCGGAGGTGATCACCAACCTGGGCGTCTTCGACTTCCGGACGGCCGACCGCACGATGCGGCTGCGTTCCCTGCACCCCGGGGTCACCGTCGAGGAGGTGACCGCGGCCACCGGCTTCACCCTCACGATCCCCGGCGACGTGCCGTACACGCGCGAGCCCACCCCCGCGGAGCTGCGGCTGATCCGCGAGGTCATCGACCCGCAGGCGCTGCGCGAGCGCGAGGTCCCGGCGTGACGGGGGCCGCCGGCCCGCCCGCGGTGTTCCGCACGGCGCTGACCGAACTGGCCGGAGTGCGCCACCCGATCGTGCAGACCGGCATGGGCTGGGTGGCCGGCCCCCGGCTCGTGTCGGCCGCGGCGAACGCCGGAGCCCTCGGCATCCTCGCCTCCGCCACCATGACCGTGGAGCAGTTGCGCGCGGCGGTCCGGGAGGTCAAGACCCGCACCCGAGCGCCGTTCGGCGTCAACCTGCGGGCCGACGCGGGGGACGCGGCCGAACGGGTGCGGATCATCGTCGAGGAAGGGGTGCGGGTGGCGTCCTTCGCCCTGGCCCCCTCCCAGGACCTGATCGCCCGTCTCAAGGACGCGGGTGTCGTCGTCATCCCGTCCGTCGGGGCCCGCCGGCACGCGGAGAAGGTCGCCTCCTGGGGCGCGGACGCGGTGATGGTGCAGGGCGGCGAGGGCGGCGGTCACACGGGTGATGTGGCCACCAGCGTGCTCCTGCCCCAGGTCGTGGACGCCGTCGACATCCCGGTGATCGCGGCCGGCGGCTTCCACGACGGCCGCGGCCTGGTGGCCGCGCTCGCGTTCGGGGCGGCAGGCATCGGCATGGGAACCCGCTTCCTGCTCACCTCCGACAGCACCGTCCCCGACGCGGTGAAGGCGAAGTACCTGGCCGCCACCGTCAAGGACGTCGTGGTCACCACGCAGGTGGACGGGCTGCCGCACCGGATGCTCCGCACCGGCATGGTCGACTCGCTGGAGCGCTCCGGACGCGCGGCCGCCCTGCTGCGGGCCCTGCGGCACGCCTCGGCGTTCCGGAGGGAGTCCGGAGCCTCCTGGCCCCAACTGATGCGGGACGGACTGGCGATGAAGCACGGCAAGGAACTGACATGGAGCCAGGTGCTGCTGGCCGCCAACACGCCGATGCTGCTCAAGGCCTCGATGGTCGAAGGCCGTACCGACATCGGGGTGATGGCCTCGGGACAGGTGGCCGGCCTGATCGACGACCTGCCGTCCTGCGGCGAACTGGTCGGGCGGATCATCGGTGAGGCACGGGTCGCGCTGGAGTCGCTGCCGCACCCGGCCGGCTGATCCGCGTCAACCCGGCGAACGCCGAAGGGGCGGTCCGGAGATCTCCGGACCGCCCCTTCGGGCTTCGCTCAGAGCCGTTCGATGACGGTGACGTTGGCCTGTCCACCGCCCTCGCACATGGTCTGCAGGCCGTAGCGGCCCCCGGTGCGCTCCAGCTCGTGCAGCAGGGTGGTCATCAGCTTGGCGCCGGTGGCGCCCAGTGGGTGACCGAGGGCGATCGCGCCGCCGTTGACGTTGACCTTGTCCGGGTCGGCGCCGGTCTCCTTCAGCCAGGAGAGGACGACCGGCGCGAAGGCCTCGTTGATCTCGACGAGGTCGATGTCGTCGAGGGACATCCCGGCCTTCTTCAGCGCGTACGCCGTCGCCGGGATCGGAGCCGACAGCATCCGGATCGGGTCCTCGCCGCGCACCGACAGGTGGTGGACGCGGGCGCGGGGGGTGAGGCCGTGCTCGGCGACCGCGCGCTCGGAGGCGATCAGCAGGGCCGCGGCCCCGTCGGAGACCTGGGAGGCGACGCCCGCGGTGATCCGGCCGCCCTCGACGACCGGCTTGAGGCCGGCCATCTTCTCCAGCGAGGTGTCGCGACGAGGCCCCTCGTCCACCGCCACGTCGCCGTAGGCGACGGTCTCACGGTCGAAGCGGCCCTCGTCGATGGCGCGCACGGCCCGCTGGTGCGAGCGAAGGGCGAAGCGCTCCATGTCCTCCCGGGTGATGCCCCACTGCTCGGCGATGAGTTCGGCGCCGTGGAACTGGTTGACGGGCGCGTCGCCGTAGCGGGCGCGCCAGCCCTCCGAGCCGAGGTAGGGGCCGTCGGTGAGGCCGAGCGGCTCGGCGGCCTGGCGACTGGCGAAGGCGATCGGGATCATCGACATGTTCTGGGTGCCGCCCGCGACGACCAGGTCCTGGGTGCCCGAGAGGACACCCTGCGCGGCGAAGTGCACGGCCTGCTGGGAGGAGCCGCACTGGCGGTCCACCGTCGTGCCGGGCACCTCCTCCGGCAGGCCCGCGGCGAGCCAGGCGGTGCGGGCGATGTCCCCGGCCTGCGGGCCGACGGTGTCCA
The DNA here is from genome assembly GCF_040643475.1 of Streptomyces sp. NPDC047130. NCBI lineage: Bacteria > Bacillati > Actinomycetota > Actinomycetes > Kitasatosporales > Streptomycetaceae > Streptomyces > Streptomyces sp. NPDC047130. Next base: position 7,866 of record NZ_JBEYUK010000051.1, on the reverse strand, counting down.
GGCAGCCGAAGACGACGTCGTCGACCGCGGCCGGATCGACGCCGGTGCGTTCGACCAGCGCCCTGATGACGTGCGCTCCGAGATCGGCGGGGTGGACGGCGGACAGGCCGCCCTTGCGCCGGCCCACCGGGGTCCGGACCGCTTCGACTATGTAGGCCTCGGCCATGACTGCTCCTTCGTGTGGAATGTGGTGTCAGCCGCGAGGTGTGATGCCCTCGAGGACGATGGACAGGTACTGCCGGGCGATCTCCTCCGGGCCGTGGGTGCCGCCGGGGCGGTACCACGAGGCGGCGACCCACACGGTGTCGCGCACGAACCGGTAGACGAGCCGCACGTCGAGGTCCTCGCGGAAGACGTGCTCGGCCACGCCGCGTTCCAGGGAGCGCAGCCAGGCGTCCTCGAACTTCACCTGGGAATCGATCAGGTAGCCGAAGCGAGGCTGGGCGGAGAGGTACTTGGACTCCTTCTGGTAGATGGCGACCGCGGGACCGTGCCGGTCGATCTGCCGGAAGGACTCGGTGACGAGGGCCTCGATGGTCTCCCGCGGGTCGAGTCCGGAGGCGAGCACGGCGTCGTAGCCCTCCCACAGCTCGCCCAGGAAGGCGGAGAGAATCTCGTCCAGCATCGACTCCTTGGAGTCGAAGTGGTAGTAGAGGCTGCCCGCGAGCATCCCGGCGGCGTCGGCGATCCGGCGGACGGTGGTGGCGTTGTAGCCCTGTTCGGCGAAGACCCGGGCGGCGACGGCCAGGATCTCGGCGCGGCGCTGTACGGCGGAGTTGCTGCCCACCGGCCTCACGCCCTCTGGCTGCTAACGGAGACCGTCTCGCCGGTCATGTAGGACGAGTACCCACTGGCCAGGAAGACGATGACGTTGGCGATCTCCCACGGCTCGGCGTGTCGGCCGAAGGCCTCGCGCCCGGTCAGCTCGGAGAGCAGTTCGGGGGTGGTCACCTTCACCAGGTGCGGATGCATGGCGAGGCTCGGGGCGACGGCGTTGACCCGGACGCCGAAGTCCGCCGCCTCCAGGGCCGCGCACCGGGTCAGTGCCATGACTCCGGCCTTCGCGGCGGCGTAGTGCGCCTGGCCGCGCTGGGCGCGCCAGCCGATGACCGAGGCGTTGTTGACCACGACGCCCCCGCCGCCCTGCGCCTTGAGGCGGCGCAGGGCGGCCCGGGTGCAGCGGAAGGTGCCGTTGAGGGTGACGTCCAGGACCTTCGACCACTGGTCGTCGGTCATGTCGACGAGGTCGGACGTGCCGCCGAGGCCGGCGTTGTTGACGACGACGTCGAGGCCGCCGTGGCGCTCCGCGGCGAGCGCGAAGAGCGCGTCGACCTGCTGCTCGTCGGTGACGTCGCAGGGCAGTCCGGCGACCTTGTCCTCGCCGAACTGCTCGGCGAGTGCGGCGGCACTCTCCCGCAGACGCCGCTCGTGGGCGTCGCCGAGGACCACCCGGGCGCCCTCCTCGAGGAATCTGCGTGCGGTCGCACCTCCGATGCCGGCGCCCGCGGCGGCGGTGATCACCGCGGTGCGTCCGGCCAGGAGGGAGTGCCCCGGTACGGGGGTCGGTGGCTGGGGGGTCACGGTCGGATCTCCTTGGGCAGGCCGAGGACACGCTCGGCGATGATGTTGCGCTGGATCTCGTTGGAGCCGGCATAGATGGTGTCGGAGCGCGAGAAGAGGAACAGGCGCTGCCGGTCGTCGAGATCGTATGGCTCGCCGGCGGCGAGCATGCCGTCCGCGCCGCACACGTCCATGGCGAGCTCGCCCAGCTCCCGGTGCCAGGTCGCCCAGAAGATCTTGCCGATGGACGCCTCCGGCCCGGGTGCCCCGGAGGCCACGCCGTCGAGCATGCGCAGGGCGTTGCAGCGGATGGTCTCCAGCCCGGTCCAGGCGCGGGCGAGCCGGTCGCGGATCAGCGGGTCGTCGGCGGCGCCGTTGCTCTTGGCGAACTCGACGAGGGTCTCCAGCTCGCGCCGGAAGCCGACCTGCTGGCCGAGGGTCGAGACACCGCGTTCGAAGCCGAGGGTGGCCATGGCCACCCGCCAGCCGTCACCGGGGGCGCCGACGACGTGGTCGGCGCGAGTGCGGGCGCCGTCGAAGAAGACCTCGTTGAACTCGGACGTGCCGGTCAGCTGGGTGATGGGCCGGATCTCCACGCCGGGCTGGTCGAGCGGGACCAGAAGGTAGGACAGGCCCCGGTGACGGGTCGACGCCGGATCGGTGCGGGCGACCACGAAGCACCACTGCGACTCGTGGGCGAGCGATGTCCAGATCTTCTGCCCGGTGACCACCCACTCGTCGCCGTCCCGTTCGGCGCGGGTGCGGACGTTCGCCAGGTCGGACCCGGCGTCCGGTTCGCTGTAGCCCTGGCACCACAGTTCCTCGGCGGCCACGATCGGCGGCAGGAAGCGGGCCCGCTGCTCCGGGGTGCCGAAGGCGATCAGGGTCGGCCCCAGCAACTGCTCGGCGATGTGGTTGACCCGGGCAGGGGCATCGGCCAGGGCGTACTCCTCGTGGAACGCCACCTGCTGCTCGATGCTCGCCCCCCGGCCACCGTACTCCTCGGGCCATCCGACGCAGGTCCAGCCGGCGGTGGCCATGTGACGCTCCCAGGCCAGCCGTTCGGCGAATGCCTCGTGCTCACGACCGGGGCCGCCGCGGCCGCGAAGGCCCGCGAAGGCGCCGGTGAGGTTGGCGGCCAGCCAGCCGCGGATCTCGGCGCGGAACTCCTCGACGCTGCTCATGGGGGTACGTTAATCTACCAAACACTTGTTAGGGAAGGAGGGCCGATGTCCGCTGCCCCCGAGATGGCCGACGAGCCCGTGAGCTACGAGAAGCAGGGCCCCATCGCGACGGTGACCATGAACCGCCCCGACTACCGCAACGCGCAGAACTCCGCCATGACCTACGCCCTGGACAGAGCGTTCTACCGGGCCGCCGAGGACGACGAGGTGAAAGTCGTCGTCCTGGCCGGGGCGGGCAAGCACTTCTCCGCCGGCCACGACATCGGGACCCCCGACCGGGACGCCCACCTGCCGTTCGAGCGAAGGGCGGGGCTGTGGTGGGACCACTCCGACAAGAAGGGCGCGGAGAGCCGGTTCGCCCGTGAGTCTGAGGTGTACCTCGGAATGTGCCGCCGCTGGCGCGAACTGCCCAAGCCGCTCGTCGCCTCCGTGCAGGGCGCCTGCGTGGCGGGCGGCCTGATGCTCGCCTGGGTGTGCGACCTGATCGTTGCCTCCGAGGACGCGTTCTTCGCCGACCCGGTGGTGCGCATGGGGATCCCCGGCGTCGAGTACTTCGCCCACCCGTGGGTGATGCCGCCGCGCGTCGCCAAGGAATTCCTCTTCACCGGGGACCGCATGAGCGCCCGGCGCGCGTACGAGGTCGGCATGGTCAACCGTGTCGTCCCCCGCGAGGAACTGGCCGTACGCACCCGGGAGACGGCGCTGCGCATCGCCGAGATGCCGCGCATGGGCCTGGCCCTGACCAAGCGCGCCGTCAACCAGGCGGAGGACCTGCAGGGCCTGCACACGGGCATGGACTCGGTGTTCGGCCTGCACCACCTGGCACACGCGCACAACGCCGAGACCGCGCCGGACGCGCTCGGCGGCATGGACGTCCGGGCGATGAAGAAGGCGGGCGGCTGATGGACCTCGACTTCGACGAGACCGACGAGGCGTTCCGCGCCGAGGCTCGCGCATGGCTCGCCGCCCACGTGCCGACCACCCCGCTGCCCTCCCTGGAGAGCGCCGAGGGATTCGCCGCCCACCGCGCCTGGGAGGGCGAACTGGCCGCCGACCGCTGGTCGGTGGTGTCCTGGCCCGCGGAGTACGGCGGGCGGGGCAGCTCCCTCCTGCACTGGCTGATCTTCGAGGAGGAGTACTTCGCCGCCGGCGCCCCCGGACGGGTCAGCCAGAACGGCATCAACCTGCTCGCCCCCACCCTCTTCGAGCACGGCAGCGCGGAACAGCGGACCCGGATCCTGCCTTCGATGGCGAGCGGCGAGGTCATCTGGGCGCAGGCCTGGTCGGAGCCGGAGTCCGGGTCGGACCTGGCCTCGCTCAGGTCCACGGCCCGGCGGACCGACGGCGGCTGGCTGCTGAACGGCCAAAAGACCTGGTCCTCCCGGGCCGCCTTCGCCGACCGGGCCTTCGGACTGTTCCGCAGCGACCCGGACGCCGGGAAGCCGCACCAGGGGCTGACGTACCTGATGTTCCCGCTGGACGCCGAGGGCGTCACCGTGCGGCCCGTCGGACGCCTGGACGGCAGGCCGGCCTTCGCGGAACTCTTCCTCGACGACGTGTTCGTGCCGGACCAGGACGTCATCGGCGAACCCGGTCAGGGCTGGCGGGTCGCGATGAGCACAACCGGCAACGAGCGCGGGCTCACCCTGCGCAGTCCGGGCCGCTTCACGGCCGCCGCGGACCGGCTGACCGCGCTGTGGCGCGAGCGCGCGGACCCGGCCGACACGGCGCTGCGCGACCGGGTCGCGGACGCCGTGATCGGTGCCCACGCCTACCGGCTGTTCTCCTACGCGGGCGCCTCGCGCGTCCTGCACGGTGAGGACGGCCCGGCCGGCGCCGCGTCCAGCCTCAACAAGGTCTTCTGGTCCGAACTGGACATAGCCCTGCACGAGACGGCCCTGGACCTGCTCGGCCCCTACGGCGAACTCGCCGACCACGCGGACGACGCGCCCGCCCACGGCGGCTGGGCCGAGGGTTACACCTTCTCCCTCGCCGGACCGATCTATGCCGGCACCAACGAGATCCAGCGCGACATCATCGCCGAGCGACTGCTCGGCCTGCCGAAGGGACGCCGGTGATGCGGTTCCTCCTCGACCCCGAACAACGCGAGTTCGCCCGCCTGCTCGACGGGCTGCTCACCTCCTCCGACACCCCCGCCGCCATACGGGCCTGGACAGCGGGCGATCACGCCCCGGGACGGGCCGTGTGGAAGCGGCTCGCCGAGGCCGGAGTGTTCGCCCTGGCCGTTCCCGAGACCCACGACGGCTACGGCCCCCTGCCGCTGGAACTGTCCGTCGCCTTCGTCGAGCTGGGGCGGCACGCCGTCCCCGGGCCGCTGGCCGAGACGGTGGCGGCGGCGGCCCTCCTGGACCGGCTCGGCGACGCCGACATCGCCGGCGCGCACCTGCCCGGCATCTCCTCCGGCAGGAACGTCACCTCGCTGTGCCTGACCGAGCTGGGCCCGTACGCCCTGGACGCCGACGCGGCGGACACCGTCCTCGCCGTGGACGGCGACACCCTGCGCGCGGCCACCGGAACGGGCCCCGTACAGCCGTCGGCCGACCCGGGACGCCGCCTGTCGCGGCCGACCGGAGGAACGGTCGTCGCCGAGGGACCGGCCGTGACCGCGGCAGCCGCCTACGCGGCCGACATGGCCGCCCTGGTCACCGCGGCCCAGTCCCTGGGCCTCGGCCGGGCACTGCTCACCCGCACGGTCGAGTACGTGAAGCAGCGCACCCAGTTCGGGGTGGCCGTCGGCTCGTTCCAGGCACTCAAGCACCGGCTCGCGGACGTCCTGATCGCCCTGGAGTTCGCCGAGCCGCTGGTGCACGGCGCCGCGCTCTCGCTCACGGCCGGGGCCGCGGACGCGGGCCGGGAGATCGCTGCGGCCAAGGTCACGGCGGGCGAGGCCGCCCACCGGGCCGCCCGCACCGCCCTGCAACTGCACGGGGCGGTCGGCTACACCGACGAACTGGACCTGTCCCTGTGGATCCGCAAGGCGCGTCCGCTGCGTGACGCCTGGGGCGGCCCGGCCGCCTGCCGGGCCCGTGTCCTGTCCGCCTGACCCGCGCCGAGCGCGCCGAACACCGAGGGGAGCAGCCCGATGAGGCTGACGGAGGAACAGGAAGAGCTGCGGTCGGCCGTGCGGTCGTTGCTGACCCGGCACGAAGGAGCCGCGGCCTGGCGGCCGTTGGCACGGCAGATGGGCGTCGCCGGGCTCGCCGTGCCCGAGGAGTACGGTGGTGCGGGCGGCGGAGCCCGGGACGTCCACGTCCTGATGGAGGAGCTGGGCCGGTGCCTGAGCCCCCTGCCGCTGCTCGGCTCGGCGGTGCTCACGGCGGGGGCGCTGCTCGCCTCCGGCGACGAGGAGGCCTGCGGGCGGCTGCTGCCGCCGCTCGCCGATGGCCGCTCCGTGGGCGCGCTGGCCTGGGCCGAGCGCGGCTCCTGGGAGACGGAGGCGGTACGCGCGGAGGCGGTCCCGGGACCCGGCGGCGCCTGGTCGCTCACCGGGACCAAGGAGTACGTCCTGGACTGGCCCGAAGTGGACGTGCTGATCGTCGCGGCCCGTACGGGGGCGGGGGTCTCGCTCTTCGAGGTGGCGGTGGACGCCCCCGGGGTGCGCCGCTTCCCCCTGGTCACCATGGACGCCACCCGCGGTCAGGCCCGGTGGGTCCTCGAGGGCGCCGCGGGGCGGTTGATCGGCGTGGACGGGGAGGCGGACCGGACCCTGGCGCACGTCCGGGACCTGGCCTGCGCGGCGCTGGCCGCCGAACAGGTGGGCGCCGCCGAGCGCTGCCTGGAACTCACCGTCGCCTACGCGCGCGACCGGGTCCAGTTCGGCCGCGCCATCGGCTCGTTCCAGGCGGTCAAACACCGGCTGGCGGACGCCTACGTGCTGGTGGAGTCCGCGCGGTCGGCGGCGCTCGGCGCGGCCTTCGCCGCCGACGAGGACCCGGCCGCGCTGGAGAGGGCCGCCGCTGTCGCCAAGTCGGTCTGCTCCGAGGCGTTCTCGGCGGTGGCCGGGGACACGATCCAGTTGCACGGCGGCGTCGGCATCACCTGGGAGCACGACGCGCACCGCTACTTCAAGCGGGCACACGGAGCCGGCGAGCTGTTCGGCCCGCCCGCCGCGCACCGGGCGCGGCTCGCCGCCCGGCTCGGAATGCCCGCGCGCTGACCGCGCCGCCGGCGTACACAGAGAGGCCGTACACCATGGACATCGGCAACCCACTGGACTTCACAGGACGCGTCGTGCTCGTCACCGGCGGCACCAAGGGCATCGGAGCCGCCGTCGCCGAGGCGTTCCTCGCCGCCGGCGCCGACGTCGTCGTCTGCGGCCGCACCGCGCCGGACACCGTGCCCGCCGCGGGCGGACGGTCGGCGGTCTTCGTCGCCGCCGACGTGCGCGACGCCGAGGCGGCGGCCGGGCTCGTCGACAGCACGGCCGAACGGTTCGGCCGCCTCGACGTGCTGGTCAACAACGCGGGCGGCTCGCCGGACGCCGACGCGGCGACGGTCTCGCCCCGGTTCGTGGAGAAGATCGTCGCGCTCAACCTGCTCGCCCCGTTCTACGTGGCGCAGGCCGCCCACCGCGTGATGCGGACCCGCCCGGGCCGCGGATCAGTCGTCAACATCGGCAGCGTCTCCGCCCATCAGCCCCAGCCGGGCACCGCCGCGTACACCGCGGCCAAGGCGGGGCTGCTGGCGCTCACCAAGGCCCTCGCCCTGGAGTGGGCGCCCGAGGTGCGGGTCAACCACATCACCACCGGACTGGTCCGCACCGAGGGCGCCGCCGGCGTCTACGGGGCGGACGGCGGCGCCTCGGTCGCCGGCGTCATTCCCATGGCGAGGATGGCCGCGCCCGAGGACGTGGCCCGGGCCTGTCTGTTCCTCGCGAGCGACCTGGCCCGGTACGTCGACGGCGCCGACCTCGCGGTGCACGGGGGCGGAGAGTTCCCGTCCCGGTACCTCGCCGCGCGGCACGCCGAGGCGCGGCACTGAGGCATGGTGACACGCGCGTGGCCCGGCGCTTGACCTGGCCAAGGTCCGCAACATCGGGATCATGGCCCACATCGACGCGGGCAAGACGACCACCACCGAGCGGATCCTGTTCTACACGGGC
>NZ_JBEYUK010000050.1:0-20902 GCF_040643475.1 Streptomyces sp. NPDC047130 | reverse complement strand
CCCCGTCTTTATTGATCCGCCCCCACCCGCGATATACCCGATATATCTTACACTCTGTCCCGACCCGACGCTCTTCCGATCTCCACGCGCCCGGTGCCGTCCGGGGGTTACCGCCGGCGCCGCAGGGCGGCGAGGTTGCGGTAGCCGATGCGGGCGTGCTCCAGGGACTGGCCGGGGTCGGTGGCGCCGGGGGCGTTGTCCTGCTCGACCATCGGGTGGTGGGTGGTGCGGTGGCCGACGCGGGAGAAGAACGCCGTGTAGTCGATGACGCCGGTGCCGAACGGCACCATGGCGTAGCCGTTGCCGCTCGCCGGGTCGAGGACGCCGTCCTTGGCGTGGAACAGCGGGTAGCGGCGGTCGTGGGCGGCCACCAGGGCGGCGGGGTCGAAGACGTCCTGCTGGACGGAGCCGTCGTGGGCGGTGAAGGACCGGAACTTGTACTGGGCGACGTGCGCCCAGAAGACGTCCATCTCCAGCCACACCAGGCGCGGGTCGGTGACCTTCAGGAAGTACTCCAGCTTGCGGACGCCGGAGCTGCGGGTGGGGCGGCCCTGGGCGTCCGGGGGGCCGCCGTCCAGGAGGAAGCCGTAGGCCGCGTCGTGGTTGTGGGTGTAGAGCTTGATGCCGAAGCCTCGGGCGATCTCGCCGAGCGCGTTCCACTTGTCGGCGGCCACGTCCCAGTCGGCCTTCACCGAGCTGTTGGTGGGGTCGCCGCCGGTGCCCATGTGGTCCATGCCGAGGATGGCGGCGATCTCCAGGTGCTGCTTGAAGCGGTCCACGTCGGCGGTGGTGAGCGGCCAGGAGCCGGGGATGAAGCCGTGGTTGCCCTGGGCGCGCAGGCCGTACGCGTCCAGCCAGGAGCGCAGCAGCCGGGCGCCCTCGACGGACTCCAGGCCGGCGCCGCCGGGGGCGTTGGCGTGCTGTCCGTAGCCGGCGAACTCGACCTGCCGGTAGCCGAACCGGGCGAGCTGTTCGAAGACGGCCCGGAAGCCGGAGGGCAGGCCGGTGGTCAGCGGGTCCCGGCCGATGGCGTCGCGCACCGTGTAGAGGATGATGCCGCGCCGCTCGGCGGGGACCAGGACGGGGCCTCTGCCGTTGACGCGGCCGCCCGCCGCCGGGCCGTCGGCGGCGTGCACCGGGGCGGCGCCGAAGACCGGTGCGGCGACGGCGCCGGCGGCGACGGCGGTGCAGGTGGACAGGAAGCCGCGGCGGCCGATGCCGAGGGCGCGGCGCAGGCCCTCGTCGGAGCCGGCGGTGTTCTCAGGGTTCGCGGGGTTCTCGGGGTTCGCGGGGTTCTCGGGGTCGTGCTGCACGGGTGCCTTCTCTCTCGTGTGGTCCAGCGTGCGGTTCACGTGGGCTGTGCGGGCGAGAGTCCCGGTCAGGCGAGGCCTGCCAGGCCGAGCAGGAGGTTCTTCACCTCGGTGGCCGCGACGCGGTCGCCGAGGTCGTGGGGGGTGGAGCACAGGAGGAGCGGACCGTCCTCGTCGCGCTCGGGCAGCCGGCCGTGGCTGCCGCGGACGGGTGACGGGTCCAGCGGGACGACGGCCATGCGGTAGCGCAGGCCCAGCTTCTTGCGGGCCAGCGCTCCGGCCGCCTTGAGCTTCACGTACGGGTCGAGGGGGTCCATGAAGAGCTCGGCGGGGTCGTAGCCGGGCTTGCGGTGGATCTCCACGAGCTGGGCGAAGTCGGGGGCGCGGGCGTCGTCGAGCCAGTAGTAGTAGGTGAACCAGCTGTCCGGCTCGGCGACCAGGACCAGTTCGCCGGCGCGCGGGTGGTCCAGGCCGTGGGCCTTCTTGCCCTCGTCGTCGAGGATCTCGGCGACGCCCGGCTCCTTCGCCAGCAGCACGCGGACCTCCTCCAGGTCCTCGGCGCGGCGGACGTAGACGTGGGCGGTCTGGTGGTCGGCGACGGCGAAGGCGCGGGAGGCCATCGGGTCCAGGTACTCCATGCCGTCCTGGGTGTGCACCTCCAGCAGCCCGGCGCGGCGCAGCACCCGGTTGACGTCCACCGGCCGGGAGACCGGGGTGATCCCGTACTCGGACAGCGCGACCACGGTGCGGCCCTCGGCGCGGGCGTCGTCCAGCAGCGGGGCGACGGCGGCGTCGAGGTCGGCGGCGGCCCGCAGGGAGCGGGGGTCGTCGGGGCCGTGGCGCTGCAGGTCGTAGTCGAGGTGGGGCAGGTAGCACAGGGCGAGGTCGGGCCGGCGGGTGCGCAGGATGTGCCGGGTGGCGTCGATGATCCACCGGCTGGAGACGAGGTCGGCGCCCGGTCCCCAGAAGTTGAACAGCGGGAACGTGCCGAGCTCCGCGGTGAGTTCGTCGTGGAGGGCGGGCGGCCGGGTGTAGCAGTCGGGTTCCTTGCGGCCGTCGGCGTAGTAGACGGGGCGGGGGGTGACGGTGATGTCGGTGTCGGCGCCCATCGCGTACCACCAGCAGATGTTGGCGACGGTGTAGTCGGGTTTGACGCGGCGGGCGGCGTCCCAGAGCTTGTCGCCGGAGACCAGGCCGTTGTGCTGCCGCCACAGCAGGACGTCGCCGAGTTCGCGGAAGTACCAGCCGTTGCCGACGATGCCGTGCTCGGAGGGGAGCGCGCCGGTGAGGAACGTGGACTGGGCGGCGCAGGTGACGGCGGGCAGCACGGTGCCGAGGGGGGCGCTGGAGCCCTCGGCGGCGAGGGACCGCAGGTGCGGCATGTGGTCCAGGAGGCGCGGGGTGAGTCCGACGACGTCGAGGACCAGCAGCGGGTTCACCGGGTGGGTCACGGCAGCTCCTTGAGGCCGAGGTCGGTCAGCAGGTCGCCGGCGAGGGTGAGTTCGGCGGCGATGCCGTCGGCGAGGCGGGCCCGGTCGCGGGGTCGCAGTTCGGGCGGCAGGGCCTGCCAGGTGTAGGTCTCGACCTCGAGGTGACGGGTGCGGGGGCGGGTCCCGCCGACGAGCCGGGCCAGCGCCGCCTTCAGCACCGGCAGGGTGGAGGTGAGCGGCGGCACGGGCGCGGCGTGCAGCGGGACGTGGAAGTGGGAACGCCAGGGCACGTCGCGCGGCAGGCCGCCGGGGGCGAGGGCCTCGGGCAGGTCGTCGACGGCGCGCAGGGCGCCGTCCGGGGTGCGGGCGCGGGTCTGGTGGAGGAAGCGGGGTTCGGCGAACGCGGCCAGCGCCTCGCGTTCGGCGTCCTGTCCGGGGTCCTGTGCGTGCAGGGCGGCGGAGAGCTGGGACTTGACCACGGGGACGCCCGCCGTCTCCAGGGCGTCCAGGGCGGTGTCCGGGTCCTCGAAGGAGGTGGCCAGGTGGCAGGTGTCCACGCAGACGCCGATGCGGGGGTGGGCGATCTCGGTGACGGGGACGACGGCGTCGCCGGTCGTCTCGATCACGCAGCCGGGTTCCGGCTCCAGCCCGACGCGGACGGAGCGTCCGGTGAGCTCCTGGAGCGCGTCCAGTCGTTCCCCCAGGGTGCGCAGGGCGGCCAGGGCCCGCCCGGCCCGTTCGCCGTCGTGGGCGGTGCGCCAGGCCAGGGGCAGGGTGGAGATGGTGCCCTCGGCGGCGTCGTCGGGGAGGAGCTGGGCGAGGATGCGGGCCAGTGCCGTGGTGTGCTCCAGGCGTTCGGGATCGGCCCAGTCCGGGGTGTAGACGCGGTACTTGACCTCCTGGGCGCCGAAGCCCTCGTAGGGGAAGCCGTTGAGGGTGACCACCTCCAGGCCGCGGCGGTCGAGTTCGCCGCGCAGGTGCCGCAGGGCGGCCGGGTCGGCGGCGAGGGCGCGGGCGGCGTCGTGGGCGAGCCAGAGGCCGATGCCGAGCCGGTCGCGGCCGAGACGTCTGCGGACGGGTTCGCAGTGGTCGCGGAGCTGGGCGAGGACGCCGTCCAGGGTCTCGGCGGGGTGGACGTTGGTGCAGTAGGCGAGGTGGACGACCGAGCCGTCCGGGTGCCGGAAGCGCATGGTCACTCGCCCCCGCGCAGGATGGAGTTGCCCTCGTGGGTGGCCGCGGCCTCGACGGGGGTCAGGTCCAGGCGGCCGCTGCTCCCGTAGAAGGCGACGGGGTTGCGCCACAGCACGAGGTCGACGTCGTCCTCGGAGAAGCCGGCGGCGAGCATGGCGTCGCCGACCTTGCGGGTCTTCAGCGGGTCGCTCCTGCCCCAGTCCGCCGCGGAGTTGACCAGGACGCGCTCGGGACCGTAGGCGCGCAGCACGGCGACCATGCGGCCCTCGTCCATCTTGGTGTCGGGGTAGACGGAGAACCCGAGCCAGGCGCCGCTGTCCTTGGCCTCCTTGACGGTGGTCTCGTTGAGGTGGTCGACCAGGACCCGGTCCACGGGCAGGGCCGACTCGCGGACCACGTCCAGGGTGCGCCGCAGTCCGGTGAGCTTGTCGCGGTGCGGGGTGTGGACCAGGGCGGGCAGCCCGTGTTCGGCGGCCAGTTCGAGCTGGGCGGCCAGCGCGTGGTCCTCGGCCGGGGTGAGGGAGTCGTAGCCGATCTCGCCGACGGCGACCACGCCGTCCTTGACCAGGTACCGGGGCAGCTCCTCCAGGACGGGCAGGCAGCGCGGGTCGTTGGCCTCCTTGGGGTTGAGGGCGATGGTGCAGTGGTGGGCGATGCCGTACTGGGAGGCGCGGAAGGGCTCCCAGCCGAGCAGGGAGTCGAAGTAGTCGAAGAAGGTGGCCGGGGAGGTGCGGGGCTGGCCGAGCCAGAAGGCGGGCTCGACGACCGCGCGGACACCGGCGGCGCGCATCGCCTCGTAGTCGTCGGTGGTGCGCGAGGTCATGTGGATGTGCGGGTCGAAGATGCGCATCAGGTCTCCTCCGTGCGGGGGTCGGCGAGGGCCAGGACGCGGTACAGGTCCGGCGGGACGGCACGTCCGGCGGCCTCCCGTTCGGCGGCGAAGTCGCCCAGCATGCGGGCGAGTTCCGCGTCGCCGTGGGCGCGCTCGCCGAGCCGGTCGACGGCGTCGAGGGGGACGCCGGTGAACAGGCACTTGAGGACGGCGTGCCGCCAGTCGTGGCCGGGGAGGTGGCGGGCGCCGTAGGGGCCGACGGCGGCGGCCACCAGGCGGGTGTCGTTGGTGCGCAGGGCGTCCTCGACCAGTGCCAGGGACTCGTCGCCGGGGACCAGGTGGGGCAGGGCCAGCAGCACGGCGCGGCGTTCGGCGGCGGTGCCGCGGTGGTAGAGGCGGGCCAGGGTGTCCGGGCCGGCCGCGGCGGCGTGCAGCAGCAGGACGCGGGCGTCGTCGGCGTGGTCGGGGCCGGTGCGGCGGCCCGCCTCGGCGAACCGGAGTTCCCGGGCGGAGTCCTCGGTCTCGGCGAGGGCCTTCTCCAGCCAGTCACGGGCGTCCGGCGGGAGGCTCGCGGTGAGCCGGGCGCGCAGGGCGGACAGAGCGGACAGAGCGGGCGGGGCGGGCGGGGCGGGCGTCCGCGCGGCGGGATCGTCGGCGGCGGCGCGGAGGGCGGGGTCGCCGGCGGCGGTACGGAGGGCGGGGTCGCCGGCGGCGGTGCGGGGGGCGGCGGGGTCGGTCATGGGGTGCTCCCTTCGGCGGCGGTGCCCGCGGCGCGGCGGAGGAAGTCCAGGGAGTGCTCGGCGTACCGGGGCCCGGCGTGCGAGTGGCGGGGCAGTTCGACGACGGTGAGGCCGCGGTAGTCCGCCTCGGCGAGCGCGGCCAGGACGGGCGGGAAGTCGATCTCGCCCTCCCCGAAGGGCAGGTGTTCGTGGACGCCGCGGCGCATGTCCTCGATCTGCACGTGCCGCAGCCAGGGCGCGGCCCGGCGCACGCACTCGGCGGGCGGGAGCGGCTCCAGGCACTGGCAGTGGCCGATGTCCAGGGTCAGCCCGAGCGGTTCCGGGTCGCCGAGCAGGTGGCGCAGCCGGTGGAAACCGGCCAGGTCGGCGAGGAGGTGGCCGGGCTCCGGCTCGATCGCCAGGGGCACCCCGGAGGCGGCGGCCGCGTCCAGGACGGGGGTGAGCGCCTCGGCCAGCCGCTTCCAGGCGGTCTCCGGGTCGACGCCGTGCGGCAGGACGCCGCTGAAGCAGTGGACGGCGTGCGCCCCGAGGTCGGCGGCGACGCGGACGGCGCGGAGCAGGAGGTCGACGCGGCGGCCCCGGTCCTCCGGGTCGGGGTCGAGGAGGGACGGGCCGTGCTTGCGGCGGGGGTCGAGGACGTAGCGGGCGCCGGTCTCGACGGTGACCGTCAGGTCCAGCTCGGCCAGCAGCGCGCCCACGGCGGCGGTGCGGGCGGCGAGGCCGGGGGCGAGCGGGTCGAGGTGCATGTGGTCGAGGGTGAGGCCGACGCCGTCGTAGCCGAGGTCGGCGAGGAGGGCGAGGGCGTCGCCGAGCCGGAGGTCGGCGAGCCCGTTGGTGCCGTAGCCGAGCTTCGGTGCGGGTCCGGTCACGTCAGGCTCACTTTCTGGCCGAGGCGGCGGGCGGCGGGGGCGAGCGCGGCGGTAAGCAGGGCCGCCACCGGGGCGTTCGCCCGGGCCGCGAGGGCGGCCTGCAGCGGTATCAGGGCGCGGATCCCGCCCCCGACGGCGCGCTGCGTCAGCTGGGGCGAGGGGTTGAGCACGGCGTGCAGCAGCGGCCGCGCCGCGGTCGCGGCGTAGGCGGCGGCGAGCACGGCGGTCACCGTGTCGCCGGCGCTGCGGGTGCGCCGCGGACAGGGGCGCGGTGAACTGCGCGGCCGGCCGGGCGGCCGCGGCACCCGGCCGCGCGCCCCGTGCATCGCCGCGGCAGCCGCCCGGCGGGCCACACCGGAGGCGACGGCTGCGGTCACGCCGAGCGCCGCCGCGGAGGTGAGGGGCGCGCCGCCGCGGGTCTCGTGGCGGGAGACGGTGGTCACCGCGTACGTGTGCGCGCCGAGGGCCAGGGCGGAGGGCACCGCGCCACGCACCGTGCCGGTGGCGGCGGCGCCGAGGAGGAGGTCCAGGGCCCGCGCCGCGCCCATCGCCGCGGGCCCGTACCCGGTCCGCTTGAGCCACAGGTCGTAGGCCCAGACCGTGCCCGCCAGCGGTGTTGCGACGTTCAGGGCGCGGCGGCCCGCCAGTGCGGCGCATCCGAGGCCCGCGGCCGTGAGGGCCCCCGCGGCGGCCAGCGCGGCGCGGGGCGACACCCGGCCGGACGGGAGGGGGCGCGCGGGGCGTTCCCGGGCGTCCTCCTCCCGGTCCGCCCAGTCGTTGAGCGCCATCCCCGCCGCGTACAGGCACAGCGAGGCGCCGGCCGCGCCGAGGGTCCGCGCACCGGGCCGCCCGCCGCCCGCCGCCGCTCCGGCGAGCGCGTCCCCCGGCACCGTGAACAGGGCGGAGACGCGCAGCAGTTCGGCCCAGTCCCGGCCGGTCGCGGTCATGCGTCCTCCCCGAGCCGCCGCGCGAACTCCAGCAGGCGCCCGTACTGCTCCCCGAGGGCGACCGGCCCCTCCCCCACCGGGTCCTTGAAGTAGAACCCGAGTTCGGCGAGCGGTCCGGACAGTCCGCGTTCGGCGGCGCGGGCGGCGAGCCGGGCGAGGTCGAGCACCAGGGGGGCGGCCAGCGCGGAGTCGCAGCCCTGCCAGGTGGTCTGCAGGACCATCCGGGTGCCGAGGAAGCCCTCGAAGGCGATGTGGTCCCAGGCGGTCTTCCAGTCGCCGAGCGAGGGGACGTCGTCGATGTGGGTCCGGCCCTCCGGCTCGGTGCCGAGGGCGTCGGTGAGGACGCGCGCCTTGCCGGCGTTCTTGGCCGCGGCGGCGGCCGGGTCGGCCAGTGCCGCGCCGTCCCCGCCGCCGAGCAGGTTGGTGCCGGACCAGGCCCGCACCTCGAGGGCGCGCTGCGCGAACATCGGCGCCAGCACGGCCCGCAGCAGGGTCTGGCCGGTCTTGCCGTCCCGCCCCGCGTAGGGCAGTCCGCTCTCCGCCACCAGGGCGGCGAGCTCCGGGTGCTGGACGCCGATCGAGGGCGTGAAGTTGACGTAGGGGCAGCCGGCCCGGACCGCGGCCGCGGCGTAGACCGCGCTCACGGGCAGTCCCGGGTCGCCGGTGAGCGGTTCGGTGGAGGCGACGTTGACCACCACCACCCGGGCGAGCCGGTGCCGCCGAGCGAAGTCCCGTATGTCGTCGGCCAGTCCGTCGACCCGGTCCCACCCGCCGTCGCGGACGCCCGGCCTGATCTCCCGGTCGGCCGCGCCGAGTTCGGCCCGGACCGCGTCGGGCAGCCCGTGCGGCAGCACGCCCGCCCCGGCGAGCGCCTCGGCCCGCTTGGGCAGCGGGCACTCGGCGGTGTCGTGGCCGCCGAAGACCAGTAAGGGCAGCGGCGGCAGGCCGCTGCGGGCGAAGGGGGGCGTCTCGGTGAGCATTCCGGTGGCCGGTCGCAGGCCGGCGGTCAGGGCGGCGCACCCCGCGACGACGGTGGTGCCGACGGAGCCCCGGGCCCCGATCATCCAGACGCCCACCCGGGGCGGTGAGTCGAACGCGGACATGAAGCTGCCTCCTCGGTACGCACGGTGGACGGGGACGGAGCAGGGAGGGGCGGCCCGTGGCGGGCCGCGGACCGTGCGGGACATCAAGGTGGTCCAACCACGCCGGAGAAACAAGAAGGCACCCGCGGGGCGGATGGTGCGCCGGGAGGCGACGGGCGGAGGTCCGGCGTCCTCCGCCCGCCGCCGGCGCCGCGCCTACGCGGAGGGCCGCGAAGGCAGTTCCTTGATCCGGATGTCCCGGAAGGACACCTGGTCACCGGGCCCGTGGTTCTGCAGGCCGATGTGGCCGTCCCGCAGGCTGCGGGCCGGGTCGGTGTTGGTGAACGCGTTGATCCTGACGCCGTTGAGCCAGATCCTCATCCGCTCTCCCTGGACGCGGATCTCGTACGTGTTCCACTCCCCCGGCGGGTTGAGCGCCCGGTCCCGCCTGGCGAGGTCGGCGGCGCGGAAGCCGTACACGGACCCGGTGGTGCGGTCCGGGCTGTCGGTGGCGTCGATCTGGATCTCGTAGCCGTTGTCCACGGCCGACCACGGGTCGTCGGAGGCCGGGAAGCCCACGAAGACGCCCGAGTTGTCGTCGCCCTCCGTCCTCCAGTCCAGCTTGAGGGAGTACGACCCGAGCTCCTTGCCCGCGTACCAGAGCATGCCCATGCCGCCGACCGAGGTGAGGGTGCCGTCCTCGGAGAGGGCGAACGAGCCGGGCCCGGCCTGCCGCCAGTCGGCGAGCGAGGCGGCGGTGCCGTCGAAGAGCGGCCGGTAGCCGTTCTCCGGACGGCAGTCCGCCCGGGCGTCGCCGACGGCCCACCGGATGCCGCCCGCGAGGTGCTCGCGGAAGGCGGGCTCGGCGTAGGACTCCTTGGTGTGGCCGAGCCCGGTGGAGAAGGCCCGCCCGCCCTCGTACTCCTGGCACCAGGCGATCGGGTGGTCGCCGTTCATGCTGCCGCCGGAGTACGAGGACTCGTCGAGGGAGGCGAGGACGTGGACGTGCTCGCGGGGGTTCTCCCGGTAGTCGTAGAGCTCGTCGGTGCGCACCCAGCGCGGGTCCAGGTGCGCGGTGGACGGGTGGGCGCGGTCCTCGACGTCGATCGCCGCCCGCTGGATCGCCGGGTGCGAACGGAAGTAGGCGCCGGCCAGGCCGCCGTAGAACTCCCAGTCGTACTCGGTGTCGGTGGCCGCGTGGACGCCCACGTAGTTGCCGCCGGAGCGGATGTACTCCTCGAAGGCGGCCTGCTGGGTGTCGTCGAGGACGTCGCCGGTGGTGGAGAGGAAGACGACGGCGTCGTAGCGGGCCAGGTTGGCGCGGGTGAAGGCGCCGGCGTCCTCGGTGGCGTCGACGGCGTAGCCGTCCGCCGCGCCCAGGTCCCGGACGGCGGCGACGCCGTCGGGGATGGAGTCGTGGCGGAAGCCGGCGGTCTTGGAGAAGACCAGGACCCGCCTGCCGTCGTCGGTGCCGCCGTCGTCCTGCGAGGCGGCCGGTCCGGCCGCCAGGCCGCCGGCCAGGACGGCGGCCGAGACGACCGCCGTCCTGACCCGCGCGGAGATGCGTGCGGAGGTGCGCATGGCTGTCACGTCTCCCGGTCAGCCGGTGGTGAAGGTGAAGTCGTCCACGTCGTACAGCGCGCCGGTGCCCTCGCCCTGGAAGACCAGGTGGAGTTCGGTGGCGCCGTCCGGGGCCCCGGAGAGGTCCGCGGTGACGTCGGTGAACGTGTCCCAGCCCCCGGTCACCGGCACGGTCGCGGTGCCCAGCAGGGTTCCGGTCGGCGAGCCGGCCCGGAACTCCAGGGTTCCGCCGGCGCCGGCGGAGGAGACCCGGGCGGTCACCGAGGTGGCCTCGGAGAGGTCGTACGGGGTGAACGAGATCCAGTCGCCGGCGTTGATGTCGCCGACCGTGCGGCCGCCGTGCGCCGCCTCCTTCTCCATGCGGTTGACGCCCGAGGAGTCGCCGTAGTGCTCGGCCTGGCGGTTCTCCGGCTGGAGCACGACCTGGTCGTGGACGGTGAGCGGGGCCTGGCCGCCTCCGCCGCCGTCGGTGTACTGGGCGTCGACCACGCCGAACACGTTGGCGCTGGCGTCGTGGCCGCCGTCGGCGGTGGTCCGCAGGGTGCCGGTGCAGCCGTTGGCCGAGGTCAGCGGGTGACCGTGGCTGTCGTGGCCGAGGATGAAGGTGACGGTGACCTTGGAGCAGTCGATCCGCCGGCCGTCCTCGCGGTCGGTGACCTTCACCTGGAACGGGATGGCGTCACCGAACGAGAACAGTTCGCCGTCGCCCGGCGTGACGAGTTCGACCTTCGGGGCGGTGTTGCCGACGACCACGCGCACGGTGGCCTTGGCGGTGCGGCCGGTCGGGTCGGTGACGGTCAGCTTGGCGGTCCAGGTGCCGTTCTTCCTGTAGGTGTACCGCGGGTTCGGGGCGGTGGACGTCCCGCCGTCGCCGAACTCCCACCGGTAGGTGAGCCGGTCGCCGTCGGGGTCGGCGGTGCCCTCGGAGGAGAAGGACACCTTCAGCGGCGCCTTGCCGGAGGTGACCGACGCGGTGGCCTCGGCGAGCGGGGAGCGGCCGCCGGTGGCGTTCTCGATGCGGTAGAGGGCGGAGTTCTCGTCGCCGGCGAACCACTGGAGGCCGTAGTCGAGGACGTAGAGCGCGCCGTCCGGGCCGAACTCCATGTCGGTGATCTGGGTGCCGTCCCACGGCAGGTCGTTGATGGACCGGACGGTGCCGTCGGCGTCCGCGGTCACCCGCTTGATCCATTGCCGGCCGAACTCGGAGACGAAGACGTCGCCGTCGAACTCCTCGGGGAACTTCACCGGGGAGTCCAGGTCGGGGTCGTAGTGGTAGACGGGGGCGCTCATCGGGGACTCGGAGCCGGTGCCGAACTCCGGGACGCTGCCGCCGTCGTAGGCGATCCAGGCGGGCTGGGCCGGGGGCAGTTCGCGCAGGCCGGTGTTGTGCCGCGAGTCGTTGACCGGGGCGGCGCAGTCGAAGGCCTCGCCGGAGGTGCCGGTGGCGAAGTCGTGATCGCGGTAGGCGTCGTTGTCGCCGGTGCAGAACGGCCAGCCGAAGTTGCCGGGGCCGGTGACCCGGGCGAACTCGACCTGGCCGGCCGGGCCGCGCTCCGGGTCCGCGGCGCCGGCGTCGGGGCCGTAGTCGCCGACGTAGAGGATGCCGGTCTCCCGGTCCACGTTGAACCGGTAGGGGTTGCGGAAGCCCATGGCGTAGATCTCGGGCCGGGTGCCCTCGGTGCCGGGGGCGAACAGGTTGCCCTCGGGGATGGAGTACGAACCGTCCTCGTTCACCGTGATCCGCAGGATCTTGCCCCGCAGGTCGTCGGTGTTGCCGGAGGTGCGGCGGGCGTCGAAGGACGGGTTGCGGTTCTCCCGGTCGTCCAGCGGGGAGTAGCCGTCCGACTGGAACGGGTTGGAGTCGTCGCCCGTGGAGAGGTAGAGGTTGCCCTGGGCGTCGAAGTCGATGTCGCCGCCGACGTGGCAGCAGATGCCGCGGGTGGTCTCCACCTCCAGGATGTTCGCCTCACTGCCGAGGTCCAGCGTGCCGTCCTCGTCCAGCGTGAACCGGGAGAGGCGGTTCACCCCCTCGAAGGGTTCGAAGTCGGCGGCGGTGCCGGTCTCGGGCGCGTCGCCCTCGGGGGTGTCCAGCCGGGGCGCGTAGTACAGGTACACGTACCGGTTCTGCTCGAAGTCCGGGTCGACGGCGATGCCCTGGAGCCCTTCCTCGTCGTGCGAGTACACGTCGAGGCGGCCGGCGAGGCTCGTGTTGCCGGCGTCGTCGGTCAGGTACAGCGAGCCGTCGCGGGAGGTGGTGAGCACCGACCGGTCGGGCAGCACCGCGAGCGACATCGGTTCGCCGATCATCTCGACGCCCTTGGCGAGGGTGACCTGCTGGAACTGCGCCTCCTCGGCTGCGGGAGCGGCCGGCGCGGCCCCGGCCGGGCCGGTCGCCAGGGTCAGGGAGGTGCAGGCCAGCAGTGCGCCGCCGAGCAGCGCCACGGCCCTGTTGAATCGTTTCTGCCGGTTCCTTCTGTTCGAGCGCACGGATGTTCCTCCGTCGGCTGGTGAACGTGCGGGTGTACGCCGGGATGCGCCGGCAGCCCGGTGGGTCCGATGTGGCGCGGCGGAAGCCGGCCGGGCGGTCAGTTGCCGCCGAACGCGGCGTCGAAGGACGCCGTGGGAGGGTCGAAGTCGAACGCCTTGAGCCGGGTGAGCGCCTCGGGCGCGCCCTGGAGCCGGTCCATGCCGGCGTCCTCCCACTCGACCGAGACCGGGCCCGCGTACCCGATGGAGCGCAGCATCCGGAAGACGTCCTCCCAGGGCACGTCGCCGTGTCCGGCCGAGACGAAGTCCCAGCCGCGCCGCGGGTCGCCCCAGGGCAGGTGCGAGCCGAGGCGGCCGTTGCGTCCGTCGAGGCGCTTGCGGGCCTCCTTGCAGTCCACGTGGTAGATCCGGTCGCGGAAGTCCCACAGGAAGCCGACCGGGTCGAGGTCCTGCCACACGAAGTGCGAGGGGTCGAAGTTGAGCCCGAAGGCGGGCCGGTGGCCGACGGCCTCCAGGGCCTTCTGCGTGGTCCAGTAGTCGTAGGCGATCTCGCCGGGGTGGACCTCGTGGGCGAACCGGACCCCCTCGGCGTCGAACACGTCCAGGATCGGGTTCCAGCGGTCGGCGAAGTCCTGGTAGCCGCGCTCGATCATCGACTCCGGGGCGGGCGGGAACATGGCGACCAGGTGCCAGATGGCCGAGCCGGTGAAGCCGATGACGGTGTCCACGCCGAAGGCGGCGGCGGCCCGGGCGGTGTCGGCGATCTCGGCGGCGGCCCGGCGGCGGACGCCCTCCGGCTCGCCGTCGCCCCAGATCCGGGCGGGCAGGATCGCCTGGTGGCGCTCGTCGATGATGGCGTCGCAGACCGCCTGCCCCACCAGGTGGTTGGAGACGGCCCAGCACTTCAGGCCGTACTTGTCGAGGAGCTGCCGGCGGCCGTCCAGGTAGGACGGGTCGGCGAGCGCCTTGTCGACCTCGAAGTGGTCGCCCCAGCAGGCGAGTTCGAGTCCGTCGTAGCCGAAGTCGCGGGCCAGCCGGCAGACCTCCTCGAGCGGCAGGTCGGCCCACTGTCCGGTGAAGAGGGTGAAGTTGCGGGGCACGGTCGGTCTCCTCGGTCGGGTCGCGTGCGGGGATCGGTTCCGGACGTCGGGTTCGGGCGTCGGGTTCGGGCGTCAGCCTCGGGCGTCGGGTTCGGGCGGGGGCCCGCGCTCATCCCACCGTGGTGTAGGCGGAACCCTTGGCGGCGCTCTCCTCGACCGCCGCGAGGACCTTCTGGACGCGCAGCCCGTCCTCGAAGGTCGGGGCGACCGGTTCGCCGTCGTGCACGGCGCGCACCAGGTCGCGGGCCTGGTGGACGAAGGAGTGCTCGTAGCCCAGGCCGTGCCCGGGCGGCCACCAGGCCTCCAGGTAGGGGTGCTCGGGCTCGGTGACCAGGATCCGGCGGAATCCCGCTCGGGCGGCGGGTTCCCGGTGGTCGTGGTACTCCAGCTCGTTCAGCCGTTCCAGGTCGAAGGCCAACGAGCCGTCGGAGCCGTTGAGTTCGATGCGCAGCGCGTTCTTGCGGCCGGTCGCGAAGCGGGTCGCCTCGAAGGAGGCGAGGGCGCCGCCCGTGAACCGGCCGGTGAACAGGGCGGCGTCGTCGACGGTGACCGCTCCCGTGCCGTTCGCGGCGCCGGCCGAGGCGAGCCCGCTCGACGCGGTGGCGGGCAGCGGGCGTTCCCGCACGAAGGTCTCGGTGAGCGCCGACACCCCGGCGAGGGTGTCGCCCGCCAGGTGCTGGGCCAGGTCGACGATGTGGGCGCCGAGGTCGCCCAGGGCCCCGGACCCGGCGGCCTCCTTGCGCAGCCGCCAGGTGAGCGGGAACTCGGGGTCCACCAGCCAGTCCTGGAGGTAGACGACCCGCACGTGACGGAGCGTGCCCAGCCGGCCGGCGGCGACCATCTCGCGGGCCAGCGAGGCGGCGGGCACCCGGCGGTAGTTGAAGCCGACCATGGCCCTCTGGCCCCGGCCGGCCGCGGCGCGGGCCGCCTCCACCATGGCCTCCGCCTCGGCGACGGTGTTCGCGAGCGGCTTCTCGCACAGGACGTGCTTGCCGGCCTGGAGGGCGGCGATCGCGATCTCGGCGTGGCTGTCGCCGGGGGTGCAGATGTCGACGAGGTCGACGTCCTCGCGGGCGATCAGGGCCCGCCAGTCGGTCTCGGCCGCCGCCCAGCCGTGACGGTCCGCCGCGACGCGGACCGCCTCGGCGTCGCGGCCGCAGATCGCGGCGAGCCGGGGTTGCAGGGGCAGGTCGAAGACGCGGCCGACGGTGCGCCAGGCCTGGGAGTGGGCGGCGCCCATGAAGGCGTAGCCGACCATGCCGACCCCTAGGGGGCGGGGCTGTGCCATGCGTTTCTCCTCCTCATCGACACGCGCGGTCCGGGCCGGGCCCTCCTTCACGGGGCCCGGCCCCTCCAGCGCACCTCATGGCTTGCTCACCGCCGGGGGCGCGGCACCCGGCGGCGTCGGTCAGTCGAAGCCGATCGGCATGTACTGGTCGACGTTGGACTTGTCGACCACCGCCGAGTAGGCGGTGACCTGGGAGGGGATCTCGAACTCCGCGAGCCCGGACACCCCCTTGCCCTGCCCGAGGGCGCGGGCGAGGTCGATCGCCGACGCGGCCATCGTCGGCGGGTACAGCACCGTCGCCTTCAGAACCCCGTCGTCCGCCTTGATCGCCTCGAACGCCGACAGCGCTCCCGCGCCGCCGACCATCAGGAAGTCGTCGCGGCCGGCCTGGTCGATGGCGCGCAGCGCGCCCACGCCCTGGTCGTCGTCGTGGTTCCACAGCGCGTCGAACGCCGACTGCGCCTGCAGCAGCTGGGCCATCTTGGCCTGGCCGCTCTCGACCGTGAAGTCGGCGGCCTGGCGGGCCACCTTGCGGATGTTGGGGTAGTTCTTCAGCGCGTCGTCGAAGCCCTTGGTGCGCTGCCGGGTGAGTTCCAGGTTGTCGAGCCCGGCGAGTTCGACGACCTTGGCGTCGGCCTTGTCCTTGAGCTTCTCGCCGATGTAGTGCCCGGCGTTGAGGCCCATGCCGTAGTTGTCGCCGCCGACCCAGCAGCGGTAGGCCTGGGGCGAGCTGAAGATGCGGTCGAGGTTGACCACCGGGATGCCGGCCCGCATGGCCTTGAGGCCGGTCTGCGTGAGGGCGGCGCCGTCGGCGGGCAGGATGACCAGGACGTCGACCTTCTTGTTGATCAGCGTCTCGATCTGGCCGATCTGGGTGGCCGTGTCGTTGGACCCCTCGGTGATGTCCAGGGTGACGTCCGAGTACTTCTCGGCGCGGGAGCGGGCCTGCTCGTTGATGGCGTTGAGCCAGCCGTGGTCGGCCTGCGGGCCGGCGAAGCCGATGGTGACCTGCTTGCCCGGCCTGTCGTCGGCGGCGGGCTGCTGGGAGGAGCCCGTGTCCTTGTCGTCGTTCTTCTCGTTGCTGGTGCAGCCCGCGAGGAAGGCGCCGGCCGATACGGCGGCGGTCCCGAGGAGCAGTCCCCGGCGGCTCGTGAGGTCTGGCATGGCGGTGGACCCTTCTGTCGGCTCGGGATCAGGTCAGCTCGTTCTTGGCGGTGCGCCCCTGGATGAGGACGGCGGCGACGATGATCGCCCCCTTGGCGATCTGCTGGACGTCGCTCTGCAGGTTGTTCAGCGCGAAGATGTTGGTGATCGTGGTGAAGATCAGGACGCCGAGGACGGAGCCGACGATGGTGCCGCGGCCTCCGGTGAGCAGGGTTCCGCCGATGATCGCGGCGGCGATGGCGTCGAGTTCGTAGAGGTTGCCGTTGGTGTTCTGGCCCGAGCCGGAGAGCACGATCAGCATGAACGCGGCGATGCCGCAGCACAGTCCGGACAGCAGGTAGAGGTAGAGGCGCTGCCGGCGGACGTCGATGCCGGCCAGCCGGGCGGCCTCCGCGTTGCCGCCGACGGCGACGGTGCGGCGGCCGAAGGTGGTGCGGTTGAGCACCAGCCAGCCGATGACCGTCACCGCGGCGAAGACCAGCACCAGCGGCGGGACGCCGAGCACGTGGGCGTCGCGGCTGCCGAGTTCCAGCACCCCGTCGACGGTGACGATCTGGGTGCGCCCCTCGGTGATCAGCAGGGCCAGGCCGCGCGCCGAGGCGAGCATGGCGAGGGTGGCGATGAACGGCACCATCGCCCCGTAGGCGATCAGCATGCCGTTCACCAGGCCGCAGCCGACCCCCACGATCACGGCGGTGAACAGCACCCCCGCGAAGCCGAACTCCTGGGTGGCCACGGTGGTCGCCCAGACGGATGCCAGGGCGACGATCGCGCCGACCGACAGGTCGATGCCGCCCGCGGTGATCACGAACGTCATGCCGACGGTGACCACGCCGATCACCGAGGCCTGGGTGAGGACCAGTTGCAGGTTGCGCAGGTCGAGGAACTGGTCGGGCCGGGTGATGCCGCCGACCACGATCAGCGCGGCCAGCACCCCCAGCAGCGACAGGGTCCGCACGTCCGGTCGTGCGAACGCGGGACGGGGCGTGGCGGGGCCGCCCTCCGCGGGCGGCGCCGACTTCTGCGCCCCGGTGGCGGGCGGGACCCCGTCGGCCGGTGGCGACATGGGTTGCGTCATGCCTGGCTCCCTTCGGCAGCCGCGTCGGTGGCGTGCAGTACGAGATCGAGGACCCGGTGCTCGTCGAGCTCCTCGGCCGGCGCGGTGTGCACCACCCGGCCCTCGCGCAGGACCAGCACCCGGTCGGCGAGGCCCAGCACCTCCGGCAGTTCGCTGGAGACCAGGAGGACGGCGAGCCCTTCGTCGGCGAGGCGCCGGATCACCGCGTAGAGCTCGGCCCGGGCGCCGATGTCCACGCCGCGGGTGGGTTCGTCGAGCAGCAGGACGCGGCAGCCGCGCAGCAGCCAGCGGGCCAGTACCGCCTTCTGCTGGTTGCCCCCGGAGAGGGTGCGCACGGCGGTGTCCGGGTTGTCCGGCCGCAGCGACAGCTCGCGGGTGGCGGCGCGGGCGGCGGCGCGCTCGGCCGCCCGGTCCAGCCAGCCGCCCCTGGCGAACCGGGCGAGGGTGGACACGGAGACGTTGCGGGTGACGCTCTCCAGCATCAGCAGCGCCTGCGCCTTGCGCTCCTCGGGGGCCAGGCCGATCCCGGCGCGGACCGCGGCGGGCACGCTGCCGGGCCTCAGCGGCCGTCCGTCGACCAGGACCTGCCCGGCCGTGGGGCGGCGGGCGCCGTAGACGGTCTCCAGGATCTCGGAGCGGCCGGAGCCGACCAGCCCGGCCAGGCCGACGATCTCGCCGGGCCGCAGTTCGAGGTCGAACGGCTGGAACCTCCCCTCCAGCGCCAGGCCCCGGACGGTGAGCACGGGGGCGGCGGCGGGTGCTTCGGCGGGCCGGGGCGGGAAGGCGTGCTCGACGCTGCGGCCGGTCATCAGGGAGACGATCTCCCGCGTCGGCGTGGTGCGTGCCGGCAGCCCGCCGGCCACCGCCCGGCCGTCCTTGAGCACGGTGACCCGGTCGCCGATGCGGCGGATCTCCTCCAGCCGGTGGGAGATGTACACGACCGCGACGCCCGCGTCGGTGAGGGAGTCGACGATCCGGAAGAGGTTGTCGACCTCGTCGGGGTCCAGGGCCGCCGAGGGCTCGTCCATCACGATCAGCCGCACCTCGTGGGAGAGCGCCCGGGCCATGGAGACGATCTGCTGCTGCGCGGCGGAGAGGGCGCCGACCGGGCGGGCCGGATCGATCTCCGGGTGGCCGAGGCGGCGCAGCAGTTCGGCGGAGGCCTGGCGGGCGACGCGGGGGCGCACCACGAACCCGGCCCTGGTCGGCTCGTGGCCGAGGTGGATGTTCTCGGCCACGGAGAGGTGCTCGACCAGGTCGAGTTCCTGGTAGATGGTGGCGATGCCCAGCCGGGTGGCCGCGCTCGGCGAGCGCAGGGAAACCGTTTCTCCTTGCCAGCTGATGGTGCCGCCGTCGGGCTGGTGGGCGCCGGCCAGCACCTTGATCAGGGTGGACTTGCCCGCGCCGTTCTGCCCGAGCAGGCAGTGGACCTCGCCTGCCCGGACCTCCAGGTCCACCCCGTCGAGGGCGCGGACGCCCGGGAAGGACTTGGTGATCGCGGTCATGGTGAGCAGCGGTACGGGGGCTTCGGACGGCATGACGGAATCTCCCGGCGGTAGGCAGGGCAGACGGGATCGCGCGCGGTCGCGGTGGTACGGCTCGGTGATGCGGCTCGGGTGGTGCGGCTCTGTGGTGCGGCTCGGAGCGGTGGTCCGGTGCGGTTCGGTTCCGGTGACCGGGTGGTCCGCCCGTCAGGCGGGCGAGAACACGTGGTCGCTGATCAGGCGGGCGGCGCCGATGACTCCGGCGGCGTTGCCCAGTTCGTCCAGGACGATCGGCAGGTTGCCGGTCGCCAGGGGCAGTGACTGGCGGTAGACCTGGGTGCGGATGGCGGCGAGCAGGTTGTGCCCGAGACCGGTCACCCCTCCGCCGATCACCACCAGGCCGGGGTTGAAGAAGCTGACGAGTCCCGCGATGACCTGTCCCGCGCGGGTCCCGCCGTCGCGGATCAGGTCGAGGCAGGTGGCGTCGCCGGCCGCCGCGGCGGCGCCGACGTCCGCCGCGGTGAGCCGGCCGTTCTCGGCCAGCCTGGTGGCGAGGTGGGCGGAACGGCCCTGCTGGGCGGCCTCCACCGCGTCCTGGGCGAGCGCGGCGCCGCTGAAGTGGGCCTCCAGACAGCCGCGGTTGCCGCAGGCGCAGGGGCGGCCGTCGGGCACCGCCTGGATGTGGCCGATGTCCCCGGCGCTGCCGGTGACACCGCGGTGGACCGTGCCGCCGACGACGATGCCGCAGCCGATGCCCGTGCCGATCTTGACGCACAGGTAGTCGTCCACGGACCGGGCGACGCCGGCGTGCATCTGGCCGAGCGCCATCAGGTTCACGTCGTTGTCGACCATGACCGGGCAGCCGAGTTCCTGGCTGAGCGCCTCGCGCACCGGGAACCCGTCCCAGCCGGGCATGATCGGCGGCGCGACGGGGACGCCCTCGGGGAAGCGGACGGGTCCCGGGACGCCGATGCCGGCGCCGTCGAAGCCCTCCGCGAGACCCGAGGCCCGCAGCTTGGCCGCCATGTCGAGGACCTGCTCGAAGACCGCGACGGGGCCTTCGCGCACGTCCATCGGCTGGGTCAGGTGACCGAGGACCTCCAGCTCCGCGTTGGTGACGGCGACGTCGACGGAGGTCGCGCCGATGTCCACGCCGAGGAAGCGGAGGCCGGGGGCCAGACGGACGTTGTGGGAGCGGCGGCCGCCGCGGGAGGCGGCGAGGCCGTCGGCGACGACCAGTCCCGTCTCCAGGAGCCGGTCCACCTCGACGGCGAGCCTCGACCTCGACAGGTCGACCCGGTCCCCGAGCTGCGCGCGGGAGTTGGGGCCCTCGTCCCGCAGCAGGCGCAGGATGCGGGCCTGATGAGCGGTGGCGGGCCGTGCGGTCATGCGTCTCACGGTCCCTCCCCGGTTCGACGTCCCGTGTCCTGGCTTGCTTTCGCGGAGAACGTAGCAGTGGCGGTGCGGGGTGGGAAGAAGTCGCGCACGATTTCGCACCGACTTTCTCCCGCCGCAGGACAAAGCCGGGACGGGGCCCCTTCACCCCGCGGCCCGCTCCACCAGGCTTCGGTCCCGCCGGGAAGGGGCGGGTCGGGGAAACCGTGCTGTCCGCCCGCTCCGTGCTCGCGCCGCGCGGCGGTACGGGTCACGTGCGTACGGTGCCGCCCGCAGGGCGGCGGTGGCCGCTCGCGCGGCGGACCGTGCGGAGGGAGGTGCTGGGGTGGGGGGTGGGGAGGTCGGTAGCATCGGGGGCGATCCGTACTGGACGTACTGGACGTTCCGTCAGGAAGGAATCAATCGTGGCCACCACGCGATCCGCCCACACCGTCTGGGAGGGCAACCTGCTCGAGGGCAACGGCGTCGTCACCTTCGACTCGTCCGGCATCGGCGAGCAGCCGGTCTCCTGGCCCTCCCGCGCCGAGAAGGCGAACGGAAGGACCAGCCCGGAGGAACTGATCGCCGCGGCCCACTCGTCGTGCTTCTCGATGGCGCTGTCGCACGCCCTGGCCGGCGCCGGCACCCCGCCGCAGCGGCTCACCACGTCCGCGGACGTGAGCTTCCAGCCCGGCGAGGGCATCACCGGCATCCACCTGACGGTGGAGGGCACGGTGCCCGGCATCGACAACGACACGTTCGTCGCCGCCGCCGAGGACGCCAAGAAGAACTGCCCGGTCAGCCAGGCGCTCACCGGTACCACCATCACCCTGTCGGCCAAGCTGGCCTGACGCCGTCGGGCGCGGCGGGGCCCCGCGGGCCCCCCCCCCCCCGCCGCCCGCGCGGGGACGGGCACGCGCCACTAAAGAGAACAGAACTCCCCCC
>NZ_JBEYUK010000049.1:0-20903 GCF_040643475.1 Streptomyces sp. NPDC047130 | reverse complement strand
GGTGCCGGCCGGCACCCGGGCGCCCGTGAGTTCGCCGGGCGGCGCGAGACCGGCGAGCGGCGGACCGTCCGTCAGGTCGTGCCGGGCGGACGGCTCAGGGGCCCCCGAGCAGCCCGCGCTCCATGGCGACCACCACGGCGCGGGTGCGGTCGCTGACGTCCAGCTTGGCGAAGACCCGCAGCAGATGGGTCTTGACGGTGGCCTCGCCGATGACCAGACGGCGGCCGATCTCGGCGTTGGACAGCCCGTCGGCGACCGCGCGCAGCACCTCCCGTTCGCGGGCGGTGAGCGCGGCCTGCTCGGGGCGGCGCATCCGGGCGACCAGGCGTTCGGCGACCTTGGGCGCCAGGACGGTCTCGCCGCGCGCCGCGGAGCGGATGGCGTCGGCGAGCTGCTCGCGGGTGGTGTCCTTGAGCAGGTAGCCGACCGCACCGGCCTCCACGGCCCGTTCGATCTCGGCGTCCGTGTCGTAGGTGGTGAGGACGAGGACGCGGGTGGGCGCGGGCAGGGCGACGATCTCCGCGGTGGCGGCGACGCCGTCGAGGACCGGCATCCGCAGGTCGAGGAGGGCCACGTCGGGGGCGAGCCGTTCGACGAGGGC
The DNA here is from genome assembly GCF_040643475.1 of Streptomyces sp. NPDC047130. NCBI lineage: Bacteria > Bacillati > Actinomycetota > Actinomycetes > Kitasatosporales > Streptomycetaceae > Streptomyces > Streptomyces sp. NPDC047130. The sequence goes on along the minus strand of NZ_JBEYUK010000049.1, from coordinate 20,302 downwards.
GACGCCCTCACGGCCGTCGCCCGCCTCGCCCACGATCTCCAGGGACGGTTCGCCGGCCAGCAGGGCGACGACTCCGGCGCGCATCACGGTGTGGTCGTCGACCACCACCACACGGATCCGGTCGTGCGGGGCGTCGGTCATCGGCCGTCCTGACTCTGGGCGGGGAGGGTGACGAGGACGCGGGTGCCGTCCCCGAGCGAGCTGGTGACGGACAGGTCGCCGTCGAGTTCGGCGAGCCGCCGCCGCATGCCGTCGAGGCCGAAGCCGCGGGCCTCCTCGACGACGAAGCCTCGGCCGTCGTCGGTGATCTCCAGTTCGATGCCGCCGGGGATCTCGGTGAGCACGACGCCCACGGTGGAGGCGCCGGCGTGTTTGCGCACGTTGGCGAGGGTCTCCTGGGTGCAGCGCAGCAGGGCGACGCGGGTGCGCCGGTCGAGGTCGACGTCGATGTCGGGGAGTTCGGCGGTCACGGCGAGGCCGGTGTCCTGGGCGAAGCGGTCCAGGGTCCGGCGCAGGGTGGCGGCCGGAGGGCCGGCGGCGACGCCGCTCTCGGGGGCGGCGCCGACGAGGACCCGGGCCTCGGCCAGGTTCTCGCGGGCGGTCCGCTCGATGGAGGTGAGCTGCTCGACGCAGCGCGCCGGGTCGGTGGGCGCTGCCGCACGGGCGGCCTCGGCGAGGACCACGATGGAGGCGAACCCCTGGGCGAGGGTGTCGTGGATCTCCCGGGCCAGCCGCTCGCGTTCCTCCGCGGCGCCCTGACGCTGGTATGCCGCCGCCAACTCCGCCTGGCTGGACGCCAGTTCCGCGGCGAGCTGCGCCTGCCGCGCCTCGCTGCGGGCCGTCAGGCGGTGCGCCCACAGCCCGGTGGCCACCCCGGCGGCGTAGGCGACGACGGTGAACGCGGCGTTCCCGGTGAGGAGTTGGGGGCTCCACCCCTGGTCGAGGACGCCGCCCAGGACGGTGAGGGCGGCCGCGGCCCCGCTGAGGGTGATCGCCTGCCGCGGGGTGCGGCCGAGGAGCCAGAACTGCGGCAGGGACACGGTGTAGAAGGCCGCCCCGCCGCCGAGCAGGTAGGACGTCGCGCCGAGGACCAGGGCGAGGACGGTCAGGTACGCGCGGGGAGGCAGGACCGGCCGGCGGGCCCGGGTGAACGCCAGGACGTGGCAGAGCGCGATCAGGGCGAGCAGGCCGAGCAGCCAGGCGCGGCGGGCCGCCGCCGCGTCGAGCGCGGCGACGGCCGGAGGAAGCGGACCGAACAGGATCCAGCCCGCGGAGTTCCAGCGCAGGGCGCGGACCTCGCTCGGCCGGCTGTCCGGCCGCTGCCTCGGACTCACGCTGGTTCACCTCTGTCGTCGGGGAGTTGAGGAGGATCGTCGGAGGTGGTCGGGCCCGGTCAGCCTACCGAGGTGAGGGGGCGGGCGGCCTGCTCTTCGGCGCGGCGGGTGCGGCGGGCCCGGCCCACTCCCCGGGAGGGCCACCAGTTGGCCTCGCCGAGCAGCAGCATCAGGGAGGGAAGCACCAGCATCCGGATGACGAAGGCGTCCAGGAGGACGGCGACGACGAGGCTGAACCCGATCTGCTTCATCTCGATGAGGTGCAGGGCGGCGAAGCTGGCGAAGACGGTGACCATGACCACGGCGGCGCTGGTGACCACGCCGGCCGAGCTGCCGATGCCGTCGACGACGGCCTCGCGGGTCGGGACTCCGCGCAGGGCGGCCTCCCGGATCCGGCTGATCACGAACACCTGGTAGTCCATCGACAGGCCGAACAGGATGACGAAGAGGAACAGCGGGACGCGGGATCCGATCGATCCGGTGGAGGTGAAGTCGACCAGTCCTTCGGCCCAGGTGTGCTGGAAGACCAGGACGAGGATGCCGAGGGAGGCGGCCGCGGAGAGCAGGTTGAGGACGACGCCGACCAGGCCGAGGACGACGGAGCGGAAGGCGTGGACGGTCATGGCGAAGGTGACCAGGAGCAGCGCGCCGATGATCAGGGGCAGCTTCCGTTCCTGGTGGGCCGGATAGTCCGTGTAGCGGGCGACGTCGCCGGTCACCGCGGTCTCGGCGCCCCGCACCCGGCCGACGGTATCGGGGACGTGGGTGGTGCGGATGTCCTCCAGCGAGGTCCTGGCCTGGTCGCTGCTGACGTGGTGCGGGACCTGGATCTGGAGCATGCTGATCCGCCGGTCGGGCGAGGTGGTGAGCCGTGCGGCGCCGCTGAGACGGGGGTCGTCCTCGAGGCCGGAGGCGAGGTCGCGCAGCGCGGCGGCCACCTCGGGGGCGCGGTCGGCGCCGGCGCGGACGACGACCTGGTGCATGGACTTGAGCTCGGGGAAGGCGGCGTTGAGCCGGTCGTAGACCTGCATGGCGACGATGGCCCGGGAGTGGGTCTCGCGGCCCATGTCGGTGAGCTTCAGGCCGAGGACCGGGGCGGCGAGCGCCAGCAGGCCGACGACGGTGACGGTGAGCGTGGCGACGGGACGCCGGGCCACGGGGCGCAGCACGGCGGCGGTCAGGCGGCCGGGGCCGGTCCTCGCGGGCTTCCGCTTCTTCGGCGCGAGCCCTCGGGCCACCCGGCGCTCGGCCCGCCGTTCGGCGCGGGCGCCCAGGACGGCGAGGAGGGCGGGGAGCACGGTGAGGGAGCTGACGACGGCGACGAGGGTGACGACGACGGCGCCGGTGGCGATGGAGGAGAAGATGACGTCGTCGGCGAGGTAGAGCGTGGCGCTGGAGACGGCGACGGCGAGGCCGGAGAGGACGACGGCGCGGCCGGAGGTGGCGGCGGCGATCTCGACGACGGCCCGGGAGCTCAGCCTGCCGCCCCCTCGGGCCCGTTCCTCCCGTTCGCGCTTGAGGTAGAAGAGCGTGTAGTCGACGCCGACGGCGAGGCCGATCAGCAGGATGACGTTGGTGCCCACTCCGGCGTCGGGGAAGGCGTGCGAGGCCACCATGGACAGGCCGACGGCCGCGGCGATCGAGGAGAGGGCGAGCAGCAGCGGGACGAGGGCCATGGCGAGGGAGCGGAAGACCAGCAGCAGGGTGAGCAGGGTGACCGGGAGGGCGATCATCTCGGTGCGGGCGAGGTCGTCGCCGCGGAGCTTGTCGACGCCCTTGCTGATCGAGGGTGATCCGGTCTCCTCGACGCGCAGCCCGGGGTGGGCCTTCTGCGCGGCGGTGGTCTCGCCGATCAGCGCGTCGACGCGCTTCTTGCCCTCGAGCTCCGGTCCCTCGAGGGTGACGGTGACCCGGACCGCGGTGCCGTCCGCGCTGCGGACGGGGTCGGCGACGGCGAGCACCTCGGGCAGGGCGCGCATCCGGGCGGCGACGTCCGCGGCGGCCGCGTCGGCGGCGGCGAGGTCCAGCTTTCCGGTGCCCGGCCTCGCGGTGATCAGGACGTGTTCGACGGGACGCTGCTGCAGTCCGCCCTCGGCGGCGATCTCCTCGCCGCGCCCTGCCTCACCGATGCGGAAGTCCTCGGTGGTGGCCGGGTTGGAGCCGGCGGCCATGCCGACGCCGAGGCAGAGGACGACGAACACGAACCAGCCGACGATGCCGCGCCACGGGTGGGCGGCGCTGCGACGAGCCATACGCACGGGGAGAGTTGTCATGCCGTCCATGCTGGTCGGCGGGGGTGGGGCGCCGACAGCAGCGACCGGTTGAACCTCCCGTCCACCGACCGGTGGACGGCGGCCCGGTTCTGCCGGGGGTGCCCCCGGCTCACACGGTGTGTACGTGCACGTCCGGCGGGTCGAGCACCGCCAGGTACGCCGTGATGTCCTCCGGATCGCTGGTGAAGATCACCGCGCTGCCGTGCTTGGCCGCGGCCAGCGCCACCCACGCGTCCACGGCGTCGGGTTTCTTCTTCCCCGGGAGGGCCGCCTGTCCCAGAGCCGTGCCGACCCGGCGCCAGTCGGTGAGGACAGGACCCGCCAGGCATCCGATGCACTCGGGCCGACCGGCCCGGGTGTCGCGCATCGGCGGGGCGGAGCCACGAGCCTGCGGCACGGTGCAGTCGCCGAGAACACCCGCGAGGGCGTGCACCAGGCTCGGGGCCGGACGCCACACCTGCGCCAGCACGGGCCCCAGCACGACCGCACGGTGCGGAGTCGCCCTCATCGCTTCGTGCAGGTGCACAGCCTTGGCCTTGCGGTCCGCGAGTGCGATGAGCATCCCCGTGTCGTACACGGGCACGCGCGCGCTCAAGCCGCTTCTCCCGGCCGCGCGGCAGGCCGGTCCGCCCCGTACACCAGGTCGAGAGCCCGTTCGACCTCCTGCCGCTCCTCCTCCGTCAGGTCGGCGAGCGGCTCCTCGGGCAGCTCTCCCGCACGTGCCGCCTCGGCCTCAGCCGCGGCGATCACCGCGTCCACGCCCGCGAACTGTTCCTCTATGGCCTCGGTCTCGGCCATCTGTCGCGTCGCGGCGTGCACCAGGTAGGCCGAGACGTCCATCCCGGCACGGTCCGCGTGCCGGCGGATGCGTTCCGCCTGCTCCTGCTCAAGACTGATGCTGATCCTGGTCCTGGCCATGCGCTCAAGCGTATGACGCGTATTACTGCCGGGCAAGCGGTTGCCCTGCGGATCGCGACGCAGATGACGCACGCACCGGGCCCCGGCCGCGCGTGCGGCCGGGGCCCGGCGGAATGCACAACGGGCTCAGCCCTCCGCCGGCTCCATGCGCAGGGAGATGGAGTTGATGCAGTACCGCTGGTCCGTCGGGGTGGGGTAGCCCTCACCCTCGAAGACGTGGCCGAGGTGGGAGCCGCAGCGCGCGCAGCGGACCTCGGTGCGGATCATGCCGTGCGAGGTGTCCTGGATCAGTTCGACGGCGTCGGAGTCCTTCGGGTCGTAGAAGGACGGCCAGCCGCAGTGGGACTCGAACTTGGTGTCGGACGTGAAGAGCTCGGCCCCGCAGGCACGGCAGGAGTACACGCCCTTGGCCTTGGTGTCCGTGTACTCGCCGGTGAAGGGGCGTTCGGTTCCGGCCTGGCGGAGGACGGCGTACTCCTCGGGGCTGAGTTCCGCGCGCCACTGCTCGTCGGGCTTCTCGACCTCGTAGGCCATGGTTGCGCCCACCCCTCTTCCTTGTGCTCTTACTTCTGCTCTGCGAGTCGGTCCAGGATCAGCGGGCCGAGGTCGGTGACGTCGCCCGCTCCCATGGTGAGAACGAGATCACCGGGCTTGGCCATTCCCGCGAGGACGCCGGGCGCGGCGGCCTTGTCGTGGACGGCGGTGACGTCGGCGCCGGTCTCCCGGGCGGCGTCGATGATCAGCTCGCTGGTGATGCCCGGGATCGGGTCCTCGCGGGCCGGGTAGATGTCGAGGACCACGGAGGCGTCGGCGAGCGCGAGGGCCTGGCCCATCTCGGTGCCGAGCTCCTGGGTGCGGGAGAACAGGTGCGGCTGGAACAGGACCAGTATCCGGCCGCCCTCGGGAAGACCGGCGCGCATCGCCTCCAGGTCGGCGGTCATCTCGGTCGGGTGGTGCGCGTAGGAGTCGATCACCTGGACGCCGGCCGCCTCCCCCTTGAGCTGGAGCCGGCGCTTGACGCCCTTGTAGGCGGCGATCGCGGGCGCCAGTTTCTCGGCCGGGATGCCCAGGGCCACGCCCGCGGCGAGGGCGGCGACCGCGTTGTGGGCGTAGTGGCGGCCGGGCACGGAGACCGTGAAGGTGAGCGGGGCGTCGTCGATCTGGACGGTGACGTCGCTGGTCAGGCCCTTGGCGACGACGGCGCCCACGCGCACGTCGGCGTCCGGGGACTCGCCGTAGGTGACCGTGCGGATGCCGGTGTTCTCGAGGCGGCGGGTGAGCTCGCGGGCGCCCTCGTGGTCGGCGGAGATCACCAGCGTGCCGCCGGGGACGATCTTTCCGGCGAAGATCCGGAAGGAGTCGTAGATCTCCTCCATGGAGGCGTAGTTCGCGTGGTGGTCGAGCTCCACGTTGAGGACGATGGCGACCTCGGGGGCGTACTTGTGGAAGCTGCGGTCCGACTCGTCGGCCTCGGCGACGAAGATCTCGCCGGCGCCGTGGGCGGCGTTGGAGCCGGGGGCGTCGAGGTCGCCGCCGATGGCGTACGACGGGTCCAGGCCGAGGGAGCCCAGGGAGACCGCCAGCATGGAGGTGGTGGTGGTCTTGCCGTGGGTCCCGGCGACGGCGATGGGCCGCAGGCCGTCCATCACGCGGGCCAGTGCGTCCGAACGGTGGACGACGGGGATGCCGAGCTCGGCGGCGCGGACCAGCTCCGGGTTGTCCTCGCGGATCGCGGAGGAGACGACGACGCAGGTGGCGTCGTCGGCGAGGTGGGCGGCGTCGTGGCCGACGTGGACCGTGACGCCCAGGGCGCGCAGCGCCTCGGCGGTCGGCGAGTCCTTGGCGTCGCTGCCGGCGACCTTGGCGCCCCGCTGGGCGAGGATCTTCGCGATGCCCGACATACCGGCGCCGCCGATGCCGATGAAGTGCGGTCGGTCCATGGCGGTGGGCAGGCCGGGTGCCATGCGTGTCTCCCCTGCGGTGGTGCGGTCGTGTCCGCGCACAGCCTAGTACCGACGCCGGTCACCGCCCCGGACGGCCGGACCGGGGGCGGCGCGGCCTCCCCCGGGTGGCCCGTCCGGGTCAGGCCGGGGCCTGGCCCTGCGTGCGGCTGTGCGAGAAGAGCTTGAGGACCGGGACGCCCACCTTGTGGCGGGCCCGCGAGGCCCAGTCGCGGTGGAAGAACTCCTCCACGTAGTGCGGGTCGGTCAGCACGATGACCTCGTCCGCGCCGACCTCCTCCACGACGGCTCTCAGCTCGTCCAGCGGGTGGTCCTCGACCAGCCGCCCCTCGGCCTCGCTGCCTGCGGCGCGCAGCGCCACCAGGGAGATGTCGAGGGCCTGGCGGCCCTGCTCGGCGGCGTCCTTGCCCTCGGGCTGGGCGGCCTCCCGGGCCGCCTCGTCCAGCGCGCCGATGGCGATGTCGTCGATGGCGCGCAGCAGTCGGTCGGCCTGGTCGCCGCGGGGCTGGAGGAGGACGTGGAAGGTGACCGGCTCGTCACCGTGCAGGGTGGTGACGAACTCGACGTCGGCCGAGGTCAGGGCCTTCTCGATCATCAATACGCTCGTGAACACGTGGGCGCCCCTTCTCTCGGTTCACGGACCTGAGGGGCCCGCGGTCGGTCGTCCGTGGCCGGCGGCGGGTCCTCGGACCGCTGCTGAAACCATCCTGCCCCGTCCTTCCGGTGCGGACCTACGCTTTTCGTGCGGTCGGGTGCGGCGGGAGATCTCCATGTTCCACCGATGGGGCCGCTCAATCCCGGCCACCGGGCCGGCTCAGGCGCGGTGGTAGCGGGTGAAGAGGAAGCCGTCCTCCTCGAGGAGCGAGGCCAGCGTGAAGTGGTGCGGGACGGCGACGGAGGGGCCGCCCGCGATGCGCTGGGCATCGCCGGCCGTGAGCATCGGGGAGACGGTCAGGCACAGCTCGTCCAGCACGCCCGCGGCGATCATCTGCCCCAGCAGGCGCGGCCCGCCCTCGGTGAGCAGACGGGTGTGGCCGAGCTCCGCCAGCGCGTGCACCGCCCGCGCGGGGTCCACGCCCATGCCGTCGCCCGCGACGACCACCCGCGTGCCCGTCTTCTCCGCGGCGGCGATCCGGTGCGGGTCCGCGGCGGCACCGGTCAGGATCAGGGTGGGCACCAGCGGCGAGGTGAACAGCGGCAGGGAGAAGTCCAGCTCGAGGCCGGCCGAGACGACGGCGACGGCGGGCGCGGGCCCCTGCCCCGCGGCCTCGCGCCGGGCGGCGAACTCCTTGCGGGCGCGGGCGGGCCGGTAGCCCTCCTGCCGGACCGTTTCCGCGCCGACCACGACCACGTCGGCCAGCGCCCGCAGCGTGCCGAAGATCCGCATGTCGGTGGCGCTGGAGATGGGGTGCGAGCGGCCGTCGTGCTGGGCCGCGCCGTCGAGGGTGGAGACCATGTTGGCGCGCAGCCAGGGCTCCCCGCCGCCGGGACCGCGCTGCGGGCCGTTCGGATTGCCGGGGTACGCGTAGGCGTCGGCCAGTTCGTCGAGGGTCCACTCGCGGCCCGGCTCGGCCGTCGTGATGACTGTCTCTTGGGTCACAGGGAACAGGCGTCGCATGACACGCAGTGTGACATGCCGTTTAGCATGGGGAAGTGTGTCGCCTTCCACCTCCGCCACCGGTCGCGGACCCATAGCCGAAACGGCCCCGCAGTCCCTGTGCGCCCGTGAGCCCCATGTCCCCGCCGACCGCCTGGTGGCGGAGATGGTGCCACCGCCGCGCTTCGGCGCCGCCCGTTTCGGGACGTACATCCCGGACCCGAACCAGCCCAGCCAGAGCGAGGCGGTCCGGGTCCTCGAGGAGTTCGCCGCCGGGCTGGACTCCTCCCCCGCCGCGGACCCGGGCGGCGGCACGATGCGCCGGCTGTTCGGGCTCAGAACCAGGCCGGCGGCCCCGTCCGGGCCGCGGGGCGTGTACCTCGACGGCGGGTACGGCGTCGGCAAGACCCACCTGCTGGCCTCGCTGTGGCACGCCACCCCGGCGGACCCCTCGCTGAAGGCGTTCGGCACGTTCGTGGAGCTCACCAACCTGGTGGGCGCGCTGGGCTTCCAGCAGACGGTCCGCACCCTCTCCGGGCACCGGCTGCTCTGCATCGACGAGTTCGAACTCGACGACCCGGGCGACACGGTGCTGGTGTCCAGCCTGCTGGGCAAGCTGGTGGAGGCGGGCGTCGCGCTGGCCGCCACCTCCAACACGCTGCCGGGCAAGCTGGGCGAGGGCCGGTTCGCCGCGGCGGACTTCCTGCGCGAGATCCAGGGACTGTCCGCGCACTTCCGCACGCTGCGCATCGACGGCGAGGACTACCGCCACCGCGGCCTGCCCGAGGCGCCGCCGCCGTTCACCGACGACCAGGTGCGGCGGGTCGCGCACGCCACCCCGGGGGCCTCGCTGGACGACTTCCCCGCTCTGCTCGACCACCTCTCGCGGGTCCACCCCAGCCGCTACGGCGCGCTGACGGACGACCTGGCGGCGGTGTGCCTCACCGGGGTGACGGCCGTGCCCGACCAGTCCACGGCGCTGCGGCTGGTCGTCCTCGCCGACCGGCTCTACGACCGTGAGGTGCCGGTGATGGCCTCCGGGGCGCCGTTCGACGAGCTGTTCAGCGCGGAGATGCTGGCGGGCGGGTACCGGAAGAAGTACTTCCGGGCGATCTCCCGGCTCACCGCGCTGGCGCGGGACGCGAAGCCGCTGGTCGCCGCGGGGGGCTGAGACGCCGCCGGGGCGGCGCGGGCCCTTGTGCCAGCGCCGCCCCGGAACCGCCTCCCGTCAGGGGCGCCGGTCCTCCAGCAGGGGGCCGGTGACGCGGTAGCGCGCGCAGAGCATGGCGGGCCCCATCGTCGCGCTCTCCACCAGCTCCAGCTCCAGCCGCCGCGGCAGCAGCGGCCGCCCCGCCCCCAGGGTGACCGGCGCGATCGACACGACCACCTCGTCCAGCAGCCCGGCATCGGCGAACTGCCCGGCGAGGTCGCCGCCGCCCACCACCCAGACGTCCTTGTCCCCGGCCGACGCCGTCACCTCGTCCCACACCTTCCGCACGTCACCGGAGGCGAACCGGATGTCCGCGCCCTCCACCGGGGCGAGGTCCCTGCCGGTCATCACCCACGTGGGCATCGTGTACGGCCACGGCTGCCCGGCCGCCACCTCGTGCCGGAGGATCCACTCGTAGGTCGTCGAGCCCATCACCATCGCCCCGGTGCGGGCCATGAGCGTGTCCATCCCGAACGGGCCCCCGCCGAAGCCCTCGTCGCCCTCCGGCTGGCGCAGCAGCCACTCCAGGGAGTCGTCCGGGTCGGCGAGGAAGCCGTCGAGGGTGGTGGCGGTGTAGTAGATCAGCATCGGTTCCTCCAGGCGGGTCGGGCTCGTCGGGCAGGTCGTGCGGGTCAAGTCGGTCAGGCAGGTCGGGTCGGTGCGGGAGGGCCGGGGGCCGGGACGTCTTCGGAGGCCGTCGGGGCCGTCAGGCGTCCTCGGGGCCGTCAGGCGCCGTCAGGCGCCGTCAGGCGCCGTCAGGCGCCGTCAGGGCCGTCAGGCGCCGTCAGGGCCGTCAGGGCCGTCAGGGCCGTCAGGGCCGTCAGGGCCGTCAGGCGTCGTCGGGCCGTCAGGGCCGTCAGGCGCCGTCAGGGCCGTCAGGGCCGTCAGGGCCGTCAGGCGTCGTCGGGCCGTCAGGGCCGTCAGGCGCCGTCAGGGCCGTCAGGGCCGTCAGGCGCCGTCAGGGCCGTCAGGCGCCGTCAGGGCCGTCAGGGCCGTCAGGGCCGTCAGGGCCGTCAGGCGCCGTCAGGCGTCGGCGGACGTCTCGCCGCGTCGCGTCCGCAGCCAGGTGATCGGGTCGCCGGCGTCGACCGGGCACCCGGCCGTCCGCATCAGGTGCCGCACCAGTTGCCGCCGGTGCGCCGCGTAGGTGAGGACGTGCGCGACCACGCCGCTGAGCAGGAAGCTCTCCGGCGGGTCGCACAGCGCGTCGATCAGCCGGTCGTCCCAGCCGCCGCGCCGGTCGATGTCCCGGACCGCCGCCAGCCAGCGCGGCGCCACCGCGTCGTGCCGCTCCAGCAGCGCCGCCGCGCCCGCCTCCGGGTCGCGGTCGGGCAGGTCCCGGCCCTCGATCGACGCCAGCCAGCTCTCCAGGGAGTGCACGTGGTGCTCCAGCAGGGCCTGGACCGACTCCTCCGGGCCGAACCACTCCTGGACGGTCAGCCCCGGCAGCCGCCGGGCGCGGAACTCCTCCTCGGGCAGTCCCTTCGCCCGCTCCAGCAGGTACCGGGTGTCGTCCAGGTCGTGGGCGACGAGCTGTTCCGTCAGCGGGTTCATGGTGTGCTCCGTGGCGCTCACCCAGAGCGAGGTCGGCGGGTGGAAGTGGATGCCGTTGGGCGCGGGCAGCCAGTGCCCGGTCCCCTCCTCGACGCTGCTCGGCGGCCGGCCGAAGGCCCGCAGGAAGGCCCGGCCGAAGCCCTCGACCGACTCGTAGCCCGCCTCCCACGCCGCCTCCGTGACGCTCCGCCCCTGGGCGAGCCGCCAGGCCGCGCGTTCCAGGAGCACCCGCCGCCGCATGGCCACGGGGGCCTCGCCCGCCGCCCGGGAGAGGGTGCGGTTGAAGTGGTAGGGCGAGACGAAGGCGTCCCGTGCCATCTCGCCGAGGGTGCGGTTGTCCTCGTCGAGCACGGCGTCGAGCAGTTCGCGCAGGCGGTCACGTCCGGTCATACGGACAGTCTGCGCCGCCGCGGACGGCGGCCGCCCGACCGTTCTTGCTGTCCTGCGCGCCGGCCGCGCGGCCTCCCTCCGGGCCCTGCCGGATCATCGTGCGGTGAGCTCGGGGGGACGGGGTACCCGGCGCGGCATGAGCACTCGTTACCCTCCGCTCGGACCGTCGTACTGGATGCGGACGGCCCCCGGCGACGAGCCGTACCCCGCCCTGGCCTCGGACATGGACGTCGACGTCGCGATCGTCGGCGCGGGCATCGCCGGCCTCAGCACGGCGCACGAGCTGATGCGGGCCGGACGGACCGTGGCCGTGCTGGACGCGGGCCGGCTGGCCGGCGGCGTCACCGGGTACACCACCGCCAAGCTGACCGCCCTGCACGGCATGGTCTACGCCCACCTGCGCAGGACCCGCGGCCCGGACGGCGCCCGTCTGTACGCCCGGTCGCAGACCGAGGCGATCGAGCACGCCGCGTCGCTGGTCGAGGAACTCGGCATCGACTGCGACTGGGAACCCCGCAGCGCGTACTCGTACGTCACCGACCCGGACCAGGCGGACCAGGTGCGCGCCGAGGCCGAGGCGGCCCGGGAGGCGGGGCTGCCGGCCGTCTTCACGCAGGACACCGGGCTGCCGTTCCCGGTGGCGGGGGCGGTGCGGGTGGACGGGCAGGCGCAGTTCCACCCGCGGAACTACCTGCTGGCCCTCGCCGCGGACCTGGCCGCGCAGGGCGCCCTGATCCACGAGAACACGCGGGTCACCGGGCTGACCGAGGGCGAGCCGCACACCCTGGAGACGGACACCGGGAACGTGGTGCGGGCCCGGGACGTCGTCGTCGCCACCCACTACCCGGTGTTCGACCGGTCGCTGCTCTTCTCGCGGCTCTCGCCGCGCCGGGAGTTCGCGGTGGCCGGGCGGATTCCGGCCGCCCTGGACCCGGACGGCATGTACATCACGTCCGAGGAGAACACCCGGTCGGTGCGGACCGCGCCGCTGGACACCCCCGGGAAGCGCCTGCTGATCATCACCGGTGAGCACATCACGCCCGGCACGGGCGACCCGGAGGAGCGGTTCCGGCGGCTCACGGACTGGATGACGGCCACCTTCCCCGGCGTCGAGCCGATGTACGGCTGGGCCACCCAGGACACCGACGCCACCGACACCGTGCCGCTCGTGGGGCCCATGCCGTCCGGTTCGCCGGGGCTGTGGGTGGCGACCGGGTTCCGCGGCTGGGGGATGAGCGGCGGCATCATGGCCGGCCGGCTGCTGGCCACGCTGATCGACGGCGGCAGCAGCCCGTGGGCGGAGCTGTACGACCCGCGGCGGCTGGCGCCGGTGCTGCGGGAGGCGCCGCGGTTCCTGCAGACGCAGGCGAAGGTCGCCGGCCACTTCGTGGGCGACCGGCTCGCCGCGGCGCGGTCGGGGGCCGCGGTGGAGGACATCGAGCCGGGCGACGGCGCGGTGGTGCGGGTCGGCGGCGAGTCGGTGGCCGTCCACCGGGACGACGCGGGGCAACTCCACGCGGTGTCCGCGCGCTGCACCCACCTGGGCTGCCTGGTCTGCTTCAACGCGGCGGAACGGGCGTGGGAGTGCCCCTGCCACGGCTCCCGCTTCTCCCCCGACGGCTCGGTCCTCCAGGGCCCGGCGACCCGTCCCCTCCCCCGGCGGGCCCTGCGCCGCCGCGAGGACACCTGACCGAACGGCCGCCGCGCTCCCACCGGGGCCCCTGACGGGTCCCGGTGGGGGCGTTTTGGCAGACTGGGCGGGTGACGACCTCGCCCTTCCATACCGCCGCGGACCCGCGGGACGACAAGCCCCAGTACGTCCTCCCCCTGGTCGTCCGGCTGGAGAAGACGGACCCTCCCGCCCGCACGGACGCCCTGGAGACCTCCGCCCGCGCGGTGCTGACCGTCCTGGACGACCCCCGCTCCACCGGTGACGGCGAGTGGGCCGCCGCGATCGACGCCTGGCAGGACGCCCGCATCCGCAAGGTCGTCCGCCGCGCCCGCGGCGGCGAGTGGCGCAAGGCGCAGACGCTGCCCGGCGTCACCGTGACCGGCGGGTCGGCCGAGGTCCGCGTCTACCCGCCGGTCCCGCTGGACGGCTGGCCCAAGGAGCTCGCCAAGCTCCAGGTGTCCGGGACCGACCTGGACGACCCCGAGCCGCCCCCGCCCGCCGACCCCGCCGCGCCCGTCCTGTGGCTCAACCCCGAGCTGGACATGTCGGCCGGCAAGGCGATGGCCCAGACCGGTCACGCCGCGCAGCTCGCCTGGTGGGAGCTGACCGACGCCGACCGCGCCGCCTGGCGGGACACCGGCTTCGCCCTCTCCGTCCGCACCGCCGCCCCCGACCGCTGGGCGGGCCTGCTGGCCGCGCGCCTGCCCGTGGTCCGCGACGCCGGCTTCACCGAGATCGCCCCCGGCTCCTGCACGGTGATCGCCGACCACCCCGCCCTGCGCCGGCCCGCCGCGCCCTCGCGGGTCCGGTAGCCGGGGGTCAGTCGAAGGCGCGCTCCAGGAGGTCCTCCTCCTCGTCGGTGAGCCGGTCGAAGCAGGAGTCCTGGGTCACCATGACGGAGGTCGCGATCCAGTCCCGGCTCTCCGTGTGCTGGGCGTACGTGGTCCAGCCCCGCTTGTGGTGCACGGCGTTGCGGAGCGTGCCGTCGTCGCCGAACTCCACCTCCTTGACGGGCCGGCGCTCCTTCCAGCCCCGCGCCTCGAAGCCCGCGAGCACGGCTTCGAACTCCTGCCGTCGCTCGGCCGGATCGTTGCCCGTCGGACCCGTCGGACCCGTCGCCCACGAGACGTGACAGGGCGCCAGCTCACGGGTGAGGGCCGCGACCTTCCGCCGCTGCCCGGCGTCCAGGCCGGAGTCCGGGGCCCGCTCGGAGAAGACCTCGGCCACATCCTGCTCGGGGAAGCCCTCGACCACCTCGCGCTCGGGCAGCCCGGCGGACCTGACGGCCGCCCGCACGTCCGCGAGGACGGCCTTCGGTCCCGCGTCCGCGGAAGCGGTCTCCGCGGCGGCGGTCCCCGCGGACGAGGTGCCGCATCCGGCGAGGAGGCCCGCCGCCGCCACGGCGACGGCCGTGCGTCCGGCACCGGCCCTGGTGTTGCGCATGATCTGCTCCTTGGTACGAGTCCACCGGGCGCGGCGCGACCGACGGCCCCGAACGAGTCTCACACACCCCCTCGCCGCCCCTTTCCGCAGGCCGGAGCGACGGCCGCGCCGAACGCGAGGTCGGATTCCCGCCAGCTTCTGGGCCCGGGAGCGGCGAGGCTCCACGGCATGAACCGACTCGAAGGAAACGTGGCCCTGGTGACGGGCGGCAGCCGGGGCATCGGTGCGGCCGTGGCGTTGCGACTGGCCGAGGAGGGCGCCGACGTCGTCCTCACCTATGAGAACGGCGCGGACCGCGCCGCCGAGGTGGTGGAGCGGATCGAGGCCGCGGGGCGCCGGGCCCTGGCCGTCCGGGCCGACAGCGCGGACCCGGAGGCGCTGGTCGCCGCGGTGGACGAGGCCGCCGCGGCGTTCGGCAGGCTCGACGTCCTGGTCAACAACGCGGGCGTCTTCCTCGTCGGCCCCCTCGACGAGCTGGGGCCGGAGGACATCGAGCGCACCCTGGCGGTGAACGTCCGCGCGCCGTTCACGGCCTCCCGGGCGGCGGTGCGGCACATGGAACGGGGCGGCCGCGTCATCAGCATCGGCAGCAACGTCGCCGAGCGCGCGGTCTTCCCGGGGCTGGCGCTGTACGCGATGAGCAAGTCGGCGCTGGTCGGGATGACGAAGGGCCTGGCCCGGGAGCTCGGCCCGCGGGGAGTCACCGTGAACCTGGTGATCCCCGGTCCGACCGACACGGACACCAACCCGGCCGACGGACCGAACGCCGAGGTGATCGCCGGCTTCACGGCGGTGGGACGCTACGCGGAGGCGGCCGAGATCGCGGCGACCGTCGCCCACCTGGCGAGTGCGGACGCCTCGTACGTCACCGGAGCCTCGATCGCCGTCGACGGCGGCTTCACCGCCTGAGGACCGGCGGCCTCACCGCCGGAGAACCGGCCGCCTCACCGCCTGGGCGTCGCTAGCTCAAATCAAGCTCTGAATACGGGCGGAAGCGATTCGTCGGCCCTCCCCCTGGGCCAAGACTCCCTCACACGGACAGGTACACCAGGTACACGGTGACGGGCGGGGGAGGGCGACGATGGCGCACCTGGGGACGGGGATCGGCTGGCGGCCGGAGATCGCGGACGCCGTGGAGGCGATGCCCGGCATCGACTGGGTCGAGGTGGTCGCGGAGAACCTCTGCGCCTCGCACCTGCCCGACGCGCTGGTCCGGCTGCGGGAGCGCGGCGTGACGGTGGTGCCGCACGGGGTGTCGCTGGGGCTCGGCGGGGCCGGACGGCCCGACGCGGGGCGGCTGGAGGCGCTGGCCGAGCGGGCGCGGCTGCTGGACGCGCCGCTGGTGACGGAGCACATCGCCTTCGTCCGCGCGGGCGGCGACCTCACCGCCTCCCCCGCGCTGGAGGCGGGACACCTGCTGCCCGTGCCGCGCACCCGCGACGCGCTGGACGTGCTCTGCGAGAACGTGCGGATCGCGCAGGACGCGCTGCCGGTGCCGCTCGCGGTGGAGAACATCGCCGCGCTGCTGGCCTGGCCGGGCGAGGAGCTCACCGAGGGGCAGTTCCTCCACGAACTGGTGGAGCGCACCGGGGTGCGGCTGCTGATCGACGTCGCGAACCTGTACACCAACCAGGTCAACCGGGGCGAGGACACCGCGAAGGCGCTGGACGAGCTGCCGGTGGAGGCGATCGCCTACGTCCACGTGGCGGGCGGCGTGCTCAAGGACGGCGTCTGGCACGACAGTCACGCGCACCCGGTGCCGGAGCCGGTGCTGGACGTCCTCGCCGACCTGACCTCGCGGGTGTCCCCGCCCGGCGTGCTGCTGGAGCGGGACGACGACTTCCCGCGCGCCGCCGAGCTGGAGCGGGAGATGGAGTCGATCCGGGCGGCGGTGGCCCGTGGCCGCGCGTCGGCGACGGCCGCGTCAGGGACCGCCGCGTCGGCGACGGCCACCTCGGGGACGGCCACCTCGGGGGCGGCGGTGGCGGCGACGGCCGCCCCGGCCGGCCCCGCGGCCGGTGAACGCCCCGCCGTGGCCCCGGCGTCGGACGGCGCCCGGCAGCGCGTCGGCGTGGCCCAGGCCTCGCTGCTGTCCGCGCTGGTGGCCGACGGCCCCGTGCCGGAGGGGTTCGACCGGGCCCGGGTCCGCGTGCAGGCGCGGGCGCTGGCCGCCAAGCGGGCGGGGATCGTCGCCAAGGTCGCGCCCGAACTCCCGCGCGTCCTGGGCGAGTCGTACCGCCCGTTGTTCGTCGCCTACGCGATCGCACGGCCGCTGACCGGCGGCCACCGCAAGGACGCGCTGGACTTCGCGGAGCACCTGCTGCTGTCCGGCCGCCCGGAGAACGCCCGCCGCCGCAACCGGCTGCGGGCCTGGTGGCTGGCGCGCTCGGGTCCGGCACCGCTGCCGCGGACCCCCGCCGCGCGCGTCGCCCGCGCCACCCGCCGTGTGCTGCTGGGCGGTTGACCAGGTCGGTGAAGGAGTGTGTCCGGATCGTGAACGACCCGTGGTGCCGCGGCGGTCCGGTGACGTAGAAACTCCGCATGGTGTGGGTGTTCCTGCTGATGGCGGCGTGGGTTCTCGTGGGGGCGGCCTGTGTCCGCCTGTGCCGCGCGGCGGTGGTCGCCGCGGCCGTCGACCGGCGCGGCGCCGACCGCGCGTCGCTGACGCTGTACGAGGCGGCGTTCCTGGCGGGCGGCCCCGTGCGGGTCGCCGACCTGGCACTGGTGGCGATGGCCCGGGAACGCCGGCTGCTGCTGGCCCACACCGGCTGGGTGACGGTGGTGGACCCGCGGGGCCGGGACGAGGTCGAGGGGTCGGTGCTCGCCGCGATAGGAGCCGGCGGGCAGCGGCGGATAGCGCCGGTGCGGACGGCGGTGGCCGCGGCCGCGGCGGTGCGGGGGATGACGGAGCGGCTGGTCACGGCGGGCCTGGCGGTCCCGGAGGGGGCGTGGACCGTCGCGGACGGCGTCCGGCGGGTGCGCGCCGCCGCGGTGGCGGTGGCCGGCCTGGGCGCGGCGGCGGTCGTCCTGCCGGGCGAGGAGGGCGGGCCGTCGGCCGGGCTGACCGCCGCGTGGTTCGCCGCGCCGCTGGCGCTGGCGCTGGGCTCCCTGCTGATCACCCGCATGGAGGTCCACCCGTACACCCGGCGTGCCTCCGCCGCCGGTCACCGGCTGGTGGCCGCGCTGGGAAGGGGCCTGACCGACCTGGACGAGGAGCCGCGCCTGCTGGCGACGGTGGCGCTGCACGGCGTGCCCGCGGTGGAGGAGCCCGCGCTCCGGGCGGCGTTCGCGGCCCGCACGGGCGAGGAACCGCAGCGCTGAACCAGGCGGCCGGGCCGCCCCACCGCCGAGACCCGAGCGCCTCACCCCGAGCGCCCCACCCCAAGTGCCTCAGCCCGGCCCGAGTGCCTCAGCCCGGCCCGGGCGGCTCGGCCCCGGCCCGGACGGCTCAGGCTCGGCCCGGGCGGCTCCCCGCCGCGAGGTCGCGTACCGCCCGCTCGAGCCGCGTCCGCCGGGCCCGCGGGGTCGCCGCCTGCAGCAGCGGGAGCATGACCAGGTAGCGGGCGGTCCGGTCGAGCGCGTCGAACGCCGCACGCGCCGCCGGGTCCGCGGCGAGCGCGGCGGCGAGGTCGTCGGGGACGGCGGCCGTCGCCTGCGACGCGTAGGCGCGGTCCCAGCGGCCGTCCTCCTGCGCGCGCCGGACCTCGGCGAGGCCGGGTTCCCGCATGCGGCCCTCCGCCGCGAGCTCCGCGACCTTCTCGACGTTCACCCGCGACCACAGGCTCCTCGGCCGTCGCGGCCCGTACCTCTGCAGGTAGTACCGGTCGTCCAGGGCCCGGCGCTGCCCCGAGATCCAGCCCCAGCAGAGCCCGACGTCGACCAGTTCGCCGTCCGTGACCGACGCGATCCCCGACGCCTTCTTCGCCACCTTGACCCACACCCCCTCGCGGCGGGTGTGGTGCTCGGCCAGCCAGGCGTCGAAGGCCGCCGCGTCCGGGAAGGCGACGACGTCCGCCCCGTCGAACTGCTCCATGGGGCCAGGCTAGTGCGGGCCGGGTCCCGGCGCGCTGTCGATCTCGCGCCACCGGGCGGGGCGCGGGCCGGGACACGGCGCGGCGCGTTGCTCCCGCGGGGCGGCGGGCGAAACATCCTTCGGGACGCCCCCTGCCCGAAGGGACACCGCATGCGCCGTCTCGCGCTGTTCGCCGCCCTCGCCGTGCTGGCCTCGTCCGGCGCCACCGCCGCGCCCGCGCCCGCCCCTGACCCCGCCCCCGTCGGCACGGCCGAGGAGCGCGGGGTCGCGGTGGCGGCGGCGCGGGCCGGGCGGGACGGGGTCCGCTGGGGGCGGTGCACCGGGCAGCACGCCATGCCGGGCAGGGCCCGCTGCGGCACGGTCGCCGTCCCGCTGGACTACGCCCGCCCCGGCGGGCCGTCCCTGCGGCTCACGGTCAGCCGCACCGCGGCGACCGGCGGCACGGACGGCACGGTCGTCCGGCAGGGCGCGCTGCTGTTCGGGCCCGGTGGCCCGGGCGCCTCCGGCATGTCGTTCCCGGCCGTCGCCCTGACGCCCGCCTGGAAGCCCCTGGCCGAGGCGTACGACCTGGTCGGGTACGCCCCGCGCGGCGTGGGCGGCTCCGCGCCGCTGCTCTGCGCGGACCCCGCGGAGCGGCCCGTGGGACCGTCCCCGGCGCCGACGCGGCCCTCGCGGGCACTGCTGCGGGAGTGGCGGGCGGAGGCCGAGCGGTACGCCACGGCGTGCGCCCGCCGCAACGGCGCGGCCCTGCGGCACCACACCTCGCTGAACAGCGCGCGCGACCTGGAGGTGGTCCGCGCCGCGCTCGGCGAGCCGCGGCTGACCTACCTGGGCGTCGCGTACGGCGGCTACCTGGGCGCGCTGTACGCCGACCTGTTCCCGCACCGCGTGCGGCGGATGGTCCTGGACTCGCCGGTGGACCCGGACCCGGCGCGCGTCTGGTACCGCGGCCACCTCGCCCGGCCCGCCGCCTACGAGACCCGCTGGGCCGACTTCCGGGCCTGGGTGGCGCGGCACGACGACGTCCACGGGCTCGGCGGTGACGCCGGTGCGGTGGCGCGCGCCTACGAGCGGGCGTCCGCGCGCCTGGCGGCCCGGCCGGCCGGCGGGACCGTGGGGCCGGGGCAGTTGCACGCGGCGATGCTGACCGCGCTCCACCACGACGAGGTCTGGCCGCACCGCGCGCGGGCCCTCGCCGGGTACGTCCACGGCGACGACCGGCAGTTGCTGGCCCAGGCGGGGCCGATGCCGGACGCCGCGGCGCGGGCCGAGCTGGCTGCGCGGGAGGAGAACACGAGGGCCGTGTACACGGCGGTGCGGTGCAACGACGCCCCCTGGCCCACCGCGTGGAAGGTCTGGGAGGCCGACGCCGCGCGCCTGGCCCGCGGCGCCCCGTTCACGGCGTGGGACCACGTCCGGACCGACCTGCCCTGCGCCTCCTGGACGGGGCCCCGGCAGCGCCCCCGGGACGTGCGCACCGGGCCCGGCGAACTGCCGCCGGTGCTGGTCCTGGCGGCCGAGCGGGACGCGGCGGCCCCCTACCGGGGCGCCCTGGAGCTACAGCGGCGACTGGCCGGCGCGGCCCTGGTGACCGAGCGCGGCGCCGGCTCGCACGCCCTCTCCGGCGGCCCCAACACCTGCGTCGACGGCCACCTCCGCGCCTACCTCCTCCACGGCCGCGTCCCCACCGCCCCCACTCCCCCCTGCACCCCGCACGCCGAACCCCGGCCCCGCCCCCCGGACTTGCCGCCCCCCGTCCTCACTCCGGCCCCCGCGCCCTAGGGTCGGAAACCGGGCACGAAAACCGCGCCGCCGTTCCGGGCCGCGGCCCTCCCCGGAGGGGCGAACACGTCGGCGCCGGCGGTCGGAGCGGCCGCGGCCCCGGGCGGGCATCGCGGTCGGCGGCGTCCGGCCCGG
>NZ_JBEYUK010000048.1:0-21482 GCF_040643475.1 Streptomyces sp. NPDC047130 | reverse complement strand
CGCCATGTACTTCCCGGTCGGCCTCGGCCACGCCTTCGTCTCCCTCGAGGACGACACGGTCATGTCGTACATGCTCTCCGGCGGCTACGTCGCCGAGCACGAACTGGCCCTCACCGCCCTGGACCCCGCGCTGGGCCTGCCGCTGCCCGACCGCGACCGGATGATCCTCTCCGACCGCGACTCGGTCGCCCCCACCCTCGCCGAGGCCGCCGAGGCCGGGACCCTGCCGGTGTACGAGCGGTGCCTGGAGATCGAGAAGGCGATGTACCGGTGACGGCCCGCCCCGGCGGCGACGGCCGTCCCCTCGTCGTGGTGCTCGGCGCGTCCGGCTTCATCGGCTCGCCCCTCACCCGCGCCCTCGCCCGCCGGCCCGTCCGGCTGCGACTGGTGGCCCGCCGCGAGACCCCCGTCCCCGACGGGGCGGTCGCCGACATCGAGGTGCGCACCGCGGACCTCGCCGCCCCCGGCGCGATCGCCGACGCCGTCGACGGGGCCGACGCCGTCTTCCACCTGGTCGCGGCCACCGAGGCGGGCTGGCGGGTCGCCGAGGGCGACACCGCCGCCGAGCGGCTGAACGTCGGCCTGGTCCACGACCTCGCCGCGGCGTTCCGCGCCCGGCCCGCGGGGCCGCGGCCCCCCGTCGTGGTCTTTCCCAGCACCACCACCCACCTCTGCGGCGGCGCCGGCGGCGAGGTCCGCCCCGCCGACGTGAAGAGCCCGTACGTCCGGCAGAAGCTGCTCGCCGAGAACGCCCTCGCCGAGGCCGCCGCCGCCGGCGTGCTGCGCGGCGTGTCGCTCTGCCTGCCCACCGTCTTCGGCCACGGACCCGCCACCACCGCGCCCGACCGCGGCGTGGTCGCCGCCATGACCCGCCGCGCCCTGGCCGGCCGGCCGCTCACCGTCTGGGGCGACGGCTCGGTCCGCCGCGACCTGGTCCACGTCGACGACGTCGTGGAGGCGCTGCTCGCCGCCCACGACCACGCCGACCGGCTCTCCGGAACCCACTGGGAGGTCGGCACCGGCACCGGCGTCACCCTCCTCGCCCTCTTCACCGGCATCGCCGAGGCCGTCGCCGACCGCACCGGCGCCCCCGCCGTCCCCGTCGTGACCGTGCCCCCGCCCGACCACGCCGACCCGGCCGACAGCGAGGACGTGGTCGTCGACCCGCGCCCCTTCCACGCCGTCACCGGCTGGCGCCCCCGGGTCCCCCTCGACGACGCCCTGAGAAGCACCGCCGCGGCCCTCGCGGCGTAGCCGCGTACTGGGGTGGAACGGGCCAGGTGTAGGGGCGATAGGGGTGTTCGGCCCGCTTCGCCGGTCCCTATGTTCCTGCCGAGTACGAGAACACGTACGAGAACACGTACGAGAACGAGAACACCCCCTCGGCAGCGAAACCGGCCCGTTCCCTCAACGGTCCCGTCTGGAGGACGGCAATGCGCATTCTCTTCGCGGCACATGCGGAGAAGACGCACTTTTTCAGCATGGTGCCCCTCGCCTGGGCG
Organism: Streptomyces sp. NPDC047130; assembly: GCF_040643475.1. Taxonomy (NCBI): domain Bacteria; kingdom Bacillati; phylum Actinomycetota; class Actinomycetes; order Kitasatosporales; family Streptomycetaceae; genus Streptomyces; species Streptomyces sp. NPDC047130. Next base: position 19,980 of record NZ_JBEYUK010000048.1, on the reverse strand, counting down.
CTGCGCACGGCCGGCCACGAGGTCCGCGTCGCCACCCAGCCCGAGATGGCGGAGACCGTCACCAGGACCGGACTGACCGCGGTGCCGCTCGGCAGCGACCACCGCTGGAAGCAGGTCATGGAGGCCAGCCAGGACGAAGGGTGGGGAGGCCGCGTCGCCGAGGCCGTCACCCACTCGGCCAACCTCGGCCACGACGAACTCCTCCGCTTCTTCGACGAGACGACCGGCCGGTACTTCCGCACCGTCAACAACGACGAGTTCACCGACGCGCTCGTCACCTACGCCCGCCGGTGGCAGCCCGACCTCGTCGTCTGGGAGCAGTTCACCTGGGCCGGAGCCGTCGCCGCCCAGGTCACCGGCGCCGCCCACGCCCGCATGCTCTGGGGCGCGGACGTCGTCACCCGCACCCGCAACGACTTCCTCGACCGCCTCGCCGAGCTCCCCGAGGACCGGCGGACGGACCCGCTGCGCGACTGGCTCACCGAGTCGCTCGCCCGGCACGGCGCCACCTACGACGAGACCGTCGCCAACGGGCAGTGGACCATCGACGTCGCCCCGCCCAGCCACCGCATCGACAACGGCCTGCCGGTGGTCGGCGTCCGCTACATCCCCTACAACGGGCAGGCCGAGCTCCCGGACTGGCTCGCCGCCGAACCGTCCCGGCCCCGCGTCGCCGTCACCGCCGGCGTCTCCGTGCGCGGCTACTTCGGCTTCGACATGTTCAGCGTCTCCGCACTCCAGGCCTTCGCCGGCCTCGACATCGACCTGATCGCCACCCTGCTGCCCGCGCCGGGCGAGTCCGCCGACATGGCGCCGGACAACGCCACCGTCCTCGACTTCGTGCCCATGCAGGGCCTGCTGCCGACCTGTTCCGCCGTGATCCACATCGGCGGCGCCGGCATCCAGTCCACCGCCGCCTACTACGGCGTACCGCAGCTGGTCCTGCCCGGTTTCTGGGACACGCTCGTACGCGCCGACCTCCTCGAGCGGTCCGGCGCGGGCATCTCCCTGCCGCCGGGCCACATCACACCCGACGGCGTGCGCGACGCCCTCGTCCGGCTGCTGGAGGACCCGTCCTACCGCACCGGCGCCGAGGCGCTGCGCAAGGACCTGCTCTCCGCGCCCTCCCCCAACGACGTCGTCCCGGTCCTCGAGGACCTCACCGCCCGCCACAAGAGCGCCGCCTGAGCACCCCCGAGAGGACCACAGCCGTGTACGGAGCAGAGTTCGCCGAGATCTACGACCTGATCCACCAGGGCCGGGGCAAGGACTACGCCGCCGAGGCGCGGTTCGTCGCCGGCCACGCCCGCCGCAAGGCCCCCGCCGCCACCTCGCTGCTGGACGTCGCCTGCGCCACGGGCTCCCACCTGAGCGCCTTCGCCGAGATGTTCGACACCGTCGCCGGCGTCGAACTGTCCGCCCCCATGACCGAGGTGGCCCGCCGCAAACTGGGCGACGTCGTCCACCAGGGCGACATGCGCGACTTCGACCTGGGGACCCGCTTCTCCGTCGTCACCTGCATGTTCGGCTCCATCGGCCACGCCATGACCGAGTCCGACCTCGTCGCCGCGTTCCGCCGGTTCGAGGCGCACCTCGAGGACGACGGCGTGATCGTCGTCGACCCGTGGTGGTTCGACGACACCTTCACCCCGGGCCACGTCGCGGGCGACGTCTGCACCGTGGACGGGCTCACCATGGCCCGCGTCTCCCACGCCTCCCGCCAGGACGACAAGTCCCGCATGGAGGTCCACTACACCGTGGCCGACCCGGAGGGCGGCATCCGGCACTTCGTCGAGACCTACCTGGCCCGCCTCTACACCCGCGAGCAGTACGAGAAGGCGTTCGCCGAGGCCGGCCTGACCGCCGAGTACCTGCCCGGGGTGCAGAACGGCCGCGGGCTGTTCCTCGCCGTCCGCGTCTGACGGGGCCGACATGACGACACAGACGATCGAACACCTCCCCACCACCAGATTCGCCGACTCCGCACGGGCCGTCGACGGCGTGGCCACCGACGCGGCCGCCTTCGACGCCTGGCTCGCCGACTGCCGCGACCGCTTCCGCAACACCGTCTCGCCGCGCCCGCTGGACGCCCTCCAGGGATGGTCGGTGGACCCGCGCACCGGGGACGTCGGACACGTCAGCGGCCGGTTCTTCACCGTCCGCGGCCTCGACGTGCACCTGCCCGGTGCCGCCGTCGACCACTGGCAGCAGCCCATCATCAGCCAGCCCGAAGCCGGCATCCTCGGCATCCTCGTCAAGGAGTTCGACGGGGTGCTGCACTGCCTGATGCAGGCCAAGGTGGAGCCCGGCAACGTCAACGGCGTCCAGCTCTCGCCGACCGTCCAGGCGACCCGGAGCAACTACAGCGGCGTCCACCGCGGCAAGGCCGTCCCCTACCTCGAGCACTTCCGCGACACCGCCCCGCACCGGGTCCTCGCCGACGTCCTCCAGTCCGAACAGGGCGCGTGGTTCCACCGCAAACGCAACCGCAACCTCATCGTCGAGGCCACCGGCCCCGTCGAGGTCCTCGACGGCTTCTGCTGGCTGACCCTCGGCCAGATCCACCGCCTGCTGGGCGAGGACGACCTGGTCAACATGGACACCCGCACCGTGTTGTCCTGCTTCCCCGCCGCCGTCCCCGACACCCGCCACGCCGAAGCCGGCCCGTCGTACGGGGAACTGCTGCGCTGGGTCACCGAGGAACGCACCCGCCGCGAACGCCACGTCCGCGAGATACCGCTGAACTCCGTCACCGGCTGGCAGCTCAGCGACGGCCGCATCACCCACCGCGACGGGCTGTTCTTCGACGTCGTCGGCGTCTCCGTGGAGGCCGCCGGCCGCGAGGTCGGCCACTGGGACCAGCCCCTGCTCGCCCCGCACGGCACCGGCCTGGTCGCCCTGCTGGTCCGCGAGATCGACGGCGTGCCGCACGTGCTGCTGCACGCCCGCACCGAGGTCGGCAACCTCGACGTCCTCGAACTCGGCCCCACCGTGCAGTGCACCCCGCAGACCTACACCCACCTGCCCCCCGAGGCCCGCCCCCGCTTCCTCGACACGGTGCTCCAGGCCCCGCCGGACCGGGTGCTCTTCAGCGCCGTCCACTCCGAGGAGGGCGGACGCTTCCTGCACGCCCGCACCCGCTACGTGATCCTCCAGGCCGACCCCGGCCTCTCCCTCGCCGACCGCCCCGACTACCGCTGGACCGCCCTGCACGACACGGCAGCCCTGCTCCGCCACAGCAACTACCTCAACATCCAGGCCCGGTCCATCCTCGCCTGCCTGCACGGCCTCGCCGGCCGGGACGGAAGAGAGACATCATGACCCTGCGCGTATGGGACTACCTCGACGAGTACGAGGCGGAGCGCGAGGACATCCTCGACGCCGTCGACCAGGTCTTCCGCTCCGGACAACTCGTCCTCGGCCCCTCCACCACCGGCTTCGAGAAGGAGTTCGCCGCCTACCACGGGCTCGCCCACGGCGTCGGCGTCGACAACGGCACCAACGCCCTCGTGCTGGCCCTGCGCGCCCTGGGCGTGGGACCGGGCGACGAGGTCGTCACCGTCTCCAACACCGCCGCGCCCACCGTCATCGCCATCGACCAGGTCGGCGCCACCCCCGTCTTCGTGGACGTGCGCGAGAGCGACTACCTGATGGACACCGCGCAGGCCGAGGCCGCCGTCACCTCGCGCACCCGCTGCCTGCTGCCCGTCCACCTCTACGGCCAGTGCGTCGACCTCGCCCCGCTGGAGAAGCTGGCCGCCCGCCACGACCTGGCGCTCCTGGAGGACTGCGCCCAGTCCCACGGAGCCCGCCGGAACGGCCGCCTCGCCGGCACCACCGGCCGGGCCGCGGCGTTCTCCTTCTACCCGACCAAGGTCCTCGGCGCCTACGGCGACGCCGGCGCCGTCGTCACCGACGACGCCGCCACCGACGCCGCGCTGCGCAGGTACCGCTACTACGGCATGGAGAAGCGCTACTTCGTCGAGGCGACCCCCGGCCACAACGCCCGCCTCGACGAGGTGCACGCCGAGATCCTGCGCCGCAAGCTGCGCCGGCTCGACGGCTACGTCGAGGCCCGGCGCCGCGTCGCCGAACGCTACGCCGAGGCCCTCGCCGACACCGACCTCGTCCTGCCGCAGGTCACCGACGGCAACGACCACGTGTACTACCTCTACGTGGTGCGGCACCCGCGCCGCGACGCCATCATCGAGGCACTGCGCCCGCACGGCGTCGAACTCAACGTCAGCTACCCCTGGCCGGTGCACACCATGACCGGCTTCGCCCACCTCGGGCAGCCGGCCGGGTCGCTTCCGGTCACCGAGGCACTGGCCGGCGAGATCTTCTCCCTGCCGATGTACGCCTCGCTCACCGAGGAACGCCAGGACAAGGTGATCACCGCGCTGCGCGAGGTGCTGCGCACGCTGTGACACCGGCCGGTGCGGGGCGGCACGCTCAGTACGTCAGGCGCAGCGGCAGCTCCAGCAGACCGTGCAGGTTGAAGTGCTTGTTGACCGGCAGGTCCTCGCGGAGCAGCTCGATCTTCCCGTACCTCTCCAGCAGGTGCGAGAAGACGGTCGCCGCCTCCAGCCGCCCCAGCACCGCGCCCAGGCAGAAGTGCGGTCCCGCGCTGAACGCCAGCGTCTTCGGCTCGGTGCGGGACAGGTCCAGCCGGTCGGGGTCCGGATAGCGCTCCGGGTCCCGCCCGGCGGCGTCCAGCAGCCCCATCACGTGCGCCCCCTTCGGGATCACCTTCCCGCCGATCTCCAGGTCCGCGGTGGCGATCCGGGTGGCCAGCGTCACCGGCGGGTCGAAACGGGACAGCTCGTCCACCGCCGTCTGCATGAGCGACGGGTCCGCCCGCAGCGCCTCCAGCGCCTCCGGCTGCCGCAGCAGGGCCAGCATGCCGTTGCCGATGAGGTTCACCGTGGTCTCGTGGCCGGCGTTGAAGATGAGCAGGATGTTCGCGACGATCTCGTCCTCGGTGAGCTGCTCGCCGTCCTCCGCCTGCATCAGCACCGACAGCAGGTCGTGCTCCGGGTCCGCGCCGCGCCGCTGCGCCATCAGGTCCAGCAGGTACCTGCGGAACTCCGGCTCCGCCTTGTTCATGGCGATCCGCCGGCTCGGCGAGACGTCCGGATCCAGGACGTAGCCCACCTTGTCCGTCCAGTCACGGCAGCGCGCGCGGTCCTCGGCGGGGATGCCGAGCAGCTCCCCGACCACCGCGACCGGCATCGGCAGCGCCAGGTCCCGGACCAGGTCCACCTCACCGTCACCCATGGAGTCCAGCAGACCGTCCACGATCTCCACGATGCGCGGCCGCAGCCGGTCGATGAAGCGCGGCGTGAACACCCGCGCGATCAGCTTGCGCAGCCGCCGGTGGTCCGCCCCGTCCTGCAGCAGCAGCCACTTGTCGACGCTGCGCATCACCGGGCAGGTCGGCCCGCCACGGGTCATCGCCCAGCCCGGCTCCTTGGGGAAGGCGCTCGAGGAGTGCGGGGAGCGCAGCAGCGCCGCCACGTCGTCGTAGCGGGTGAGCACCCAGTAGCCCAGCGGCGTGCGGTGCACCGGATCGGTCTCCCGCAGCCGCCGGTAGTACCCGAACCGGTCGGCGGCCAGGGCGGGGTCGTTCAGGTCGTACAGCGCACTCATGCCTGCGCTCCCTCCGCGTCGGTGGACTGCCGGCTCAGATCTCGGCGAGCGCGGTGCGGATCACGTTCAGCACCCGCGCGCTCTGGTCGACCAGGAAGAAGTGCCCGCCGGGCATGACCTCCAGCCGGAAGGGGCCGGTGGTGTGCTTGGACCAGGCCTCGACCTCCGGGATGTGCGCCTTCGGGTCGTCGTCGCCGACCAGCGCCGTCACGGGGCAGCTCAGCGGCTCGCCCGGCGTCCACGCGTACGTCTCGGCGGCACGGTAGTCGTTGCGGACCGCGGGCAGCGCCATCCGCATGACCTCGTCGTCCTGCAGCAGGCGGCTGTCCGTGCCGGCCAGCGCGCGCACCTCGGCGAGCAGACCCTCGTCGTCCCGCTGGTGCACGTTCTCGCTCCGGTGCGCCGACGGCGCGCGCCGCCCGGAGACGAACAGGTGCGCCGCCGGCCGGCGGGCCTCCATCAACCGCGCCAGCTCGAAGGCGACGGTGGCGCCCATGCTGTGGCCGAGCAGCGCGGTCGGTCGGTCGTCCAGCTCGCCGAGCACCTCGTGCACCCGCAGCGCGAGCTCCGGCAGGTTGTCGATGCACGGCTCGTGACGGCGGTCCTGGCGCCCCGGGTACTGGATGGCGACGACGTCCACCAGCGGGGACAGCGCCCTCGCCACCGGAAGCCAGAAGCTCGCCGACCCGCCGGCGTGCGGCAGGCACACCAGCCGGGTCGCGGCGGCCGGCGCGGGGGCGTAGGAGCGTACCCAGGTCGAGGCAGTGTCGTGAGTCGTCATGTGGTCGTCCACTTCTCGGGTCCGGAATGGCTGTCGTGATGCCAGCACCTCGCCGGAGCGCGGACAAGGGGAAAACCGCAGGACTGGGGCGCGGGGCGGCGGAGTCAGGGGGCGAGCGGCCCCGGCGCCCCCGGAGGCGCGCCAGGACTGGGGTCCGGGCGGGCCGGTAGGGGTGTCCGGGCCTTCCGCGCGTTGAGTAGCGTCCGGCTCCGCATGACTCATCCATGAGGACAAATCCGAACCGGCCGGCGTAGGCGCCGGAGCCGGGCGAGGGGGCGATGCGACGTGTCACAACGACTCTACGAACTGGGCGACCCCCCGCCACTGGGCGAGGTCCCCGACCTGATGTACGCCAACGTCATCCGGCAGGACCGCTTCGGCGAACCCGTCAAGGCGATGCAGACCGAGGTCCTGCCGGTGCCCCGCCCCGGTCGCGGCGAGGTCCTCGTCTACGTGATGGCCGCAGGGATCAACTACAACAACGTGTGGGCCTCCCTCGGGCAGCCCATCGACGTGATCGCCATGCGGCAGAAGCTGCACGGCGCCACCGAGGACTTCCACATCGGCGGCACCGACGCCTCCGGCGTCGTCTGGGCCGTCGGCGAGGGCGTCACGCAGTTCAAGGTCGGCGACGCGGTCGTCACCTCCGGGGCGATCTGGGACGAGACCGCCGAGGACGTCCGGATGGGCATCGACCCCCTCGCGTCCAAGTCCCTGCTCGCCTGGGGCTACGAGTCGAACTACGGCTCCTTCGCCCAGTTCACCCGCGTCAAGGAACAGCAGTGCCACCCCAAGCCCGCCAACCTGTCGTGGGAGCGGGCGGGCAGCTTCCTGGTGACCGGCGCGACGGCCTACCGCCAGCTGACCCACTGGGCGCCGCACGACGTGCGGCCCGGGGACCCCGTCCTGATCTGGGGCGGCTCCGGCGGCATCGGCTCGGCCGCCATCCAGGTCACCAACCTGCTCGGCGGCATCCCGATCGCCGTCGTCTCCAACGAGGAACGCGCCAAGTACGCCCTCGACCTCGGTGCCAAGGGCGTGATCAACCGCACCGACTTCAGCCACTGGGGCCGCCTGCCCGACCTCGACGACAGGGTCGCCGCCAAGGCCTGGACCGCCGAGGTCCGCCGCTTCGGCGCCGCCTTCTGGGAGGCCCTCGGCGAGCGCCGCAACCCGCGCGTCGTCGTGGAACACCCCGGCGAGGAGACCCTGCCGACCTCCATGTTCGTCTGCGACAACGGCGGCATGGTCGTCATCTGCGGCGGCACCAGCGGCTACAACGGCGACCTCGACCTGCGCTACCTGTGGATGCGCAGCAAGCGCCTGCAGGGCTCGCACGGCTCGGACACCCGCGAGAACCGCGCCGTCATCCGGCTCATGTCCGAGGGCCGCCTCGACCCGTGCATCACCTGGTGCGGCACCTTCGAGGAGATCGCCGACGGCCACCAGAAGCTCTACGAGAACCAGCAGGGGCTCGGCAACTTCGCCGTCCTCGTCAACGCCCCCTCGCACGGCCTGACCACGCTCTCTGGGGTCGGCTAGGGGTTGCCGGGCACTGATCACCGCTTCCTACGATGGCGCGTCGTCGGTGCCGGCCGAGACCATCCCTGAGCGGTGGAGAACGCGATGAATACTCGTGACGAGAAGGCCGTTGAAGCCCTCAGGGCCTCCCTCAAGGAGGTGGAACGCCTCCGCAGGCAGAACCGCGAGATGCGGGAAGCCGCCCGTGAACCGGTGGCCGTCGTCGCGATGAGCTGCCGGCTCCCCGGCGGCGTCGCGGCACCGGAGGACCTGTGGCGACTGGTCGCCGACGGCCGCGACGCCATCGTCGACTTCCCGGCCGACCGCGGCTGGACGGAGACCGGGCCCGCCCCGGAGGGCTACGCCCGCCGGGGCGGATTCGTCCCCGACGCCCCCGACTTCGACGCCGCGCTCTTCGGTATCAACCCGCGCGAGGCCCTCGCCATGGACCCGCAGCAGCGCATGCTGCTCGAGGCGTCCTGGGAGGTCCTCGAACGGGCGGGCATCGACCCGCACTCGCTGGCCGGAACCGACACCGGGGTCTTCGTCGGCGCCTCGCCGACCGGGTACGCCACCCTCGGCCGGCTGCCCGAGAGCACCGTCGGCTACCAGCTGACCGGCACCGCCCACAGCGTGCTCTCCGGTCGCCTGTCCTACGTCCTGGGCCTGGAGGGCCCGGCGGTCACCGTCGACACCGCCTGCTCCTCGTCGCTGACCGCCCTCCACCTCGCCGTGCAGGCCCTGCGCCGCGGCGAGTGCGGCCGGGCCCTCGTCGCCGGCGTCACCGTCATCACCACACCGAGCGCCTTCACCGAGTTCGGCAAGCAGGGCGGCATGTCCTCCGACGGACGCTGCAAGTCCTTCTCGGCCGCCGCGGACGGCACCGGATGGAGCGAGGGCGTCGCCGTCCTGTTCGTCGAACGGCTCTCCGACGCCCGCCGGCTGGGACACGACGTCCTCGCCGTCGTGCGGAGCACCGCCATGAACCAGGACGGCGCGTCTAACGGCCTCACCGCCCCCAACGGCCCCTCCCAGCAGCGCGTCATCCGTGCCGCGCTCACCGCCGCCCGGCTCACCCCCGCCGACGTCGACGCCGTCGAGGCCCACGGCACCGGCACCGTGCTCGGCGACGCCATCGAACTGAAGGCCCTCCAGGACACCTACGGCCGCGACCGGGACGCCGACCGGCCGCTGTGGCTGGGCTCCCTCAAGTCGAACATCGGCCACACCCAGGCCACCGCGGGCGTCGCCGGCGTCATGAAGAGCGTGCTGGCCATGCACCACGACCAGCTGCCCCGCACCCTGCACGTCGAGCAGGAGACCCCGCACGCCGCCCGGCCCGGCGGCGGCGTCCGCCTGCTGCGCGAGGCACAGCCGTGGCCGCGCGGCGGGACGCCCCGGCGGATCGGCGTCTCCGCGTTCGGCATCAGCGGCACCAACGTCCACGTCATCCTCGAGGAGGCCCCGGCCCCCGAACCCGACGGGCCGCACGACACCGCCCCCCAGGAGCCGCGGGAGACGTCGCCCGCGCCGCGGCGCGGCCCCGTCGTCTGGCCGGTGTCGGCACAGACCGCCGCCGCGCTGCGCGCGCAGGCCCGGCAACTGGCCGGGCGGCTCGCCGAACGGACCGACGACCCGGCCGACGTCGCCTGGTCGCTGGCCACCACCCGGGCCGGCCTCACCCACCGCGCCGTGGCGTCGGGCGCCGACCACGACGCCCTGCTCGCCGGGATCGACGCGCTCGCGGCCGGCACGCCCGCCCCGGGCGTCGTGTCGGGCGTGGTCGCCGAGGGCCGCACCGCGTTCCTCTTCACCGGCCAGGGCGCCCAGCGCGCGGGCATGGGCCGCGCCCTCTACGACGCCCACCCCGTCTTCGCCGACGCCTTCGACGCGGTCTGCTCCCGGATGGACCTGGAACGGCCCCTGCGCGACGTCGTGTTCGGCGACGCGGACGCCCTCGGTCGCACCGTCCACGCCCAGGCCGGCCTGTTCGCGCTCGAGGTCGCGCTGTTCCGCCTCCTGGAGACCTGGGGCGTCTTCCCGGACGTCCTCCTGGGGCACTCGATCGGCGAGGTGGCCGCCGCGCACTGCGCGGGCGTGCTCTCCCTCGACGACGCGTGCCGGCTGGTGTCGGCGCGCGGCCGGCTGATGGACGCGCTGCCCGAGGGCGGCGCGATGCTGGCCGTCGAGACCGCCGAGGACGGGCTGGAACTGCCCGACGGCGTGGACCTGGCGGCCGTCAACGGGCCGACGTCGATCACCGTCTCCGGCGACGCCGATGCGGTCGGCGCGCTGGAGGAGCGGCTGCGCTCCGAAGGCGTGCGCGTGAAGCGGCTGACCGTCTCGCACGCGTTCCACTCGCACCTCATGGAGCCGATGCTCGACGCCTTCGCCGCCGTCGCCGAGTCGCTGACCTACCACACCCCCGAGATCCCCGTCGTCACCACCGCCCCGGGCGACCTCGCCACCCCCGGCTACTGGGTGCGCCAGATCCGGGAACCCGTCCGCTTCGCCGACGCCGTGCGGCGACTGCACGCCGACGGCGTGACCCGCGCCGCCGAACTGGGACCCGACGGGGTGCTGTGCGCCCTGACCCAGCAGAGCGCCCCCGACCTCGCCTGCGCCCCCCTGCTGCGCAAGGACCGCGACGAACGGGAAGCCGCCCTCGCCGCCCTCGGCCGCCTGTGGGTCCGCGGCGCCGACGTCGACTGGCCCGCCGTCCTGCCCGAAGGACACCGCCTCCCGCTGCCCACCTACCCCTTCCAGCGCGAACGGTTCTGGCCCGAGACCTCCACCGACGACCCCGCCGCCACCACCGCCGCCACCGCCGCCGCCGCCGACGGCGACGAGGCCCGGTTCTGGGAGGCCGTCGAACGGCAGGACCTCGCCCAACTGGCCGAGACCCTCGGCATGGACGACGACGGCCGGGCCCTGGAGGAAGTCGTCCCCGCCCTCTCCACCTGGCGGCGGTCCCGGCACGAGGAGGCCGTCCTCGACTCGTGGCGCTACCAGGTCACCTGGAAGCCGCTCGCCGCCGCCCCCGCCACCGCCCCCACCGGCACCTGGCTGCTCGTCACCTCCGGCCCGGCCACCCCCGCCCAGGACGTCGCCGACGCGCTGCGCACCGCCGGGGCCCTGGTCCACACGGCCACGCTGACCCCCGGCGACGACCGCGCCGCCGTCGCCGCGCTCCTCGCCGACACCGCCCCCGACACGGTCGTGTACGTCGCCGCCGACGGCGACGACAACCCGCCGCGGGACGCGGCGGCCGAACTCGCCGCGCTGCTCACGGTGCTCCAGGCCGTCACCGACGCCGGGTCCGGCGCCCCGCTCTGGTGCCTGACCCGCGGCGCCGTGTCCGTCGCCGACGACGACCCGCCGACCCGCCCCGGACAGGCCCTCCTGTGGGGACTCGGCCGGGTCGCCGCCCTCGAACACCCCGCGGCCTGGGGCGGCCTGATCGACCTGCCGCCGGCCCTGGACGCCGCCACCGGCGCACGCCTGACCGCGCTGCTGACCGGCGACCACGACGAGGACCAGATCGCCCTGCGCACCACAGGCGCCCACGGCCGCCGCGTCGTCCGGGCCCCGCGGGACGAGGCTCCCACCCGCCCGTGGACCACCGACGGCACCGTGCTCGTCACCGGCGGAACCGGCGGCCTCGGCGGCGACGTCGCCCGGTGGCTCGCCCGACGGGGCGTCCCGCACCTGCTGCTGGCCGGCCGCCGCGGCCCGGACGCCCCCGGCGCCGACGACCTCACCGCCGAACTGACTGCGCTCGGCGCACGGGTGACCGTCGCCGCCTGCGACGTCGCCGACCGCGACGCGCTCACCGCCCTGCTGGCGGCCGTCCCCGCCGAGTTCCCCCTCACCGGTGTCGTCCACACGGCCGGCATCGGCGTGGGCGCCCCGCTGACGGACACCGACGAGGCCACCCTCACCGACGTGATCGACGGCAAGGTCACCGGCGCGGCCCTCCTCGACGAACTCGCCGGCGACGTCGACCGGTTCGTCATGTTCTCCTCCATCGCCGCGACCTGGGGCGGCGGCGGCCAGGGCGCCTACGCCGCCGGAAACGCCTACCTGGACGCGCTGGCCGCCGCCCGCCGCGCCCGCGGCCTGTCCGGGACCGCCATCGCCTGGGGACCGTGGGCCGAGATCGGCATGGCCAAGGACGACGAGGTCGTCGAGGCCCACCGCCGCCGCGGACTCATGGCACTGGACCGCGCGCTCGCCGTCCGCGGACTCGCCGACGCCGTGGACCGCGACGAGACCTGCGTCAGCATCGCGGACGTGGACTGGCAGCGGTTCGCGCCAGCCTTCCTCTCCGGACGACCCGGCCCGCTCCTCTCCGAACTCCCCGAAGCCGCCGCGGCCGGGGCACCCGACGGCGACGACGACCCGTCCACCGCACTGCGCGACGCGCTGGAGGCCGCGCCCGAGTCGGAACGGCCCCGCCTGCTGCTCGAAGCCGTCCGCACCCACACCGCGACGGTGCTCGGCCACGCCGACACCCAGGCCGTGGAACCCCGCCGCGCCTTCCGCGACGTCGGCTTCGACTCGCTGACCGCCGTCGAACTGCGCAACGTCCTCACCGCCGAGACCGGGCTGCGGCTGCCGGCCACCCTCGTCTTCGACCACCCCACCCCGCTGGCGCTGAGCGAGTACCTGCTCGGCGAACTGACCGGCGCGACCCGCACCCCGGCCACCGCGGCCCCGGCCACCGCGTCCCCCGCCACCGCGTCCCCCGCCACCGCGGACGACGACCCGATCGTGATCGTCGGCATGAGCTGCCGGCTGCCGGGCGGCGTCGACGGCCCGCAGTCGCTCTGGGAGACCGTCGCCACCGGCACCGACGCGACCGGCCCCTTCCCGGCCGACCGCGGCTGGGAGTCCGACACCGCCCACGCCTCCTACGCCCTGCGCGGCGGCTTCGTGGACGCGGCGACGGACTTCGACGCCGGCATGTTCAACATCTCGCCGCGCGAGGCGCTGGCGATGGACCCGCAGCAGCGGCTGCTCCTCGAAACCGCCTGGGAGGCCTTCGAGCACGCCGGCATCGACCCGCTCTCCCTCCGCCACAGCTCCACCGGCGTCCTGGTCGGCGCCTCCTCCTCCGGCTACGGCATCGGCACCGACCTGGCCTCGGGGACGGAAGGACACGTCCTCGCCGGCGGCGCCAACAGCGTGATCTCGGGCCGCGTCGCCTACACCTTCGGACTCGAGGGCCCCGCCGTCACCGTGGACACGGCCTGCTCGTCGTCGCTGGTCGCGGTGCACCTCGCGGTCCAGGCACTGCGCCAGGGGGAGTGCGAACTCGCCCTGGCCGGCGGCATCACCGTGATGTCCGTGCCGAGCATCTTCGCGGAGTTCGAGCGGCAGGGCGGTCTCTCCTCGGACGGCCGCTGCCGGGCCTTCGCGGACGCCGCCGACGGCACCGGCTGGAGCGAGGGCGCCGGCCTGCTCCTCCTCGAGCGGCTGTCGGACGCCCGCCGCAACGGCCACCGGGTGCTGGCCGTGGTGGCCGGATCGGCCGTCAACCAGGACGGCGCGTCGAACGGGCTGACCGCGCCGAACGGCCCGTCGCAGGAACGGGTGATCCGCGCCGCGCTGGACGCGGCCCGGCTCACCACGGCCGACGTGGACGCGGTCGAGGCCCACGGAACCGGCACCACCCTCGGCGACCCGATCGAGGCCCAGGCGCTCCTCGCCACCTACGGCCAGGACCGCGAGGAACCCCTCTACCTCGGGTCGCTGAAGTCCAACATCGGGCACGCGCAGGCCGCCTCCGGCGTCGCCGGCGTCATCAAGATGGTCATGGCGCTGCGCCACGGCGTGCTGCCGGCCACGCTCCACGTGGACGAGCCGTCCTCCCGCGTCGACTGGTCCGCGGGGGCCGTCCGCCTGCTGACCGAGACGCGCCCGTGGCCGGAGACCGACCGCCCGCGCCGGGCCGGCGTGTCCTCGTTCGGCATGAGCGGCACCAACGCCCACCTGATCCTGGAAGCCGCGCCCGAACCCGCCCAAGCGCCGGACGCCGCGCCGGCCCAGGAACCGCCGTCCGCCGGCGCTCCGCTCCCGTGGATGGTGACGGGCCGCACGGAACAGGCCCTGCGGGGGCAGGCGGCGAGCCTGCTGGCCCACCTCGACCGCGTCGACGACGGGACGACGGCCGGTGAGATCGGCTTCTCCCTGGCCACCACCCGTGCCGCACTCGGCCACCGCGCGGTGGTGCTGGGCTCCGACCTGGACGACTTCCGGCGCGCGCTCGAGCAACTGGCCGAGGGCCGCGAGGCCGCCGACACGGTGACGGGCGCCGCGGGCACCACACAGACCGGCCCTGTCCTGGTGTTCCCGGGTCAGGGGTCGCAGTGGCTGGGGATGGGACGGGAGCTGGCGGCGTGGTCGCCGGTGTTCCGGGAGGCGTTGGAGGAGTGCGCGGCGGCGTTGGAGCCGTTCGTGGACTGGTCGTTGTGGGAGGTGCTGGAGAGCGAGGACGAGGGCCTGTGGGGCCGTGTCGATGTGGTCCAGCCGGTGCTGTGGGCGCTGATGGTGTCCCTGGCGAAGCTGTGGCGGTCTTCCGGTGTGGTCCCGTCTGCGGTGGTCGGGCACTCGCAGGGCGAGATCGCCGCTGCCGTGGTCGCGGGTGGCCTGTCCTTGGCGGACGGGGCGCGTGTGGTGGCGCTGCGTTCGCGTGCGCTGCGGGCGCTCGCCGGACGCGGGGGCATGGTGTCCCTGGCCGCGGGCGCCGAGGTGGCCGGTGAGCTGGTGGCGGGCTCCGAAGGCCGGGTGTCCGTGGCCGCGGTCAACGGCCCCGGCTCGACGGTCGTGTCGGGTGAGCCGGAGGCGCTGGACGCGCTGATGACGGCGTGTGAGGAGCGGGGCGTGCGCGCCCGCCGGATACCGGTGGACTACGCCTCCCACTCGGTGCAGGTGGAGGAGCTCCGCGAGCAGATCCTCACCGACCTCGCCCCGATCACGCCGGTGACCTCGGCCGTCCCCCTGTACTCGTCGCTGACGGGCGGTCGGATCGACACCGCCGACATGGGCGCGGAGTACTGGTACGACAACCTCCGCTCCCTGGTCCGGTTCGGCGAGGCGACCGAAGCGCTGCTGGCCGACGGCCGCTCCGTGTTCCTGGAGTGCAGCCCGCACCCGGTGCTGACCCCCGGCATCGAGGAGACCCTGGAAGCCGCCGACGTGGAAGGGACCGCCCTCGGCACCCTGCGCCGCGACGAGGGCGGCGCCCGGCGGTTCCTGACCGCGCTGGCCCAGGCGTGGACCGCGGGTGTCGACGTCGACTGGTCCGCTCCGGTCCCCGCCGCCCGCCGCGTCGAGCTGCCGACCTACGCCTTCCAACGTGAGCGCTACTGGCCGAAGCAGGCCCTGACCGCGGACGTGTCGGCCGTGGGCCAGTCCCGGACCGGCCACCCCCTGCTGGGCGCGGCCGTCGCACTCCCCGACGGCGGTGTCGTGCTCACCGGGCGGATCTCACCGTCCGCCCACCCCTGGCTCGCCGACCACGTCGTGCTCGACGCGGCACTGGTGCCCGGCACCGCGCTCGTGGAGATGGCCCTGCAGGCGGGCGACCAGGCCGGCTGCGGGACACTGCGCGAACTCGTGCTGCGCACACCGCTCGCCGTGGCGCCGGGCGGCGCCGAGATCCGGGTGGCCGTGGGGGCCGACGACGACGGCGACCGCTCCGTGGAGATCTACTCCCGCCCCGGCGACGAGGCCGCATGGGTCTGCCACGCGGCGGGCCTGCTGGGCCCGTCCGAAACCCCCGCACCGGCGGCCCCCGGCACGACCGGCGACGAGGCATGGCCCCCGGCCGGCGCGCGCCCGGTGGACACCACCGGCTTCTACGACGGCCTGGCCGCCGCCGGATACGCCTACGGCCCCGCGTTCCGAGGGCTGCGGGCCGTGTGGCGGCAGGGCGAGACCGTCCACGCCGAGGTCGCGCTGGCCCCCGAGGCCGACGCCGACGGGTTCGGCGTGCACCCCGCCCTGCTCGACGCCGCCCTGCACGCGGCGGCCCTGGCCACCGCCGGCCAGGACGCCGGGCCGCGGCTGCCGTTCGCGTGGAAGGGCGTGACCCTCCACGCCACCCGCGCCACGTTCCTGCGGGTCACGCTGACCGTCGGGGCGGACGGGATCGCCGTCCGCGCCACCGACCCCTCCGGCCTCCCCGTGGTGGACGTCGACTCCCTGGTGCTGCGCGAGATCACCCCCGACGCCCTCTCCGAGGCGCTGACCCGGGACCAGGACCACACCCTCCGCAGCACCCTCTTCGCCCTCGACTGGACGCCCCTCCCGGACGGCCCCAACCCGCCGCCGGACACCACGGACTGGGTCACCACCGACCCGTCCGCCCTCGGCACACAGCCGGCCGGTGCCGTCCCGTCCGCACCGGTCACCGTGCTCACCCTGCCCGACCCCACGCCCGGCCACGGCACCGCCGACACGGTCCGGCGGACCACGCACGACGTCCTGCGCGCCGTCCAGGCATGGCTCGCCGGCGAAGAGTCCGCGCGGGCCCGCCTGGTCGTCGTCACCCGCGGCGCCGTGCCCGCCGCGCCCGGACAGGCCGTCACCGACCTCGCCGCGGCGGCCGTCTGGGGCCTGCTGCGCTCGGCGCAGACCGAACACCCGGGCCGGATCGTGCTCCTCGACCGCGACCCCGCGGGCGGCGACGACACGGTGTGGCCCGCCTGGGCCGTCAGCGAGGACGAACCCCAGATCGCCCTCCGCGACGGCCGGGCCTGGGCCCCCCGCCTCGCCCACCCCGACACCGACGGCGCGCTCCCGCTCCCCGCCACGGACGCCGCCTGGCGGCTGGACGTCACCGACCAGGGAACCCTCGAGAACCTCGCCCTGGTCCCCGCCCCGGAGGCCGACGCGCCCCTGGAAGCCGGGCAGGTCAGGGTCGCCGTGCGCGCCGCCGGCGTGAACTTCCGCGACGTCCTGATCACCCTCGGCATGTACCCCGACCAGGCCCGGATGGGCGCCGAGGCGGCCGGCGTGGTCGTGGAAACCGGCCCCGGCGTCACCGACCTGGCCGTCGGCGACCGGGTGTTCGGCTTCTTCCACGGAGGCATCGCCTCACGTGCCGTCACCGACCGCCGCCTGCTGGCGGCCGTCCCGGACGGCTGGACCTTCACCCAGGCCGCGACCGTACCGGTCGTCTTCTCCACCGCGTACTACGGCCTGGTCGACGTCGCGGCCGCCCGGCCCGGCGAGTCGGTGCTCGTGCACTCCGCCGCCGGCGGCGTCGGCATGGCCGCCGTCCAGCTCGCCCACCACCTCGGCCTCGAGGTGTTCGGCACGGCCGGCCCCGGCAAGTGGGGCGTCCTGCGCTCCGCCGGCCTGGACGACGCGCACATCGCCTCCTCCCGCGACCTCGCCTTCGAGGAGCGCTTCCGGTCCGCGACCGGCGGCCGCGGCATCGACGTGGTGCTCAACTCGCTGGCGGGCGAGTTCGTCGACGCGTCGCTGCGGATCCTCGCCGACGGCGGCCGGTTCGCCGACATGAGCCGCACCGACCTGCGCGACGCCGCGCAGGTGGCCGCCGACCGCCCGGGAACGCACTACAGGGCGTTCAACCCCGCCGAGGCCGGGGCCGACCGGATGCGGGAGATCCTCCAGGAGGTGCTCGCCCTCTTCGACAGCGGCGCGCTCACCCTGCTGCCCACCACCGTGTGGGACGTGCGCGACGCGGTCTCCGCCTTCCGCTTCATCAGCCAGGCCCGCCACATCGGCAAGAACGTCCTGACCGTCCCGGCGCCGCTCGACCCCGACGGCACCGTCCTCGTCACCGGCGGCACCGGCACGCTCGGCGGACTGCTCGCCCGGCACCTCGTCGCCGAGCACGGCGTCCGCCACCTCCTGCTGCTCGGCCGCCAGGGCACCCGGAGCGCCGGCGCGGCCGAACTGCTCGCCGACCTCGAAGCGGCCGGGGCCCACGCCGAGATCGTCGCCTGCGACGTCTCCGACCGGCAGGCGCTGGCCGACGTCCTGGCGGCCGTCCCCGCCGCCCACCCGCTGACCGGCGTCGTGCACGCGGCCGGAGCACTCGACGACGGCGTGTTCGAGTCGATGACGCCGGACCGCCTGGACGCCGTGCTCCGCCCCAAGGCCGACGCCGCCCTCCACCTGCACGAACTGACCGCCGACGCCGACCTCGCGCTGTTCGCGCTCTACTCCTCCGCCGCGGCCACCTTCGGCACCGGCGGCCAGTCCAACTACGCCGCGGCGAACGGCCTCCTCGACGGCCTCGCCTCCTGGCGCCGCTCCCAGGGCCTGCCCGCGCAGTCCCTGGGCTGGGGCCTGTGGGAACAGGCCAGCGCCATGACCGGCCACCTCCTCGACACCTCGGCCGCGCCCTCCGCGAGCAGGCCCGGAAGCCGGACGGTCCCCACACTCGACACCGCACTGGGCCTGGCGCTCTTCGACGCCGCGACCGCCCACCACCGCCCGCACCTGGTGCCCGTCGCCCTCGACCGGACGCGCGACGCGGAGGTCCCGGCGCTGCTGCGCGCGCTGATCCGCCCGCTCGGCCGGCGCGCGGCCGACCAGAACGCGGACACCCACACCACCCTCGCCCGGCGACTGCACGGGCTGTCCGCCGCGGAACGGCGCGAAACCGTCCTCGACCTCGTGCGCGGCAACGCCGCCACCGTCCTCGGGCACACCGGCACCGACGCCATCGGCGCCCGCCAGGCCTTCCGCGTCCTCGGCTTCGACTCGCTGACCGCCGTGGAACTCCGCAACCGTCTCAACGCCGCGACCGGCCTCCGGCTCCCGGCCACCCTGGTCTTCGACCACCCCACCCCGGCGGTGCTCACCGACCACCTCCTCGGCCTGCTCGGCGGCGAGCCCGCCCCGGAGGCCGACGTCCGACCGGAGACGGCCACCGCCGACGCGGTCACCGAGCCGGTCGCGATCATCGGCATGGCCTGCCGCCTGCCCGGCGGCGTGAACTCACCGGCCGACCTGTGGTCGATGGTCAGCACCGGCGCGGACGGCGTCGCCGGCTTCCCGGCCGACCGGGGCTGGCCGGCCCGGGTCGTCGCCGGAGACGCGGCGCGCGGCGGTTTCGTCGACGGGGCGACCGAGTTCGACGCCGGGCTGTTCGGGATCTCGCCGCGTGAGGCGCTGGCGATGGACCCGCAGCAGCGGCTGCTGCTGGAGGCCACCTGGGAGGCCTTCGAATCCGCCGGCATCGTCCCCTCCGACGTCCACGGATCGGCCACCGGCGTCTTCGTCGGCGCCGCCCACGCCCAGTACGGGCTGGGCATGCACCTGCCGGAGTCGGCGGCCGGGCACGTGATGACCGGCACCGCCACCAGCGTGGCCTCCGGCCGGCTGGCGTACACCTTCGGCCTGGAAGGGCCCGCGGTGACGGTGGACACCGCCTGCTCGTCGTCCCTGGTCGCCCTGCACCTCGCCGTGCAGGCCCTGCGCAACGGCGAGTGCGAGATGGCGCTGGCCGGCGGTGTGACCGTGATGTCCACCCCCGGCGTCATCACGGAGTTCGACCGGCAGCGCGGCCTGGCCTCCGACGGCCGGTGCAAGGCGTTCTCCGACGACGCGGACGGCACCGGCATGTCCGAGGGCGTCGGCGTCCTGCTCGTCGAACGGCTCTCGGACGCTGTCGCGCGCGGGCACCGGGTGCTGGCGGTCGTGCGGGGTTCGGCGGTCAACCAGGACGGTGCGTCGAACGGGCTGACGGCGCCGAACGGCCCCTCGCAGGAACGGGTGATCCGGCGGGCGCTGGCCCATGCCCGGCTGGCCCCGGCGGACGTGGACGTGGTCGAGGCGCACGGCACCGGTACGCGGCTGGGCGACCCGATCGAGGCGCAGGCGCTGCTGGCGACGTACGGGCAGGACCGTGAGGAGCCGCTGTACCTGGGGTCGGTGAAGTCGAACCTGGGCCACACGCAGGCGGCGGCGGGCGTCGCCGGCGTCATCAAGATGGTGCTGGCCCTGCGGCACGGCGTCCTTCCGGCGACCCTGCATGTCGACGAGCC
>NZ_JBEYUK010000047.1:0-26832 GCF_040643475.1 Streptomyces sp. NPDC047130 | reverse complement strand
TGCCATTGCACCGAGGTGGCCATGGTGAGCGGCTTTTGAGCATCGATTGGGCTGGAAGGTGAGCAGGTGTCAGCGGCATGGTGCCGAGTGCGCGGGGCCGGTGGGGTGCGGGCCGGGGTGGGGGTTACGCGTCGAGGGCGGTGATCGTCGCGTGGGAAGGGGCGGTGGTGGACCTCAGGTCGCGGGAGACGGCCTCGGCGTCGCGCAGGACCCGCACCGCGTTGCCCCACGTGAGCTTCGCGAGGTCCTCCCGGGACCAGCCCCGGTCCAGCAGCTCGGCCACCAGGTTCGGGTACCCCGCGACGTCCTGCAGCCCCTCCGGCAGGAACGCCGTGCCGTCGTAGTCGCCGCCGACCCCGATGTGGTCGACGCCGGCGACCTCCCGCATGTGGTCGAGGTGGTCGGCCACGGTCGACACCGTCGCCCTGGGGCGCGGGTGTGCCTCCTCGAAGGCCCGGTGGACCTTCATCGCCTCCGGTGAGGTGTCGAGGTGGTGGAAGCCGTGCGCCCGCAGGTTCTCGTCCGCCTCGACCGTCCAGTCGACCGCCGCCTGGAGGACGAACTTGGGCACGAAGGTCGCCATCGCGACGCCCCCGTTGGCCCGCAGTCGCTCCAGCACGTCGTCCGGGACGTTCCGCGGGTGGTCGCAGACCGCCCGGGCGGAGGAGTGGGAGAAGATCACCGGCGCCGCGGAGGCGTCCAGCGCGTCCCGCATGGTCGTGGCGGCCACGTGGGAGAGGTCGACCAGCATGCCCTCGCGGTTCATCTCCCGGACCACGGCCCGGCCGAAGGCGGTGAGCCCGCCGTGCCGCGGCTCGTCGGTGGCGGAGTCCGCCCAGTCGACGTTGCTGTTGTGGGTGAGGGTCATGTACCGCACGCCGAGCGCGTACAGCATCCGCAGCGCGCCCAGCGAGTTCTCGATGGAGTGCCCGCCCTCCGCGCCCATCAGCGAGGCGATGCGGCCCTCCGCGCGGGCGGCCTCCAGGTCGTCCGCGGTGCGGGCGGCGCGCAGGTCGCCCGGGTACCGGTCGAGGAGCTGCCGGACGCAGTCGATCTGCTCCAGTGTCGCGGCCAGCGGGTACGGCTGCTCGTAGGGCACGTACACCGACCAGTACTGGGCGCCCACGCAGCCCTCGCGCAGCCGGCCGAGGTCGGTGTGGAGCGCGGCGCTCTGGTCGGCGGCGATGTCGCGGGCGTCGAGGTCGTAGCCGACCTGCTCGCGCAGCGCCCAGGGCAGGTCGTTGTGGCCGTCGACGACCGGGAACTCGCGCAGCAGCTCGCGTGCGCGCTCCAGGGAGGAGGCGCTCACCGGCTCTCCCCCATGGCCTTGGCGCGCAGCCGGCGGCCCTTCTCGGTGGCCTGGTCGTTGAGCTCCTGCTGGAACTCCCGCATCCGCTCCAGCAGCGCCGGGTCGTGCGCGGCGAGGATCCGGGCCGCCAGCAGGCCGGCGTTGCGCGCGCCGCCGACGGAAACCGTGGCGACCGGCACGCCGGCCGGCATCTGGACGATGGAGAGCAGCGAGTCCATGCCGTCCAGGTACTTCAGCGGCACCGGCACGCCGATGACGGGCAGTGGGGTCACCGAGGCGAGCATGCCCGGCAGGTGGGCGGCGCCGCCGGCGCCCGCGACGATCGCCCTGAGTCCGCGCTCCGCGGCCTGCTCGCCGTAGGCGACCATCTCGCGGGGCATCCGGTGGGCGGAGACGACGTCCACCTCGTAGGGGATCTCGAACTCATCGAGGGCCTGGGCGGCGGCCTCCATCACGGGCCAGTCGGAGTCCGACCCCATGACGATGCCGACCAGCGGCGCTTCGCTGCTCATTCGGTGATGGTTCCCCTCAGGTAGTGGGCCGCGTGCGTGGCGCGCTCCAGGACGTCGTCCAGGTCGTCGCCGTAGGTGTTGACGTGACCCACCTTGCGGCCGGGCTTCACGTCCTTGCCGTACATGTGGATCTTCAGCTGGGGGTCCCGTGCCATGCAGTGCAGGTACGCCGAGTACATGTCGGGGTAGTCGCCGCCGAGGACGTTGACCATCACGGTCCACGGCTGGCGGGGGCGCGGGTCGCCGAGCGGCAGGTCGAGGACGGCCCGCACGTGGTTGGCGAACTGCGAGGTGACCGCGCCGTCCATGGACCAGTGGCCGGAGTTGTGCGGGCGCATGGCCAGCTCGTTGACCAGGATGCGGCCGTCGCGGGTCTGGAACAGCTCGACGGCGAGGTGGCCGACCACGCCGAGCTCCTTGGCGATGGTGAGCGCCATCCGCACGGCCTCGGCCGCCAGGTCGTCGTCGAGGTCGGGGGCCGGGGCGATCACGGTGTCGCAGACGCCGGCGACCTGGCGGGACTCGACGACCGGGTAGGCGACCGCCTGGCCGTGCGGGGAGCGCACCACGTTGGCGGCGAGCTCGCGGACGAAGTCCACCTTCTCCTCGGCCAGCACGGCGACGCCGGCCTTGAACGGCTCGGTGATCGCGGCGTCCTCGGCGCCCTTGATCACCCACACGCCCTTGCCGTCGTACCCGCCGCGGACGGTCTTGAGGACGACCGGGAAGCCGTCGCCCCCGGCGGCGCCCTCCGCCGCGAAGGCGGCCACGTCGGCCGGGTCGGCGACGATGCGGTGCCGGGGGCAGGCCACGCCGATCTCGGTGAGCTTCGCCCGCATCACGCCCTTGTCCTGGGCGTGCACCAGCGCGTCCGGGCCGGGGCGGACGGCGATGCCGTCCGCCTCCAGCGCCCGCAGGTGCTCGGTGGGCACGTGCTCGTGGTCGAAGGTGATGACATCGCAGCCGCGGGCGAACGCGCGGAGGGTGTCCAGATCGCGATAGTCGCCGATGACGACCTCGTTCACGACCTGGGCCGCGGAGTCCTGCGGGGTGTCACTGAGCAGCTTGAAACGGATGCCGAGCGGGATGCCTGCCTCGTGCGTCATGCGCGCGAGCTGGCCGCCGCCGATCATGCCGACTACCGGGAACGTCACGCGTCAAGGGTATCGGGCGTGCGTCCGTGCCCTTCTTTCCGCCTCGGCTCCCCGCTCCGGGGCGGAAACCGGCCAGTCGGGTACCACTTCCGTCCGTATGGCGCACCCGGGCGTCGTTGGGCGCGCGACGCCGGAGGGGGCGTGGTTAGCATGACTGAGTTGACGTCGATCACATGAACGGGGCTGGGCAGCGATGGGCAGTGAGCTGTTTCGCACCGCCGCGCCGGACGGGTTCCGCCGCCGGGTGCGCGCCCTGTGGCGTGAGGTCGTCAAGTTCGGGGCGGTCGGCGGGGCGGGCCTGCTGGTCAACTTCGCCGCCTTCAACGTACTGCTCCACACGGGTGTCCGCCCGGGCCGTGCCGGTGTCGCCGCCACCGCGCTGGCCATCGTCTTCAACTACGTCGGCTTCCGCTACTTCACCTACCGGGACCGGGACCGCAGCCACCGGACCCGGGAGATGACGCTGTTCCTGGTCTTCAGCGGCGTCGGCCTGGTCATCGAGAACGGCGTGCTGTTCGCGGCCACCTACGGGATGGGCTGGGACACCCCGCTGCAGAACAACGTCTTCAAGTTCGTGGGCGTCGGGATCGCCACGCTGTTCCGGTTCTGGTCCTACCGGACCTGGGTCTTCCGGGCGCTGCCCGAGCCCTGCCCGCGCCCGTCACGGGTCCACCCGCAGGGGCGCTCGGCGGAGCGCGTCGGGCGGCCCTGACCTCCGGCGCCGTCAGCGGACCGTCGAACCCGAGGGCTTGCCGCCGGGGCGCTCCGGCAGCGGGCGGCTGAGGAAGAGGCCGAACACCGGCGGCTGCGCCTGGAGCATCTCGAGCCGTCCCCCGTCCGCCTCGGCGAGGTCCCGGGCGACGGCGAGACCGATGCCGGTGGAGTTGTGGCCGCTGATCGTCCGCTCGAAGATGCGCGCGCCCAGGTCGGCGGGGATGCCCGGCCCCTCGTCGGTCACCTCGACGACGGCCTGGTTGCCGACCACGCGGGTGCGCAGCGCCACCGTGCCGCCGCCGTGCATCAGCGAGTTCTCGATCAGCGCCGCCAGCACCTGCGCGACGGCGCCGGGCGTGCCCATCGCCTCCAGGTGCCGCTTGCCGGAGGTGACGATGGCCCGGCCGGCGCTGCGGTAGGCGGGCCGCCACTCGGCGATCTGCTGCTGGATGACCTCGTCGATGTCGAAGGAGACCGCGGAGCCGGTGCGCGGGTCGCGCGCGTTGGTGAGCAGGCGCTGCACCACGTCGGTGAGCCGCTCGACCTGGGTGAGGGCGATGGCGGCCTCCTCCCGCGCGGTCTTCAGGTCGTCGGTGAGGGTGATCTCCTCCAGCCGCATGGAGAGCGCGGTGAGCGGTGTGCGCAGCTGGTGGGAGGCGTCCGCGGCGAGCCGGCGCTCGGCGGTCAGCATCCGCCCGATCCGTTCCGCGGACCGGTCGAGCACGTCGGCGACCCGGTCCAGCTCCGGCACGGCGTAGCGCTTGTTCCGGGGCCTGGGGTCACCGGAACCGAGCCGTTCCGCGGTCTCGGCGAGGTCGGTGAGCGGCGAGGCGAGCCGGTTGGCCTGGCGGACGGCCAGCAGGATCGCGGCGACCACCGCGAGCAGCGCCACCCCGGCGATGATCAGCAGCGTGCGCCCCACCTCGCGGGTCACCCGGGAGCGGGGCTCCTCGACACGGACGGTCTCGCCGCCCTCGCCGCGGGTGGTGGCGTGGATGACGTCGCCGGACGGCTTGTCGCCGACCTCGATCGGCTCCCGGCCGGGCAGGGTGATCACCGCGTGCCGTCCGGGCTCGATCTGGTTCTCCAGGATGGCGGCGCTGACCTGCTCCTGGCCCAGCACCCGGGCGTCGACGATGCTGGCCAGCCGGACCGCCTCCGACTCCACCCGTTCCTGGGCGCTGGCGGTGATGGTGCGGGTCTCCACCAGGACGAGGGAGACGCCGAACACGGCGATCACCACGAGGACCACGAGCAGGGTGGACTGGATCAGGCGGCGGCGCATGGGGGAAGGGTGTCAGCTCTTCTCGAAGCGGAAGCCCACGCCGCGCACGGTGGCGATGTAGCGGGGGTTGGCCGCGTCGTCGCCGAGCTTCTTGCGGAGCCAGGAGATGTGCATGTCGAGGGTCTTGGTCGACGACCACCAGGTGGTGTCCCAGACCTCGCGCATCAGCTGGTCGCGGGTGACCACCCGGCCGGCGTCCCGGACCAGGACGCGCAGCAGGTCGAACTCCTTCGCGGTGAGCTGGAGCTCCTCCTCGCCCATCCAGGCGCGGTGCGACTCGACGTCGATCCGCACGCCGTGGATGGCCGGCGGCTGCTGCGGCTCCGCGGCGCCGCGCCGGAGCAGGGCCCGGACCCGGGCGAGCAGCTCGGCCAGCCGGAACGGCTTGGTGACGTAGTCGTCCGCGCCGGCGTCGAGGCCGACCACGGTGTCCACCTCGTCCGCCCGGGCGGTCAGGATGAGGATGGGCACGCTGAGCCCCTCGGCGCGCAGCCGGCGGGCGACCTCCAGCCCGTCCATGCCGGGCAGGCCCAGGTCGAGCACGACCAGGTCCACCCCGCCCCGCAGTCCGGCGTCGAGGGCGGCCGGGCCGTCCTCGCGCACCTCGACCTCGTAGCCCTCCCTGCGCAGCGCGCGGGCCAGCGGCTCAGAGATGGACGAGTCGTCCTCGGCGAGCAGTACACGGGTCATGGGGTGATGGTAGTCCCGCCGTGCCGGGAGCCGGAGTCCGCCGTGGAAGCCGGTTCTCCGGGGGCGC
Organism: Streptomyces sp. NPDC047130; assembly: GCF_040643475.1. Classification (NCBI taxonomy): domain Bacteria; kingdom Bacillati; phylum Actinomycetota; class Actinomycetes; order Kitasatosporales; family Streptomycetaceae; genus Streptomyces; species Streptomyces sp. NPDC047130. The sequence continues at coordinate 21,101 of NZ_JBEYUK010000047.1, read as the reverse complement.
CGGAACCCCTCCCACCTGCACGGGACCCGTTTCCGTCCGGATTCGTCAGCATGAGAGGGTGGATGTGCCGCTACCGGGTGGGGACGAGTGTGATCATCGCCTCATATGCCCCCTTCCCCTCTATTTGTGCGGCTTTTTCTCTGCTCTAATGGCGATGGCCTCATATGGCGACTCCTGCCTGTCGCGCGGAACGTCGCCTTCGAGTGCGGGCCGGTTCCCGCCGGCCGACGAAGTGAAACGACCTGTGGCCGGGTCCCGTGCGTCGAACACGCACGGGGCGTGGATCCCGGGGCCGTCCTCCCCGCTCCTTCCCCGAGGGAACGAGCCTCCCCACGAGGGACCGGTTGGACGACGCCGGTGCCGGCCTCCCCCCACCGGGCGCGCGACCACCCATGCGCGCGTCCCGACCAGCAAGGAACGACCATGGCGTCCAGCCTGACGAAGTCCTCACCCCCGGCTCCCGGCGGCGAGAAGACTTTCTTCGGCCACCCCCGCGGCCTGGCCACCCTCTTCATGACCGAGATGTGGGAGCGGTTCTCCTACTACGGCATGCGCGCGCTGCTCCCGCTGTACCTGGTGGCGGAGGAGGGCCTGGCCCTCGGCGCCACCACGGCGGTGGCCGTCTACTCCGTGTACGTGGCCACGGTGTACCTGCTCGCGATGCCCGGCGGCTGGTTCGGCGACCGCGTCTGGGGCGCGCGCAAGACCACCGCGATCGCGGCCGGCATCATCATGGCCGGCCACCTGCTGCTGGCGCTCCCGCTGGACGCCATCTTCTACGTCGGCCTGCTCTTCGTGGCCGTCGGCTCCGGCCTGCTGAAGGCCAACATCTCGACGATGGTCGGCCACCTCTACGACGGCCCGGACGACCCGCGCCGTGACGGCGGCTTCACCCTCTTCTACATGGGCATCAACATGGGTGCCTTCGCCGCTCCGCTGATCATCGGCACCGTCGGCCAGACCGTCAGCTGGCACCTGGGCTTCGCCCTCGCCGCCGTCGGCATGGGCCTCGGCCTGGTGCAGTTCCTGCTCGGCACCCGCCACCTGGCCGCCGAGTCGAGCATCGTGCCGAAGCCGCTGTCGGCCGCCGAGCGCGCCGCCACGATCCGCAAGGCCATGTTCTGGCTGCTCGTCGCGGTCGTCTTCTACGGCATCGTCGCGATGACCGGCTCCTTCACGCTGAAGTGGGCCACGGTTCCGCTGCTGATCCTCGGCCTGGTCGTCCCGGTCTCCGTCCTGGTCCGCATCAAGCGCGACAAGGAGCTCACCGCGACCGAGCAGTCCAAGGTCTCCGGCTACGTCTGGTTCTTCGTCGCCGCCGCGATCTTCTGGATGATCTACGACCAGGGTGGCTCGACCCTGTCGCTCTTCGCCGACGAGCACGTCGACAACAAGGTCTTCGGCTGGGAGTTCCCGGTCTCCTGGTTCCAGTCGGTCAACCCGGTCCTGATCATGGCGCTGGCCCCGGTCTTCGCCACGATCTGGCTCGCCCTGGCGCGCAAGGACAAGGAGCCCAGCACCATCGCGAAGTTCGCGGGCGGTCTGGCGCTGGTCGGCATCTCCTTCTTCGTCTTCCTGCTGCCGCTGACGGCCTCGGGCGACGGCAAGGTCTCGCCGTGGTGGCTGGTCCTGATCTACTTCTGCCAGACCGTGGGTGAGCTGATGCTCTCGCCGGTCGGCCTCTCGGTCACCACCAAGATGGCTCCCGCGAAGTACGCCTCCCAGATGATGGGTGTCTGGTTCCTGGCGGTCACCGCGGGTGACGCGGTCACGGGTCTGGTCGCGGAGGCGGGGGTCAACCTCGACCGCACGGGCTTCGTGGCGATGGAGGCGGCGCTCGCCGTGTTCGCCGGCTTCGCGGTCTACATGTACCGCAACAAGGTCAAGCAGCTCATGGGCGACGTCCGCTGACGCCACCCACCCCCGAAGGGGCCGTCCCGGTACCGGGACGGCCCCTTCGCCGTTTCCGTCGCCGCATCGCCGCACGGCCCCTTCGCCGCTTCCGCGCCGCATCCCCGCACGGCCCTTCGCCGTTTGCCCGCCGCCCCACGTCGCCCGGGCGCCCGGTCCGGCCGTGCCCGCGCGGGCCGGCCCTTCGCCGGGCCCGGGACGACGACCGGCGTGCCGGACGCCTGCGGGAGGCCGTGCCGGGGCCGGCGGGCGCCCTGGCGGCCTCGTGGGGGGCGCGTACCGGTTCATGGTTCCGGGACGGGCCCTGGCGGCGTCCGTCGGCGCGTGGGCGTGCGAGCAGGGCGACGAGCGCACGGTCGGGCCGGGAGGCGGCCGGAGGCTCCGTTTCGCAGGCGCGCGGGGGCGTGCGCCTGCGGTGTCGAAGATCACGGCGGTTTCGGGGGAGGAAACGACTCGGCCCCGCCGGTGAGGGCGGGGCCGGGAGGGGGGTGCGGGGCCGCCGGGAGGGCGGCGGGGCGGGGGTCAGGAGGTGGTGGGGCGGGCGAGGTCGGCCCAGACGGTCTTGCCGGGGATCTCGGGGGCCGCGGCGACCCCCCAGTCCATCGACAGCCGCTGGACTATGAACATGCCGTGCCCACCGGGCCGCCCGGCCTGGTGCGGCGTCCGCGGCGTCGGCTGGCCCTCTCCCCGGTCCGTGACCGCGACCCGGATCGTCTTCCGGTCGAAGGTGAGCGTCAGCGCCTCCGGTTCCTCCGCGTGCAGGCACGCGTTGGTGACCAGTTCGGAGACGATCAGCAGCACGTCCTCCGCCGCCGCCCGACCGTCGTCCGTGGACGACGGCAACCAGCCCCACGCGTACAGGGCCTGCCGCGTGAAGTCCCGGGCGAGGGGGACGACGCCGCTCTCCCCCGCCAGATTGAGTTGCCGTACCTCCGGCGCCACCGGCGCGCCTCCGTTCGCAGCCGCCGCCGCCTGTCGCAGAGCAGGAGACGTCCCGTTCACCGTCGTGATGCGTGGGGGGGCGGAAGCGCCGCCGGGCTGCGGGCCGCGGTCGCCCGGCGGGTAGGGCCGGGTGGTGCTCATCAGCGCTTCACCTCACCGATTCACCAGGTCACATGTGGACTCGGGTTTACCGGAGCGTCCCGAACGGTTCGAGCCAACGGCCCGGCCCCGTCCGGGGCGCCCCCTGTCCTCTGCACTTCTCCTGCCCGCCCCGGACGTCGGAACACTCACCGATTCGCCCCGTTTCGCCCTATCCGCCATCTTTCACCGATTCAGCACACAATGTCACGAACAGGCGCGACCGGATCGCCCTGCGTGACCCCTGTCACCGATCAGCCGGCTCCCGTGCCCTCGGCCAGTGCGCCCTCCACCGTGTCGTGCACGGAGAAGACCGTGTCCGCGCCGGTGATCTCGAAGACGCGTGCCACCGCGGGCCGCATCGCCACCAGGTGGATACCGCCGCCGGCCTCTTCCGCCTTCAGGCGGGCGCCGAGCAACACGTTCAGTCCCGTGGAGTCGCAGAACTCCAGCCGGGAGCAGTCCACCACGAGCCGGGTGCGCCCCTTCGCCAGGTTGCGCTCCAGAGGCTCGCGGAGGAGTTCGGCGGTGTGGTGGTCGAGTTCGCCTGCCGGGATCACGACGGCACTGGCTCCCTCTTCCCGTACCTCCACCAGAAGCCGGCCCGACTGCGCGCTGCCGACCGTCCCGTGGTCCATTGCCGTCTCTCTCTCGACGTCCGATCTGCTGAGTACCGCCACCGAACCCTACGCCCTTCGTGCGTGATTCGGCAGCCGCACAATCATAAGAAGCGGGACATAAGCGTACAGAGCGTACTTGCGGTCTTGTTGCTCGAGCGGGTAGGGCTGATGAGAACACATCCGCACCGGCCGGCTTTGGAGGCGCCGCACACCGCAGAAGCGCACGTACTGGCATCGGCAGCCATATGCCGAGAACGATGGAGGACTTCATGTCACCCCGGCTCGACGCATCGCATACCCCCAGAGCGACGTCGGCAATCCCGCCCCAGTCCCGTCCGGAGAACTCGTCCCTCACAGCGGTCGAGACGCTCCCCGAGCAGCCCTTCCCCCACCAGCGGACCGAGACCGCCCCCGAGGGCCGCGTCGACGTCCGTCCCGGCCCCGCCGGCACCGCTCCCCCCGTGGATCCCGGCGGCCTCCTGGACGGGCTTCCCGAGATCCCGCACTACGCGGAGGTCCGCGCGGCCGACGCCCGCGCCCTCTCCAAGGCCCTGTTCGAGCGGCTGGAGTCGCTCGAGGAGGGCACCGCGGAGCACAGCTACGTCCGCAACACCCTGGTCGAGCTGAACCTCGCCCTGGTGAAGTTCGCCGCCTCCCGGTTCGGCTCCCGCAGCGAACCGATGGACGACATCATCCAGGTCGCCACCATCGGCCTGATCAAGGCGATCGACCGGTTCGAGCTGAGCCGCGGTGTGGAATTCCCCACGTTCGCCATGCCGACGATCATCGGCGAGATCAAGCGCTTCTTCCGCGACACCTCGTGGTCGGTGCGGGTCCCGCGCCGGCTGCAGGAGCTGCGGCTGGACCTGGCCAGGGCGACCGACGAGCTGCAGCAGCGGCTGGACCGCGCCCCGACCGTGGGCGAGCTCGCCGATCACCTGGACCTCTCGCGTGACGAGGTCCTGGAGGGCATGGTCGCGTCGAACGCCTACACCGCCTCCTCGCTGGACGCCCAGCCCGAGGAGGACGACTCGGAGGGCGCCCTCGCGGACCGCATCGGCTACGAGGACGACGATCTGGAGGGCGTCGAGTACATCGAGTCGCTCAAGCCCCTGATCGCCGGCCTCCCGGCCCGTGAGCGGAGGATCCTCTCGCTGCGGTTCACGGCCAACATGACCCAGTCCGAGATCGGCGAGGAGCTCGGCATCTCGCAGATGCACGTCTCCCGGCTGCTCTCCCGCACCCTGGTCAAGCTGCGCCGGGGGCTCACCGGCGAGGAGTAGGACCGCCGCCGGGTGTGGGGAGCCTCGGGGGCTTCACACCTCGCGGACGCCGCCCCGCCACACTCCCGCCACCAGCGGGACGCCCGGCCGGTAGGCCAGGTGCACGTGGCTGGGTGCGTCAAGGAGCAGCAGGTCCGCGCGGGCGCCGGGCGCGATCCGCCCGACGTCCGCGCGGCGCAGCGCGGCCGCGCCGCCCGCGGTGGCCGCCCACACCGCCTCGTCGGGCGTCATGCCCATGTCCCTCACGGCGAGGGCGACGCAGAACCCCATGGACGACGTGTACGACGATCCCGGGTTGCAGTCCGTCGAGAGCGCGACGGTCGCCCCGGCGTCGAGCAGCCGCCTGGCGTCCGGCCAGGGCGCCCGGGTGGAGAACTCCGCGCCGGGCAGCAGGGTGGCCACGGTCCGCCCCCCGCTGCTCGCCAGGGCGTCCACGTCGGCGTCGCTGAGGTGGGTGCAGTGGTCGGCGCTGGCCGCGCCCAGTTCCACCGCCAGGCGCACGCCCGGCCCGTGGCCGAGCTGGTTGGCGTGGACGCGCGGGAGCAGACCCCGTTCGCGGCCCGCGGTGAGGACGGCGCGGGCCTGGTCGCCGTCGAAGGCGCCGCGTTCGCAGAAGACGTCGACCCAGCGGGCGTGCGGGGCGCAGGCGTCCAGCATCTCCCCGGTGACCAGCTCGACGTAGGCGGCGGGGTCGTCGGCGTGCTCGGGGGCGACGACGTGCGCGCCGAGGTAGGTGACCTCGTCGGTGTGGCGGGCGGCGACGCGCAGCGAGCGGGCCTCGTCCTCGACGGTGAGGCCGTATCCCGACTTGGTCTCCACGGTGGTGGTGCCCTGGCGCAGCGCCTCCCGCAGGTGCCGCACCAGGTTGGCCTCGAGTTCCTCCTCGGTGGCCGCGCGGGTGGCCGCGACGGTGGTGCGGATGCCGCCCGCCGTGTAGGGGCGGCCGGACATGCGGGCGTTGAACTCCTCGGTGCGGTCCCCGGCGAAGACCAGGTGTGTGTGGGAGTCGACGAAGCCCGGCAGCAGGGCCCGGCCGCCCGCGTCGACCCGGTTGTCGGTGGCGGGTGCTTTCCTGGACATACCGGTCCACACGACGCGGTCGCCCTCGATCACGACGGCGGCGTCACGGACCACGCCGAGCGGTGAGGGGTCCCGGGAGGAGCCGAGGGAGGGGTCGTTGGTGACCAGGTGGGCGATGTTGTCGATCAGGGTGGTGCTCGCCGTGCTGCGGGCGCCTGCGGTGTCGGGGGTGTCGGGGATGTCGGGGGTGCTGTTCATGCCTGTCCTGTGCGCAGAAGGGCGACGGCCGAGGCCAGTTCGCGGGCGGGCTCCGGTACCAGGGTGTGCGTGCCGTCGCGGACCACGTGGCGGCCCGCGCACACGGTGTGCCGCACGTCCGCGGCCGTCGCGGCGAATACGGCGGTCTCCGCGCCCCGTCCGGGCGGCGGGCCCGCGGTTCTGACGGTGTCCAGGGCGACGGTCGTCCAGTCGGCCGGCGCCCCGGGTTCGAGCCTGCCCGCCTCGGGGCGGCCCAGGGCGGCGTGGCCGTCGGCGGTGGCGGCCCGCAGCAGCGCTCCGGCGCTCCAGTGGCCGCGGACCCGGGTGCGCAGCCGCTCGTCGAGCTCCAGGGCGCGCGCCTCCTCGAACAGGTCGATCACGGCGTGGCTGTCGGAGCCGAGGCTGAGCGGCGACCCGGCGCGCTGGAGGGCGGGCGCGGGGCCGATGCCGTCGGCGAGGTCGCGTTCGGTGGTGGGGCACATGCAGGTACCGGTGCCCGAGCCGCCGATCAGCGCGACGTCGGCGTCGGTGAGGTGGGTGTTGTGGACGCCGGTGGTGCGCGGGCCGAGCACGCCGTGGTCGGCGAGCAGGCGGGCCGGGGTGCGGCCGTGGGCGGCCAGGCATGCCTCGTTCTCGGCGGGCTGCTCGGAGAGGTGGACGTGCAGCGGGGCGCCGCGTTCCCCGGCCCAGCGGGCGACGACGGCGAGCTGGTCGGCGGGCACGGCGCGCACGGAGTGGACCGCGGCGCCGATCCGGGCGTGGCCGGTGTCCTTCAGCAGGGCGGCACGGGCCGCCCACGCCTCGGCGTCGCCGTCGGAGAAGCGCAGTTGGGGCTCGGTGGGGGGTGCGCCGAAGCCGGCGGACAGGTAGGCGGTGTCCAGCAGGGTGATGCGGACGCCGGCCTGGGCGGCGGCCTCGATCAGCGCGGCGCCCATGGCGTTGGGGTCGTCGTAGCGGGCGCCGCCGGGGGCGTGGTGCAGGTAGTGGAACTCCCCGACGGCGGTGATGCCGGCCAGGGCCATCTCGGCGTAGACGGCGCGGGCGAGCGCCAGGTAGGAGTCCGGGTCGAGCCGGCCGGCCACCTGGTACATGACCTCGCGCCAGGTCCAGAAGGTGCCCCGGTCTGCCTGGACGACGCCGCGCAGGGCCCGGTGGAAGGCGTGCGAGTGGGCGTTGGCCAGGCCCGGCAGGGTGAGGCCGCGCAGCGGCTCGGCGCCGGGCGGGGGCGCCGGGGTGTCCTCGGTGAGGGCGGTGATCCGGCCGTCCGGGCCGGTCTCCACCAGGACGCCGGGGCGGACCGGGCCGTCGGCCGTGAGCAGGGCGTGCTCCAGCCAGTAGGAGCGCGGCCGGCGGGTCTCGGGGGGTGTCACGCGCGGGCCAGTCCTTCCAGGGCGTCGGCGAGGGCGCGCACCCCCGCGGCGCAGTCGTCCTCGGCGGCGTGCTCGGCCGGGGAGTGGGAGACGCCGGTGGGGTTGCGCACGAACAGCATGGCGGTGGGGATGCTCCCGGCGAGGATTCCGGCGTCGTGTCCGGCGCCGGTGCCCAGGACGGGGACGGGCCGGGGGCCACCGTCGCGCACGCCCTCGCGTGCCCTCTCACGTGCCCTCTCGCCTGCGCCCTCGCCTCCGCCGCCGAGGAGGGCGGCGAGCCGGTCGCGCAGCGCGTGGTCGAAGCGGGTCTCCGGGGTGAACGACTCGCGGGCCACCTCGAGCCGGACGCCGTGCTCCTCGGCGGCGGCGCGGGCGGCGCGTTCCACGGCGCCGACCACGTCGTCCAGGGCGTCCTGGGCGGCGGCCCGGGAGTCCAGCCAGCCGCGGACCAGGGAGGGTACGGCGTTGACGCCGTTGGGGTCGACGGCGACCTTGCCGAAGGTGGCGACGGCTCCGGCCCGGACGGCCTCCCGGCGGGCGGCGAGGACGGTCTCGGCGTAGGGCAGCATCGGGTCGCGGCGGTCGGCGAGGCGGGTGGTCCCGGCGTGGTTGGCCTCGCCGTGGAAGTCGAACCGCCAGCGGCCGTGCGGCCAGACGGCGCTCGCCACGCCGACGGCGTCGCCGGTGAGGTCCAGGGCCCGCCCCTGCTCGATGTGGAGTTCGACGAACGCGCCGATGCGGGCGAGGCGTTCGGGGTCGGCGCCGATGGCATCCGGGTCGTGTCCGGCGGCCTCCAGCGCGCGGGGCAGGGTGACGCCGTCGGCGTCGGTGAGCCGGTGGGCCTCCTCGCGGGTGAGCAGCCCGGCGGTGAGGCGGGAGCCGACGCAGGCCAGGCCGAACCGGGCGCCCTCCTCGTCGCCGAAGTTGACCACGGCGAGCGGGCGGGCCAACGGCACGCCGCGGGCGCGGAGTTCGTCGAGGGCGGCGAAGGCGGACACCACGCCGAGCGGGCCGTCGAAGGCCCCGCCGTCCGGCACGGAGTCCAGGTGGGAGCCGGTCACCACGGCGTCCCCGGCGGCCGGGTCGCCCAGCCACGCCCACTGGTTGCCGTTGCGGTCGGTCTCCACGGTCAGTCCGCGGGCCTCGGCCTGTTCGCGGAACCAGGCCCGGCAGTCGCCGTCGGCGGCCGTCCAGGCGAACCGCCGGTAGCCGCCGGAGGAGCGGTCCCGGCCGATGCCGGCCAGGTCCCGCCACATCTCCTGGAACGAGGCGCCCCGGGGGCCGTCGGGCGCGGTGCGGGGGGCGGGCCCGCTCACGCGTCCTCCCCCTCCCGCATCGGGATGCGCACACCGTGTTCCTCGGCCACCGTCCCGGCGGTGTCGTACCCGGCGTCGACGTGGCGGACGACGCCCATGCCGGGGTCGTTGGTGAGGACCCGGCGGATCTTCTCCCCGGCCAGCGGGGTGCCGTCGGCGACGGTGACCTGGCCGGCGTGGATCGAACGGCCCATGCCGACGCCGCCGCCGTGGTGCAGCGAGACCCAGGAGGCGCCGGAGGCCACGTTGACCATGGCGTTGAGCAGGGGCCAGTCGGCGATGGCGTCGGAGCCGTCGAGCATGGCCTCCGTCTCCCGGTAGGGGGAGGCGACGGAGCCGCAGTCCAGGTGGTCGCGGCCGATGACCACGGGGGCCTTCAGTTCGCCGCTCGCCACCATGTCGTTGAACCGCTCGCCGGCCTTGTCGCGCTCGCCGTAGCCGAGCCAGCAGATGCGGGCGGGCAGGCCCTGGAACTTCACTCGCTCCCCGGCGAGCTCGATCCAGCGGGCCAGCGACTCGTTCTCCGGGAACAGGTCGAGGACCGCGCGGTCGGTGGCCGCGATGTCCGCCGGGTCGCCGGAGAGCGCCGCCCAGCGGAACGGGCCCTTGCCCTCGCAGAACAGCGGGCGGATGTAGGCGGGCACGAAGCCGGGGAAGGCGAACGCGCGGTCGTAGCCGGCGAGCCGGGCCTCGCCGCGGATGGAGTTGCCGTAGTCGAAGACCTCGGCGCCGGCGTCCTGGAAGCCGACCATCGCCTCCACGTGACGGGCCATCGATTCGCGGGCACGGGTGGTGAAGCCGGCCGGGTCCTTCGCCGCGTACGACGCCATCTCGTCGAACTCGACGCCGACGGGGAGGTAGCTGAGCGGGTCGTGCGCGGAGGTCTGGTCGGTGACGACGTCGACGGGCGCGCCCATGGCGAGCAGTCGCGGGACCACGTCGGCGGCGTTGCCGAGGACGCCGACGGACAGCGGGCGACGGGCGTCGCGGGCCTCCACGGCGAGGTGGAGCGCGTGGTCGAGGGAGTCGGCGCGGACGTCCAGGTAGCGGTGCTCGATGCGGCGTTCGACGGCGCGGGGGTCGCAGTCCACGCAGATCGCGACGCCCTCGTTCATGGTGACCGCCAGCGGCTGGGCGCCGCCCATGCCGCCGAGGCCGGCGGTGAGGGTGATGGTGCCGGCCAGGCTGCCGCCGAACTTCTTCGCGGCGACGGCGGCGAAGGTCTCGTAGGTGCCCTGGAGGATGCCCTGGGTGCCGATGTAGATCCACGATCCGGCGGTCATCTGCCCGTACATGGTCAGGCCGAGGGCCTCCAGGCGGCGGAACTCCTCCCAGTTGGCCCAGTCGCCCACCAGGTTGGAGTTGGCGATCAGGACGCGGGGTGCCCACTCGTGGGTCCGCATCACGCCGACGGGGCGGCCGGACTGGACGAGCATCGTCTCGTCCTGCTTCAGCGTGCGGAGGGTGCGGACCATGGCGTCGAAGCTGCGCCAGTCGCGGGCGGCCTTGCCGGTGCCGCCGTAGACCACCAGGCGGTCGGGGTGCTCGGCGACCTCCGGGTCGAGGTTGTTCTGCAGCATCCGCAGGGCGGCCTCCTGCTGCCAGCCGGCGGCGGTGAGGTCGGTTCCGCGGGGGGAGCGGACGGGGCGGGGGGTCGCTGGCATGCCGGACGCCTCCTGCTCGACGGTGAGGATTATTCACATCCTGTCGACGTGAATATCCCCGGTCAACACCGCCGAGCCGCCCCGCACCGGCCCCCGGACACCCCGCCGCGCGCGCCCGCCCGTCCGCCTCGGCGTCCTGCGCGCGGGCGGCCCCGAGGGCCGGTGGAGGGAGCCGTCGCCTGCGGAGGCGAGGTGTCCGCGGAACGGCACGGACGGTGTCCCGTTGTCCGCGCGGGACCTCGGTTCCCGGGGCCGGCAGGGGCGGACGGGGGCCAAAAGGAGGGCTCCGGAGGGCAGTTGACCCACGATAGTGGGGGCGCGGCATGTTCCGCCGGAAAATGCCAGAACGCTCACCCGCGTCCGCGATCCCTGCGTAACGTCTCCGTCGTTCAGCCGAACACCGGGTGGAGGGGACCACGCGTGCCTGGAATCGACGAGTGTCTGCTGGAAGTCATGCGGCTGCCCGGGGCCAGGGGCGCCGCCCTGGTCGACTGGACCAGCGGGCTGCCCCTCGGCACGGTCGGCGACCCTCCCGGCGGCGAGGACCACGACACCGCGGCGGCCGAGGCCGCCGAACTGGCCCGGCTCGCGGCCGAGCACGGCGCGTTCACCCCCGACGAGGGCGCCGACTGGGACGGCTCCGACCCCCCGGTCGAGGACGTGATCATCAGCAACCGCGACAGCTACCACGTGCTCCGCTTCCTGCGGGCCACCTACGAGAGCAACGTCTTCCTCCACCTGTGGCTGGACCGCGACGAGGGCAACCTCGCGCTCGCCCGGATCCGCCTCGGGAACCTGGTGGAACGGCTGGTGCTGGCATGACCCCCGTGGGAACGCCCCCGCCCCCGCCGCCCCGCCTGCCGGTGCGGGACCCGTCCACCGCCCGGCAGCGCCCCTGGGGCAGCGTCTCGCCGATGCTGAACCGGCTGGCGGCGGAGAACGCCACGGGCGTCCTGGTCCGCGAGCGCGGCACGCTGTACCTGTCCGAGGGCCGGGTGGTGCACGCCGAGAGCCCGGCGACCCCCGGCATCGACGTCCTGCTCACCGCCGCCGGCGCGATCGACCCGGAGGGCTGGAGACGGGCCGTGGAGGGCGCGGAGGCGGATCCGGAGCGGTCCGTCGGCCGCACGCTGATCTCGCAGGGGATGCTCTCGCAGGGGCAGTTGGAGCTCTGCCACCTCGGGAGCGTCTTCGACGCCGCCTACTTCGCGCTCGCCCCGAGCAGCGCGCCCGGCCACTTCCGCTACGGCGCCTGGCACTGGATGGGCCCGGTGCGGCCGGTCCCGGTGTCGGCGCTGGAACGGGAGACCATGCGGCGGCGCTCCCTGCTCAACCGCATCTGGCCCGACCCGTCCACCGACACCGCCCCGCTGAGCCTGATCCGCTCCGACGGCCCGGCCCCGGTCTGTGCGCGCCGCAAGGCGATCATGGAGCTGGTGGACGGCCGGCGCACCGCCACCGACATCGCCCGGGCGCTGGGCCGCCCCGCCTTCCACACCCTGGTGGACCTGCGCCGGCTGGCCGCCGCCGGCCTGGTCGCCGCCACCCACCGCCCCGCACGGCCGCCGTCCCCACCGGCCCCCGCAGAGCCCGCCGAGCCCGCCCCGGCACCGGCAGCCGCAGCAGTGCCCTCGCCCGCCCCGGCATCCGCGGCCGGATCCGCATCCGCGCCCGCACCCGCGGACACCGCCACCCCGCTGCCGGAGCAGCCCACCGCCCGGCCCCGTCCGGCGCCCGCGGCTGCCCCGCGGCCCGCGCCACCGTCCGCCCCGCGGCCCGCCCCGCGGCCCGCCCCGGTGGTGCCGCCCGTGCAGCCGTTGCCGCCCCTGGCGCCGCAGCCCGCCCGGCCCGCGGTCCGCCCGCCGGACGACGGCCTCCAGCAGCCGGCCCGCCACCACCCCGACGTGGACGTTCCCCTGCCGCCCCGCCCGCCCGGCGGAGGCCGCCACCGCGCCGGCCGCACCCCCGCCGCCCCGCCCGCGCCGCGCGCCGTCCCGCCGCAGCCGCCGCATCCCCCGGTGGCGCCGACGGTGCCGGCGGTGCCCGCGGTGCCGCCGCCCCGGACACCCGTGACCGCCACCGGGTCGCAGGTGCCGCCCACCCACTTCGCCGACCCCGACGTCGCCCTGCTCACCAGACTGCGCGCCGCCCTGGAGGCCCTGTGATCCGCGCGCTCCGGCAGCGTGCCGGGAGGAAGCAGTCGCTCGCCGTGGAGGCCGAGGTCCGCGCGGAGCTGCGCCGCCTGCGCTCCCGGATGTTCCAGCTGACCGGCGCCCTCGCCACCTCGGCCGACGGCGCGGTGCTGGCCGAGGACGCCCCCGGCGTGGCGGCCGAGGAGGCCGCCGCGCTGACGACCACGGTCCTCGCCGCCGTGCTGCGGCTGGCCGAGGGGACCGGCCGCGGCGCCCCCCGGGAACTGGTCGTCCGCGGCGGCTCCGGCTACCTGGCCACCTACGCCGCCGGCCGCTCCACCGTGCTCACCCTGCTCGCCGAGGACGGGGTGAACCTGGGCCGGCTGCACCTGGAGGGCCGTCGCTGCGCCGCCCGGATCGGCGAGCTCGTCGACGGGCAGCCGGCCCATCCCGCCGACCCCGGCCCTCCCGCCCTCGAACCCGCCCCCCTCTCCCCCACGGCGGCCCCCACGGCGGCCACCGCGGCCCCCGGCGCCGCCGGCGCCACCGCACCGGCCGCGCCCGTAACCAGCCGGGCGCTCCCGCCCCGCACCACCGAGGCGTCCGCGCCCACCACCCACAGTTGAGAGGAACACCGCAATGTCCAGCACCGAGACCGCCCTGAAGGAAGCCCTGACGACCATCGAGGGCGCCACCGGCGTCGCGCTGGTGGACTACACCAGCGGCATGGCGCTCGGCACGCTCGGCGGCAGCAAGGACTTCGACCTGAATGTCGCCGCCGCCGGCAACACCGACGTGGTGCGCGCCAAGATGCGCACCATGGAGCACCTCGGCATCCAGTCCGAAATCGAGGACATCCTGATCACCCTCACCGACCAGTACCACCTGATCCGGCTGCTCAAGGGCCGCAGCGGGAACGGGCTGTTCCTCTACCTCGCGCTGGACGCCACCCGCTCCAACCTGGCGATGGCCCGCCACCAGCTCAAGCGCATCGAGTCCGAGCTGGAGGTGTGACCCCCGGCCGGGAACCGCTTCCGGCACGCCCGGAGTCCGGTCCCGGCCGGGGCTCGCCCGGACGGTCCCGCCCCGGTCAGGCGGGAACCGCGGTACGGCGGCGCCGCGCCCCTCCGGGGGACGCGTCGCCCGCCGCGACACCCGTGACGCGGTAGCCCCGGACGGCCTTCCCGGCCGGGGCGCCGCCGCGCCGCAGCCAGTCGACCCGCACCCAGAGCAGCAGCTGGTCGGCCTGCTCCCGGCGGCCCAGCCAGGCCGCCTTCAGCCACAGGCCGACACCCGCGCCGGCCAGCGCCATCCCGCCGGCCGCCGGCATCGCCCACGACGACCCCACCGCGGCCAGGAAGGCGAGCAGCAGCCACCACCGGTGCCCGCGCCGCCACTGCCGGGCCGACACCGCCCGGTCCTGCAGCAGGTCGTTGCGCCCCGCCTTGGACGTGGCCTTCGCCAGCGTCGCGTACCGCTTCCGCCCTGTGAGGGCCACCGCGGCGGCGGTCACCAGGAACAGCGCCGCCCCCGCGTACAACCCGATCCGCCGCCCCGTCAGTCCGGGCAGCGCCGCGCCCACCCCGGCCGCGAGCAGCCCGAGCCACCACAGGGGGGCCGCCCCGGCCCGTACGACCACGGCCACCCGAGCCAGTCCATGACCTCCGCGAGCCACGATCCGCCTCCTTCGTCTCCCAGCGCTCGGCTCATGGTCCGTCCGCCCCGTCCGCCGTGCGCGGACCGGTCCGCGTTCGGACCCGTTCGAACGGAAAGCGTAGTCATCGCGTGTCAAAACGGCGTCAGGACGGCCGAGCCGTCGGAGGGCCTTGGAGGACTGTCGGAAGGCTGTCCCAGGGCTTCCGAGGGCTGTCCGAGACTTCCGAGGGCTGTCCGAGGGCTACTCGACGAACAGTCCGCGGGACGCCGCGCGGACGTCGAACTCCTCCAGCCGGGCCTGCGCCTCGGGCAGGCCGTCGCACATGGCCTCCAGCAGCACCCGGCCCAGCAGCATCGGCCCGCACGCCGTGTCGAAGGCCAGGCCGGTGCCGACGGCGGCCGGGACCAGCAGGTCGGAGACCCGCGCCACCGGCGCGAACGCGGAGTCCGCGACGGTCACCACGGTCAGCCCCTCCTCCCGGGCGTGGGCCAGTGCCTCCACCGTCTCCCTCGGGTGCCGGGGCAGCGCGAAGCAGAGCAGCGCGTCCGCTCCGGCCCGGCGGGCGCCGTCGATCCGGTCGTGGAGCATCGAGCCGCCCTCGGTGAGCGGCCGGACGTCCGGGTGGACCTTGGCGGCGAAGTACGCGAAGCCGCGCGCCTGGGCGGCGGCGGCCCGCAGGCCCAGCACGGGCAGCGGGCGGGAGGCCGCGAGCAGCCGCCCCGCCTCCCGGACGGGGGCCGGGTCGGCGAGCGCGTCCGCGAGGCGGCGCAGGTTGGCGATCTCCTCCTCGACGGCCCGCTGGTAGGCGTTGGACTCCGCCTTCTCCTCGGACGGCGGCCGCCCGGCCGGGGACGCGGGCACCACCTCGCGCAGGTGGCGGCGGAGCGCCGGATAGCCGTCGAAGCCGAGCGCCACCGCGAAGCGGGTCACCGACGGCTGGCTCACCCCGGCCAGCTCGGCCACCTCCACGCTCGACAGGTACGGCACCTCGGCGGCGCGGCCCACCATGCAGTGCGCGATGCGGCGCTGCGTGGGGGTGAGCCGCCGGCCCTCGAAGAGCGCCCGCAGCCGGGCGTCGGCGGTGCTCCCGGTGGTGCTCATGCATACTCCCTCTCCGCGCGGAACACTCCGCACGACCCTATGCAGGCCGCCGCGGCCGCGGGAGGGGGGAGTGCGTCCCGCGGAGAAAGATCGATCTTCACGGTTCGGGCACCCCTTCCGCCGCGGACTGTGGCAGGTTTCCCCCGGGGCCGGACAGGCCCTGGGGAGAGGGGAGACACCACATGACTCACACGGCTCGCACGGCTCGCCCGGGTCACCCACGTCCGCGCCCGGCCACGGCCTGGGCCGCGCTCGTCCTGTGCGTCACCGTGGCGGCGGCGGGCTGTTCGCCGTCGGACGCCACGGAGACCGGGTCGCCCGGGGAGTCGGTCCCGCCGCGTCCCGCGACGTGCGCGACCTCGGCGGCGGAGATGCCGCCGGAGTGCGAGGCGGACGTCTCCTTCGCGGAGACCGCCGAGGGCTCGCCCGTCGAGGGCTCGCCCGCCGAGGGTTCGCCCGCAGAGGGGGGTTAGCCCTACTGACGCCCGGCCGCGCCGCCTCTAGCCTGCCGCGTATGACCGGTATGGACGCGGGCGCCCGCACGCGGGGCGAGACGGCGCAGGAACTCGCCGCGACGTTGGCGGCGCGCAGGGAGCTCGGCCCGGAGTACGAGGACGCGCTGGTGGAGTCGTTCCTCGACAAGGTCGAGCGGCGGATGCGGCGGCGGGACGGGGAGGAACGGGTCGTCGCGGCGCGGGTCCCCGGGCCGCCGCCGGCCAGGGTCCCCGCACCGGCGGCGGGGTCCGGGTGGGGCGACCGGTACGGGTTCGGGGTGGTGTCGCTGGTGCTGGCGGTGCCGCTGTCCGCGATCGGGGCGGGGACGTCGGGGCTGCCGGGGCTGCTCGTCGCCTGGCTGGGCATCGTCGGCGTCAACGCCGTCCACGCCACCGGCGGCTTCGCCCCCTCCCGCCGCCGCCCCTGACCGGAACCGGACCTCGGCGCCTCCCGGAAGGGGGCGGGCCAAGGGTGGGGCGAGCCGGCCGGTGCCGGTGGCGCCCCGGGGCGTCAGACCGAGGCTCGGCGCTGGGCCTCGGCGACGAGGCGGGTGGCCTCGGCGACGGCACCGTCGTCGGGGGCCACCACCGCGAGGTCGTGCGCGGCGACCGTCAGCTGGTCGGCGACCGCGAACATGCCCGCGTCCGGCATCTCCCGCGGCGCCTCCCCCGGCGCCTCCAGCCGCTGCGCCCGCGCGGCGAGCTCCCGGGCGACCCCCAGGGCCTCCCCCGCGGCTCCGCGCTGCAGGCGGCTCTGCGGCGCCGCCCGCAACCGGTCGGCGAACTGTTCCACGGCTCGGGTCAAAGGCGTCGTATCAACCACACCACGAGCCTAGCCCGCCCCTCGCCCACCGCACGCCCCGCGGACGCCGGAAGGGCCCCGGGGAGACCCCGGGGCCCTTCCTCACGCGTGGGGCGATCAGTCGTTGCTGTTCAGGATCGCGATCAGACGGAGGAACTCCGTGTAGATCCAGACCAGGGTCAGCGTCAGACCGAAGGCCGCCATCCACGACTCCTCGCGCGGGGCGCCGTACGCGATCCCGTCCTCGACCTGCTTGAAGTCGAGGGCCAGGAAGCACGCGCCCAGGAGCACGCCGATGATGCCGAACATGATGCCCATGCCGCCGCTGCGGAAGCCGAGGCCGTCACCGCCGCCGAAGACGGCGAACAGCATGTTGACCATCATCAGCAGGACGAAGCCCAGCGCGGCCGCCATGACGAAGCCGGCGAAGCGCCGGTTCACGCGGATCCAGCGCATCTTGTACGCGACCAGCACCGCGGTGAAGACCGCCATCGTGCCCAGCACGGCCTGCATGGCCGCGCCGCTCGCGATGTGCGTGTCGACGACGCTGGACAGCACACCGAGGAAGACACCCTCGAAGGCCGCGTAGGTCAGGATGAGCGCGGGCGAGGCCTTGCGCTTGAAGGACTGGACCATGGCCAGCACGAAGCCGATCAGGGCCGCGCCGATGGCGATGCCGTACGACCGGTTGATGTTGGCCATGTCGACCGGCAGCAGCGCCCAGGAGAGGGCGGCCGTGACGATCAGCACGCCGAGCGTGCTCGCCGTGCGCATGATGACGTCGTCCATCGTCATGCGGCCGGCGGTGACCGGGGCCTGCTCGGGCGCGCCGTAGGCGGCGTCCGGCTGGGCGTAGGGGTTCTGCGCGTACGGGTTCTGCGCGTAGGGGTTGGCACCCTGCGTGCCGACAGCTGCTCCCCCGGCCTGCGGCGCGGTGTTGAAGCCCGCGTAGCCGTTGTCGCGGCTGAACCCCCGTCGCGAGAAGACCGGGTTGCTGCTCCTCATTTCACTCCTCCATGGCCACCCTGCGTGGCCTTGGCCTCAAGAGTAATGGACAGGCAAAAACATGGCTCTACTGCCTGGGTAGGATCTTTCCCTCCCCCTTGCCACGACGCAACGGTTTACGCCCGGTGCTTATGCCCGGTCGGGCGAACGCCTTCCGCGTCACCGGCGCCTCGCGCCGCTCCGCGCGTCCTCACGCCCGCGTGGAGCCCTGCCGGGCCGGCTCGTGGACCGGCGGGGGGTTCACCCGGCGGCGGCGACGGCGCTTGAGCATCGCCCAGGCCCCGCGCACCCCGCCCGGCGAGGCCGCCGTCACCTCGGTGCCCGCCTCGCCGGCCGCCTCCGCGGCGGCCCGGGCCACCGGCAGGAAGCCCTCGTCGCGGGTGGCGTCCGGCCGCTCCTCCTCGGCGGGCCACAGTCCCAGCGCCGCGCAGACGGTGGGCAGCACCGCCATGGCCGCCGTCTGGTAGCCCTCGGCGGACGGGTGGTAGGCGTCGGGGCCGAACAGCTCGCGCGGGTGGGCGGCGAACTCGGGGCCGAGCAGGTCGCCCAGCGAGACGGTCCGCCCGCCTTGCTCCACCGCGCCGATGGTCTGGGCGGCGGCGAGCTGCCGCGAGGTCCGCCGGGCCAGCCAGCGCAGCGGCTGCTGGATGGGCTCGATGGTGCCGAGGTCCGGGCAGGTGCCGACGACCACCTCCGCCCCCGTGGTCCGCAGCCTGCGCACGGCGGCCGCCAGGCAGCGCACCGAGCGGGTGGCCGGCGTCCGGCTGGTGACGTCGTTGGCGCCGACCATGATCACGCAGACGTCCGGCGGCCCGGCCTCCTCGGCGACCGCCTCGGACACCTGCCGGTCCAGGTCGTCCGAGGTCGCCCCCGGCACGGCCACCACCCGCAGCAGCACCGGCTGCTCGGCGACGGCCGCCAGCCCGGAGGCGAGCAGCGCGCCGGGGGTCTGGCCCGCCCGGTGGACGCCCTGCCCGGCGGCGGTGGAGTCCCCCAGCATCGCCAGCCGCAGCGGCGGGCGGTCCGGGGCGGCGAAACCGGCGCCGTAGAGGCCGTCGGCGTTCGGGACGTGCGGGTCGTGCCCGTTGGTCACCGTGCG
This sequence comes from Streptomyces sp. NPDC047130, assembly GCF_040643475.1. Lineage (NCBI taxonomy): Bacteria > Bacillati > Actinomycetota > Actinomycetes > Kitasatosporales > Streptomycetaceae > Streptomyces > Streptomyces sp. NPDC047130. The sequence goes on along the minus strand of NZ_JBEYUK010000047.1, from coordinate 2,289 downwards.
CCGGGCCAGGTGGATCTCGGCCAGCAGAAGCCCGGCGGCCGCGGCGCCGGCCAGGCCGATCCCGCCGCCGCCGTACGCGGCGCCGGCCGCGATCCGCCGGGCCACGCGTGCCCTCGACATGCTCGACATCCCTCGCCGCCACCTCCTCGTCGCCGACGGGCCCGTCACGCCCTGTACTCCTTGCTTGCCCCGCGGGGGCGGTCCGTCAATCGTGATCGTGACGAGTCGGCGACTCTGCGTCATGGCCCGCGGCGGGCCCGTAGGCTGGGGGCCACCGAATTCATTGACCACAGCGACCGGAGACAACGGTGCGATTCCACGACTCGATGATCAGCCTCGTCGGCAACACGCCGCTGGTGAGGCTCAACAGGGTGACCGAGGGCATTGAGGCCACGGTCCTCGCCAAGGTCGAGTACTTCAACCCCGGCGGCTCCGTGAAGGACCGCATCGCCCTGCGGATGATCGAGGCGGCGGAGCAGAGCGGCGAGCTGAAGCCGGGCGGCACCATCGTCGAGCCGACCAGCGGCAACACCGGTGTGGGCCTGGCCATCGTGGCGCAGCAGAAGGGCTACAAGTGCGTCTTCGTCTGCCCCGACAAGGTCAGCACGGACAAGATCAACGTGCTGCGGGCGTACGGCGCGGAGGTCGTGGTCTGCCCGACCGCCGTCGACCCTGAGCACCCGGACTCGTACTACAACGTGTCCGACCGCCTGGTCCGGGAGATCCCCGGCGCCTGGAAGCCGGACCAGTACTCCAACCCGAACAACCCGCTCTCCCACTACCACTCGACCGGCCCCGAGCTGTGGGAGCAGACGGAGGGGAAGATCACCCATTTCGTCGCGGGCGTGGGCACCGGCGGCACCATCTCCGGCACCGGCCGCTACCTGAAGGACGCGAGCGACGGCCGCGTCAAGGTGATCGGCGCCGACCCGGAGGGCTCGGTCTACTCCGGCGGCTCCGGCCGCCCGTACCTGGTCGAGGGCGTCGGCGAGGACTTCTGGCCCAGCGCCTACGACCGGACGGTGGCCGACGAGATCGTCGCCGTCTCCGACAAGGACTCCTTCCGGATGACCCGTCGCCTCGCCAAGGAGGAGGGCCTGCTGGTGGGCGGCTCCTGCGGCATGGCCGTGGTGGGCGCGCTCGAGGTCGCGAGGAAGCTCGGCCCGGACGACGTGGTCGTGGTGCTGCTGCCGGACAGCGGCCGCGGGTACATGAGCAAGATCTTCAACGACGAGTGGATGGCCGACTACGGCTTCCTCGAGGACGCGGGCCCGAGCGCGCGCGTCTCCGACGTGCTGGACGACAAGGACGGCGGCATGCCGTCGCTGGTCCACATGCACCCGGACGAGACGGTCGGCCAGGCCATCGAGGTGCTGCGCGAGTACGGCGTCTCGCAGATGCCGATCGTCAAGCCGGGGGCGGGGCACCCGGACGTGATGGCGGCGGAGGTCGTCGGCTCCGTCGTCGAGAAGGAACTGCTGGACGCGCTGTTCACCAAGCGGGCGGAGCTGAACGACCCGCTGGAGCGGCACATGTCGGCCCCGCTGCCGCAGGTGGGGTCCGGCGAGCCGGTCGAGGACCTGATGGCGGTGCTGGGGTCCGCGGACGCGGCGATCGTGCTGGTGGACGGCAAGCCGACGGGGGTCGTCAGCCGGCAGGACCTGCTGTCGTTCCTCGCCAAGGGCGGGGAGCGCTGAGGGTCCGCGCCCGGCTCCGGCGGCGGTGCGGGGGCGCGTTGCGGTAAGTGGTACTCGCGCGTCATGTGCGCGCAGCACGGGCTTAACACGGGTCCGGCATCGTGGTGGTCGTCGGTGAGGGCGGGAGCGGCTCCCCGCGACTCGGCCGACGTGCGCGATGCCCGGTCCTGACCCGGTTCCGCGTCATCGCGGGAACCGCCGTCGTCCCGGCCCCCCGTTCCGCGGGGGGTGCGGCGGTTCCCGCGACAGGACCCTCCCCCGGCCCCGCGCCGACCCGCCCGTGCGACACGGGCTCTGCCGATCCGCCCGTGCGGCACGGGCTCACCGGGAGCGGGCGCAGGGCGGCACCCTCCGCGGCGAGCGGCCCGCACCACCACGGTCCGGCCGACCGCACCGTACGTGTGACCCCGCCCCGGCGCGGCGCGAGCACAGCCCAGGCGGACAGCACCGTTCCGTTCCCCCGCCCCGTCCCCTTCCCGGACTCCCGTCGGCCACCCCGCAGGGCGGCAGACGCCCCCACGCGCGACGCCCCCGCCCCGGCGGCCGGGCGGGGGGGGCGCGCGGGGGGTGGGGGGAGACGGGGGGGGGGACG
>NZ_JBEYUK010000046.1:0-27318 GCF_040643475.1 Streptomyces sp. NPDC047130 | reverse complement strand
GGGTGTGAAGCTGACCAAGCTCCGTCCCGAGCAGGCCGCCTACATCGGCGTCGAGGTCGAAGGCCCCTACAAGCCCGACCACTACCGCTACTGAGGATCCGCTGCTGAGGATCCGCCGGCACTGGCGTCGTCATCGGTCCCCCAGGCGTTCGCGCCCGGAGGACCGATGACGAACGCCCGCCGACTCCGGAGGGGGACGGAGCGGGGCCGGCGGGCGGTCCAGTGCACCGGGAGACCTCGCAGCAGGCCGTCCCGAAGCAAGCCGAGCCTCCCGCCCGCACCTCGACGGCGGCTCGCGTGACGCCGGAAGGCGCCCGCGCGGTCACGCTTCGACCGGCGCTCCGACCGGCTTCGAGCGGGACGGCGCAGACTCGGGCCTTGTTGGCCAACTCGGCCGGAAGGGGAGCCCCATGACCGCCCTGCACGACAAGCCGGTCCGGCAGCCGCGTGGCACGGTCGCCGAGCTCGCGGCCATCCGCGCCGCAGTGAGCCGGGGCCCGAGTGAGAAAGCCACCCAGGCGCAGCACGCCAAGGGCAAACTCACCGCCCGGGAGCGGCTGGCGCTCCTCTTCGACGACGGCGCGTTCACCGAGGTCGAGGGGCTGCGAAGACACCGGGCGAGCGGTTTCGGCCTGGAGGACAGACGCCCGTACACCGACGGCGTGGTCATCGGCTGGGGCCGGGTGTTCGGCCGTGTCGTCTTCGCGTACGCCCACGACTTCAGGATCTTCGGCGGCTCCCTCGGCGAGGCGCATGCCGAGAAGATCCACAAGATCATGGACATGGCCGCCGCCGCTGGAGCTCCGGTCGTGGGCCTCTGTGACGGCGCTGGAGCGCGCATCCAGGAAGGCGTGACCGCTCTCGCCGGCTACGGCGGCATCTTCCAGCGCAACGTCCGCAATTCCGGGGTCATCCCGCAGATCAGCGTGATGATGGGTCCCTGCGCGGGCGGTGCGGCCTACTCCCCGGCGCTGAGCGACTTCGTGTTCATGGTGCGCGGGACCTCACAGATGTTCATCACCGGGCCGGACGTCGTGAAGGCCGTCACCGGTGAGCAGATCAGCCAGGACGAGCTGGGCGGTGCGGACACGCACGCGTCCCTCTCCGGCGTCGCCCAGTTCACCTACGACGACGAGGACAGTTGCCTCGCCGACGTCCGCTACCTGCTGTCCTTCCTGCCCTCCAACAACCGCGAGCTGCCGCCCGTGCAGCCCGGTGCCGACCAGCCCGACCGGCTCACCCCGGCACTGCGCGACATGGTGCCGGCCGACCCGAAGAGCTCGTACGACATCCGCGCGGTCATCGAGGAGTTCGTCGACAACGGCGACTTCTTCGAGGTGCACGAGGCCTGGGCGCCCAACGTGGTGTGCTGCCTGGCCCGTCTGGACGGTCACGTGGTCGGCATCGTCGCCAACCAGCCCGCCGCGCTCGCCGGTGTCCTGGACATCAAGAGCAGCGAGAAGGCGGCTCGTTTCGTCCAGTTCTGCGACTCGTTCAGCATCCCGCTCGTGACGCTGGTGGACGTTCCGGGCTTCCTCCCCGGGGTATCGCAGGAACACGAGGGCATCATCCGGCACGGAGCGAAGCTCCTCTACGCCTACTGCAACGCCACCGTTCCGCGCATCCAGCTGATCCTCCGGAAAGCCTACGGGGGCGCCTACATCGTCATGGACTCACGCTCCATCGGCTCCGACCTCTCGCTGGCATGGCCCGGAAACGAGATCGCCGTGATGGGTGCGGAAGGCGCTGCGAACGTCATCTTCCGCCGCGAGATCGCTGCCGCGGCCGACCCTGACTCCGCCCGGAAGCGGCACATCAAGGAGTATCAGGAACAGCTCATGCACCCGTACTACGCCGCCGAACGCGGCCTGGTCGACGACGTCATCGACCCTGCGGAGACACGAGCGAGACTGATCGACGCGCTCGACGTCCTGCGCACCAAGTACGTCGAGCAGCCCTCCCGGAAGCACGGCAACCAGCCGCAGTAACTCTCTGACCTGCAGATATAGGTATCTCTGTAGGCAGAAATATAGGTACGCAAGTAGGTTGCCCAATATGGCAACGGGTAGCCTTGCCAGTATCTTGAGAGATAGGCAGATCGATAGCCTCTCTAAGAGGTATCTCGGTAGCTGCTTCGATAGGTAGAGAGATATCTAGATAGCTAGCTATATAGGCAGCTAGAGAGGTAGCTAGCTATCTAGATATCCAAGTAGCTAGGTAGTTAGCTAGCCATGCATGCGTCCATGCATCTAGCTCACCAACCGATCTTCCCGCCCTCTTACTTTCTCTGCAGCCATTGCTGTACTGCGCTTGCCCTCTCTCCCATCTGCTCACCAGTCGCTCATCACGCCACTCCTCCTACCACCTCTCTCACTCCTCACCTCGCTTTTTCTCCACTCCACTCGCGTGCCTGCCTGCCTGCCTGCCTCTCCTCTCTTCAGTCAGCTCTCTCGCGTGTTCACCATCTCTTCAGCTCGCCCACTTGCTCGGCCGTCATCCTGGCTTTCCTCCATGCGGCTCCTCGACAAGCGCTTCATCCAGCCCTGCATGCGCTCCTCGCCCCCTTCCAGCGCTCACCCCACCCTCCGCGTGAACGTTCTGTCGCTCGCCCCTCCGTGGCACCACGGCGTGAGCTCGCCCGTCAGCCACTCCGCGGATCCTTCTTCCGCTCGCCAACCCACCGAGGCCGTCTCCTCGCCTTCCATCCCTCACGAAGGCGATGCCTGCGTCCTGACGGCGTGTTCCTCAACTAGGTTTGTCCTGCGCCCACTTGGCCTCTCGCGGGCCCGCGCGACCGCCCTCTGATCGAGGAGCTGGAAGAGTCGGCGGTCTACTTTCACGCCGTGACGACTATCGACCAGGCATGTCGGACTTTCTCCGCCACTCTGGCCGCCTAAGCCTCTCTTTCAACATCACGACGTAGGATGTCGCCCAGTCGCAAGGACACCAAGGAGGAGCACATGCTCACACTCGCCATTCCTTCTCAGAAGGGAGGCGTCGGCAAGACGACCACCACGGTCAATCTCGGCGCCACGCTGGCCCTCAACGGCCAGCGGACCCTGATCGTCGACCTCGAGCCGCAGGCTCAGGCCGGCTCTGCGCTGGGTGTGAACCTGACTCCCGACCAGGGTGAGCACTCTCTCGGATGGCTCATGCAGGCGGCGCTCCAGGGCATCGGCAAGCCCGACGTCCTTCCGCACGTGCAGGACGTCTCCGCCATGCTGGACCCCTTCGACGGTGCCGGCACCCTCGGCGTCCTCGCGTCGCTCGAGCACACCATGACGCGGGCCCAGGAGATGTTCGTGACGTCCGACAAGCAGCACATGGGGCTGCTCCGGGACCTCCTGGCCTCCGCGGCGTCGGAGTACGACATCTGTCTGATCGACACGCCGCCGGCCGTCTCCTCCCTCAACCTGGTGGGCCTCAAGGCCGCCGATGCCGTCGTCACCTTGTGCAACCCCGAGTACGCCACGGTCAAGGGAGCGCTGGTCCTGCGAGCCGCCGTGCAGCGTCTCTCCGAAGCCTCGGACGACCACCGGCCCGTCTTCCTGGGCGCCTTCCTCAACCGGGCCAACCCGCCCGCCTCCGAGGCCATCGAGGACCTGCACGTCCAGGACATGATGCTCAAGGGCGGTCTCCTGCCCTTCAAGAGCCGCGTCCGCAAGAACCGGCTGATCTCGCGGGCCTACGCCGACGGCGTCCCGGCCGCGGTCTCCAACGCCGGGGGAGTGGGGCGCGTCTACGCGGCGCTGGCCAACGAGCTCCTGACACGCCTGCGCACCCCCCGGGACCAGTGGGACCTCCCGGCACCGCGTGTCCAGGACGACCAGGAGGCGGCGGTGACGGCCAATGCCTAGCGGAGGCAGGAAGCGTAGGCAGGCGCCGGCGGTCGACGCGCTGATGGCCGGCCCCGCCTTCGCCGGGGCGGAAGACCTGATCAGCAACTCGGTCTTCGGCAACGCCACGGCCCCTGTGGTCACGCCTCCCGCAGCGACGCCCGACACCGCCCAGAAGCCCGAGCCCCAGGCCGAACCTGCCGAGGAGCCCTCCCAGGAGACGGCCCAGCAGCAGGCCGAGGCGGACGCCAAGGCCGCCGCACCCGCACCGGCGCCGACCACAGCCGCGCCGACCGTCCCGGAGCAGGCGGCTCCTCCCGCGCCCCAGCCGACGGCCGGAACACCGGTGCGCGAACAGCCCGTCGCCCAGCCGCCGCAGAAGCCCCGCGCGCCCCAGAGGCCGCTGGAGCCCCTGGAGCCGCTGGGCCCGCAGGCAGTGACGCCGCCCGCGCCCGCGCAGCCGGAACCCGCGCAGCCGGAACCCGCGCAGCCGTCCCGGCCGGAGCCGGAGCCGCAACCCGCACCCTCCGACGCGGCCCCCGCCGCGGACCAGGCCCCCGCGCAGCAGGCCCCCGCGGAAGAGCCGGTGCAGCAGAAGTCCGCGGCGCCGGCCCGCAAGGCGAAGGACAGCGAGCGCCGCCGGAAGGCGAAGCCGGAAGGCAGCGAGGCCCACCGGGCGGTGGCTACCTCCTGGAAGGGCTCGATGCTCGACCTGCAGCTCGGCACGAGGAACTGGCAGGCGGTCCCCGTGCGGCTCGCCGAGGGCCTCGCCGAGGAGCTGACCCGTCGCGCGGTCGACGACACGGACGCCACCGGGAAGCGGATGACGCAGGCGCACTACGTGGACGCGGCCTTCCGGCGTCATCTGCCCGAGACGCTCGACGAACAGGTCAGTCTCGCAGAAAAATACCTGACCGAAGGCAACGTCGGTTCGAAGGGCAAGCAGTCCACCTACCGACTGGGCCCGGATGTGGCGTCAAAAGTGCGCGCATTGCCACACGAAATGAAACGAGCCGGTCGCCCGCGCACCGCCGTTCACGTGTCCAGCGCGGTGGTCCAGGCGCTGTTGAAGGAGCTCGAGAACGACGGTCCGCTGGCCTTCCCGGACGAGTAGACGCGAGCAGATCGCCCTTGAGGGCCCCCTGGCAGACAGCCAGGGGGCCCTCTTTCATTGCCCTGACCTGCACTCATAGGCAGACAAGTAGGTAGCCCGATAGGCAGCTCGATAGGTAGATAGCTACCTATCCACCTATCCACCTAGCTAGCTAGGTAGCTATCCATCCATCCGCCCCTCGCCTCGCTGATCGAATCGATCCTTGCATCATCCACGGATCTATCAACACGGCGTGACAGTTCGAACGAACGACTGAAAGGTGAGAAACGCACGAAACGCCTAATCAGGGGACTTGGCTCAGGAGGCCGTTGATACGGCGTAACATCTGGCTACGTCAGACGTCCCTGCGCCTGACGCACCACCGCCGGCCCGACAGGAGAACCAGAACCATGGGTGCACCGACCGAGACACGACGCGGACGCTCGCCCCACGCGGTGTCCACCGCGGCGGACGTCAACGCCCGCTGGGCCCGCCTGGCCATAGAACGAGGTCTCCTCGACCCGCACGCGCTCGAAGGCGAGGACGTCATCGTCGTGAAGGCGCTGGCCTTCCTCAACCAGATCGTCTGGCCCGGCCAACGACGCGACCCCAAGGACGTCAAGGAACTCGACCTCTGGCAGATCCTCGCCCTCAACACCGTCAGGGACGCTCTCGTCGGCGGCGAGGCCAACCCCCACACCACCGTGTGGGTCGACTCGAAGGGCTCGTTCGTCACGCACACGCAGCAGGAGGCAGCCGCCTACGCGGCCCGCTCCACCGGCCACGACCTGACCGCGGTACGGATCCCGGTCGGCGCCTGGGCTGCCGCACTGCCCCACCCCTTCGAGATCCGGCAGCTCGGCGACTCACCGGCGGTGCGTCTCGTCGCCCAGGCCGCGGGCGCCCCCGTCTCGCTGCTGCACCGCCTGGCGGACGCCGACCTCGCCGACCTCCACGACCTCACCCACCACGACGTCATCCTGCTCAAGGTCGCCAACAGCCTTCAGGGCCTCTGGCTCACCGAAGGCGTCGGAGGCCATCCCGAACGGACCTTCCCCAGCTGGCTCGCGCACGCCATCACGACCGTCCGCGCGGCCCTGGAGAGCGGGGACTGCACCCCCGAGAGCAGCGTCTGGGTCGTGCCGAACGCCACCCACGTCACCCACACCCTCGGGCAGGCGGCGCAGTGGCTGATCGACAGTTCCCACGGGCCGCACCACATCTTCAAACTGCCGCTCGGGTCGTGGATCACCCGCATCCCGGACCCCTTCGTCCAGTGAGCGGGCCCGCGCCCACAAGCAAGAACGGCGGCCTCCGCAAGGAAGACCGCCGCTCTCTCCCACGCCGGATACGCCGGCGTGAATCGCAAGGACCCCACCAGTATGCACACCCTCCCGGCCCGCCCGCCGTAATGGTGCCCGCGCGGCTCAGCCCGTGCCTGGTCCCGGCCGGAGGCACCCGCCTCGACGAACACGGAACGAGGCGCGGTGTGGTCCGGACATCGCCCGGACCACACCGCGCCTACGCGAGGGGAGATGAGGTCAGTTGACCTGACATCTCCATGCGCCCAGCCCTCACTCCAAGCTTCCCGGCCGGACGGGCTGCGGCACTGGGTAACCCCTCATTCCTCACTCTCATTATGGAGCATGCGCCACCGTGATCGTCCCTTCGATGGCTGACGTCGCGCACCGACCGGCCCGACGAACGGCTCAGCCGCCCCCCCGCGCCGCCGCGAACGGGCCGCGGAACACGCCGCGGAACACGCCGCGGAACACGCCGGCCGACCAGCCCGGCCCCGCTCCCCAGGCGGCCCCCGGACACCCGCTCTGCCTCGGCCGCTCCATGCGCACCGCACTGCGCACCGCGATCCACGCCCTGCTGCAGCACCCCACCCTGAGCGACGCCCCCCACTCGGCCCGGACGGCCGCCATGGTGCTCCTCGCGAAGACCAACGCGGCAAGCGGCCACGCGACCCTCACCACGTCCGAGCTGGGGCGTTGGCTGGGCTGCAGCACCTCGCACATCAACCACACCGTCCTGCCCGAACTCCGTGACGGCGCCGCCGAGGTCGAGCCCCTGCGCGGCGCGGACGGCTTCGTGGAGGGCCTGCTGTGGCGCCTCCGGCCGTTCGCCGCCGCCCGGACGGTCGGCAGTCCGAGCGACCCGCTGGCGCTCTCCCGAACGGAACTCGCCACGCTCCTCCGCCTGTGCGAGGCGTTGTTCGGCCCCGGCTGGGCGGTACCGGGGAAGTCCCCGGTACCGGCGGGAGAATTGGCTCGTTTCCGTGGTCATGGCGCGTCCGCGTTGCGGCTGGCCGGGTTGCTGCTCGTGCTCGAGGCACGGGGCGACGGCTGGGTCCGCATGCGTGCCGGACGCCTCCCCGTCGGCCCGACCGGCGTGGCGGGACGCGAGGACGGCTGGCTGCGTGCGGACGTGACCGTCGCCGGGCTGCTGGGATGCGCGGTGCCGGCCGCTGCCCGGGTCGTGGACCGGCTGGTGGACGCGGGGCTGTTGGAAGTCGTCGCGGGCGACCGGCCCGGACGGGACCGGCTGCGTGTGCTGCCGGTCGCGGCCGCGTACGCGCGGCTTGGTACTGACGACGCCGGTGGTACTGACGACGCCAGTGGTACGGACGACGCCGGGGAGCAGACCGCGGTCGAGCCGGAGCACGTGCCCGAGCCGAACTCCGCCACCACCTGTGGCTGTTCCTGCTCCTGTGCTGCCGGGGACGACGAGGAGACCGTACGGCTGTCGGGGCCGGGGTGGCAGCAGTTGGGCTTCGACGCCTGTGTGACCGACGATGTCTCTGCATCCAGTGATTCGAACTCGCCCGAAAACGCGTTTCCCCAAGTGCCGCACGGAGTCCCGGATTCCGCAGCCGCCGACGGCCCTGCAGAGTTCCACACCGACCACGCTCCTGTGGTCCCCCGGTCCTCGTCGATCACCAGGTTGTCTTCCGGTTTTTCCGGCTCCGCCGTCAGGGGCGGAGGCCGTCTGCGGGAACGCGCGCCCGCACGCGAGGATCGCCCCGCCGCCGACACCCGGAACCTGACCGCGGACGGTGGCCGAGGAGGTGTCCCGCTGCGCGGGGAGAAGCCGCGAACCGGCACCAGGCACCACACGTCGGCGGCAACGGCCGGGCTCCCTCTCCCAGCAGGACTGGAGGTGGCTCTGGCCCCGGTGGCCTGGCTGTGGGCCCGTCTGGCCACTGGGCGCGCACGGTGGCTGACCGGCGTCGTGCGGGCCGAGCTGCTGAGGCTGAAGGGCCTCCTGGGCTCCGCCGCGGCCGCACAGCATGCCCTCGCCGCTCGTCTGCAGCGCAGGCTCAACGCCCAGGGCGGCGTGCCGGTCCGCGACTTCGCCGCCTGGCTGATCGGCCGGGGCCTGCCGCAACGGGCCGGGTGCTGGTCGGTGCTGTGCGACGACGGCCTCCGGCTCGACGTCGGCGCCGAGTGCGAGAGCTGCACGTGCCTGGTCGCGGATCGTCGCGGCGCGCGCCGGACGGCTGCCGCGGAGGTGGCCCGGCGGCATCCCGCCGCGCCCGCGGCGGAACGGCAAATCCTGGTGGACACCGAGCTCCGGGACCGCTGGGAACGTCAGGTGACCCGGGACCGGGCGCGCCACGAGGCGGCTGTGGCCCTGAAGGAACGACGTGACCGCGCCCTGACCGCGCGAAGGACGGCGGCCCGTGCGGAGGAGACGGTTCCCGCCGGTGACGCCTGCGTGCACTGCGGGGCCGAGGACGTGGGCGGGGAGTGCCTGCCGTGCGTTCTGGCCGCCGGGACACGTCGCGGGGTAGCGGAGGCCGTGGATCTGGCACTCACCCGGGCCGCGGACGAAGGCCCGGACGCCGTGCGGGCGACGGTCGCCGCAGCCGAGGCCGAGGCCTGGGCCGCCGTGCGGGAAACCGGCGCACGGGCGGTCGCGGACGCTTCGGACGGGCCCGGCGCGGCGCTGGCGCGCGCCTTCGCGGAACGCGAGCGGGCTCGCACCCTGGCCGACGAGTACCGTGCGCGGATCGCCGCCGAACTGGAGGAGTCGCCCGTGGTGGCGGCCGAGGTCGAGCAGCTGCGCCGCGCGGTGCTGCGACGGGTCCGGCCCGTGACGGAGGCTGCCCTCCGGCGGGCGGACGAGGTGGCGGCGGACGCGCGTGGCAGGGTCGTCGAGGACCTCTTGCGGCGACGCCTGGCGGTGGTCAGGCAGGCCAGGACGTCCGGGCCGCAGGAGGACGACCGACAGGGATGGGCGGCCCGCCTCGAGGCACTCGCCGCCCGCCCGCTGTGCGAGCCGGTCGCCTGACCTCCGCGTGCGGCGACTTCACGGGCGCCCCGCTGCAGGTGGACAGGCATGCCCCAGCGGCAGCGGGCTCCCTACGTGTACCCGCCCACGCCGTTCGGCAGGGCGAAGCGGAACGCGCCGCCCCCACTGCCGAGCTGGACCCAGAGGTGGCCGGGCTGGGCGACGGCGCGCAGGGCGATGTCGGCGCAGCCGGGGCAGCGGCCCGTGAGGCCGGGCTCGGGCCCGTAGACGTGCAGCTGACCCAAGGTGGAGGGCATCCGGCACCTTGGGCACAGGCGCCAGGCGGTCGTGGGATCGACGGCGAACACCTCGGAGAGAGGACCGGCCAGAGCGTTCCCGTCGAGGTAGGAGGGGCGGTGCTGGGTCACGTCGGTCTCCTCAGGTCGCGTTCCTGTGTGGGTACGGGTCAGCCGTAGCGTTCGGTGCGGATCAGGTCGGCCGGGTGTCCGGCGGCGAGCAGCAGGTCACTGGTGTGCTCGACGAAGCCGGTGGGCCCGCAGACGTAGCAGCGGCTGCCCGAGGGCGCCGACAGACCGTCGAGGTCCGCGGCCGCGATCCGCCCGACGGGGCGAGCGGATCCCGGTGGCGCCTGACGGGTGTGGAGGACGCGCACCGACAGGAAAGGCGGCGCGGCGGCCAGCTCGTCGGCGTACCAGAGCTCGCCCTGGGTGCGGACGGAGTACAGCAGCGTGCACGGCGCGTCCGAGCGCACCTGACGGCGGGCCCTCAGGATGGCCATGAGGGGCACCACCCCACTGCCGCCGCCGGCGAGCAGCAGCGGGCCGTCGAACGTGCCGTCCCACACGAACCAGCCGCCCAGCGGGCCCTTCATCTCGACCTGCGAGCCCACCGGCAGAACCTCGGCCAGGTACGGGGAGACCTCTCCACCCGGTGTGGACTGCACCCCCAGTTCGACCGTCTCGCCGTCGGCGGGAGCCGCCAGGGAATAGCTGCGCACGGCCTGGTAGCCGTCGTCCGCGGTGAGCCGGACGTCGACGTGCTGCCCGGGTAGGTGGCCGGGCCAGCCGGGGACGTGGAAGCGCAGGGTGCGTCCGGTCGCCGTCTGGTTCTCGCGCTGTTCCAGCCGGGCCGGCCGCCAGCCGCCCGACGGAGCGGGCCGGGCCGCGGAGGTCGCGGCGGGCCTGACCATCAGTCGCTCCAGGTGCGCTGCTCGCGCCATGGGTCGCCGTAGTCGTGGTAACCGGCCGCCTCCCAGAAACCGGGCTCGTTCCGGTCGGTCAGGCGCACGCCCTTGACCCACTTGGCGGACTTCCAGAAGTACAGGTGCGGGACGAGCAGGCGGGCCGGCCCACCGTGCTCGGGTGAGAGGGCGAAGCCGTCGAAGGAGTGGGCCACCCACGCCTTGCCTCCGGTGACGTCCTCCAGAGGCAGGTTCGTGGTGTAGCCGTCGTAGGACTCGGCGACGAGGAAGTCGGCGGCGGTGTCCACACCGTCGAGAAGTACGTCCAGGGACACGCCCTGCCAGCGGGTGTCGAACTTCGACCACCGGGTGACGCAGTGGATGTCGACGACGGGGTGTTCCTGGGGGAGGGCCATCATCTCGTCCCAGTTCCAGGACCGGCTGCCGCCCCTCTCGTCGGTGACCGTGAAGGACCACCGGTCCGTCGCCAGGTGCGGGGTGGGGCCCGCGGACAGGACGGGGAACGACTCGGTCGGGTACTGACCGGGAGGCAGCCGCCCTTCGAACGCGTGGGCCCTGCCCCGGAACCCCGGTGAGAAGTCCGTCATGCGTCTGATCCTTCCGGTGGAGATGCCGCCGGGGCATTCCGTGCAGGCGTCGGTTCCCGGTTCCTCCCTCCATGTTCACGGTGGGCACCGGGGCCGCAACCGCAGGCCGCGCCCGCACCAGTCGGAAGGCCCCCCACCGGCGCCCCCGGGGCAGGGCAGCCGTTCGTATGCTCTGTCCATGCACGCCCGCCCCCGCCCCGCGACCGCTCCATGACGAACGACGCCCCCGGACCGCTCACCCTGCGCCGTCTGCTCGACTACGACGAGGACGGCATCCTGCGGCTGGTCCTCGCCCCGCACGGCTTCGACGTCGCGGTCTCCGGGGTGGTCATCGGCGACGAGGGACCCGACGCGGTCCACCACGGCCGGGTCCTGCTCGCCACCGGCCTGGACCCCGATGCCGCCGAGGCCCCGGAGACCGTACGCGAGGCCGCCCGGCGCGGGGCCGCCGCCCTGGTGCTGCGCGCCCCCGGCGAGCAGCCTCCGCAAGCCGTCGTCGACGCGGCCCGCGCCGGCGGCATCGCCCTGTTCGCGCGCGCCGACTGGGCGGACTGGAACGACACCGTCGAACTGCTGCGCGCGGCGGCCGCGTTCGCCGAAGCGGGCACCGCCGACCCGCTCGCCCAGCACGCGGCCGCCGGCGGGCTGCACCGGCTCGTCACCGTCGCCGCGGGCTACTGCGGAGGCTCCATCACCGTCGAGGACAACCAGTTCCGGGTCATCGCCCACTCGGCGACCAGCCCCGACGCCGACGGACTGCGGCAGTCGACCATCCTCGGCGGCCGGGTTCCCGAATGGCGCGTGGCCGAGATGCGCCGCAGCGGGCTCCTGCGCGCCCTGTGGACCTCCCGCGACGTGATCCACCGGCCCGCCCGGGGCGAGGAACCGGAACGGCTGATCGTCGCCGTCCGGCGGGGCGGCGAACTGCTCGGCTCCCTGTGGGCCGCGGCCGACGGCGGGCAGCTCTCCGAGGACGCCCCCGAGGTCCTGCGGCGCGCCGCGGAGATCGCGGTGCCCTACCTGGTGCGGCACCGGCTGAGCGCGGACACCGGCCGCCGCCGGGAGAACCACGCCCTGCGCGGACTGCTGCGGCAGGAAGGCGACGCCCGCACCCACCTGTGGACGCTCGGCCTCGAGCCCGACACCCCGTGCGCGGTCGTCGTCGCCGCCCACGACGCCCCGCCCGGCCCCGTACCGGACCGCACCCTGATGGCCCTCGCCCTGCAGGCCGTGGCCCACCGGGCGAGCGCCCGCACCGTCCGCGAACGGCACCACCTGACCGTGCTGCTGCCGGTGCCCGACGGAGATCCCCAGGAGGCCCTCGCCCTCGCCCGGGAACTCGCCGCCCTCGCCGCCGCCATGCCGGACGCCCCCGCCGTCTGGGCCGGCGCGGGCGATGTCGTCGACTCACCCCTGGACGCCGCGCGCTCCCAGGACGAGGCACTCCTCGTCGTCCGGGTCCTGCGGCAGCGCGAGGGACGCGACGCCCAGCCGGGCGGCCCGGCGCGGCACCAGGCCCCGACTCCGTTCCCGTCCCCGACTCCGACCCCGGCCGGCCGGCCGCCGTACCCGTCCCCGATCCCGCCCCCCGCCGCGGACAGCCGGCCGCCGGTCCGGCACGCGGGACTCGCCACGACGGCGCAGGCCGTGACCGCGCTGCGCTTCCTCGACGCCGCCCGGCCCGTCTGGCGCGACCACGGGGGAGCGGTCCGCGACCTCCTGCGGGCCGACCTCGCCGCCGGCGGCGACCTGCTCCGCTCCCTCGCCGCCTTCCTCGACGCCTCCGGCGACATCCCGCGCGCCGCCGCACGGCTGACACTCCACCCCAACACCCTGCGCTACCGCCTCCGTCGGGCCCGCGAGCGCTTCGGCCTCGACCTCGACGACCCGGACACCCGACTCCTGCTCACCCTGGCCGTCCGCCTGGAGACGACCGGAGACGATTCTTCCTACGATCCGCAGATCTGACCCGATCCGCCCGCTTGTTGTCCTCCCGTACAACAAGCGCACCCTCCTTCAGCCGCACGGACAAAGACCGGTGCCCACGCTCCGGTCCACCCTTTTGTCACCCGCCGCCCCTCCCCGAAGGCCGTGACCGTGACCCTGCGCGCGAACCCCCAGCCCAACCTCCCCGACCTCCCAGACGGGACCGACGGGACCGACGGCCTTCCGACCGCGACCACCGCCGACCGGACCGGGACCGTCCTGCGCCACGCCCTCGACCACGGCCTGCTGTCCGCCGAGCAGCCCGTCGCCGGATTCCTCGACGTGGACCACATCCGCCGGCAGGTCGCCTCCCTGCAGGCCGCCTTCGCCGAGGCGCCCGACGTGCTGCACACCTTCGCCGCCAAGGCGTCCTCGCTGGTGCCGGTCCTGCGGCTGCTCGCCGAGGACGGGATGGGCTGCGAGGTCGCCAGCCCCGGTGAACTGCGCCTGGCGCTCGACGCCGGCTTCGCGCCCGCCAGGATCGTCCTCGACTCGCCCGCCAAGACCCACGCCGAGATCGCCGAGGCCCTCCGTCTGGGCGTCGCCCTTAACGCGGACAACCTCGACGAACTCGAGCGGATCGACGCCCTCCGCGAACCCGGCTGCTCCTCGGTCGTCGGCCTGCGCGTCAACCCGCAGGTCGGCGGCGGCGCCATCGGCGCGATGAGCACGGCCACCGCCACCTCCAAGTTCGGAGTCGCCCTGCGCGACGAGGGAGCCCGCGAACGCGTCCTCGACGCCTTCGCCCGCCGCCCCTGGCTCACCCGGCTGCACGCCCACGTCGGCTCCCAGGGCTGCCCGCTGGAGCTCATCGCCGAGGGGATCGCCGAGACCCACCGCCTCGCCGAGGAGATCAACACGGCCCTCGGCCGCCGCCAGGTCACCAGCCTCGACATCGGCGGCGGCCTGCCGGTCAACTTCACCGACGACACCGTCCGCCCCACCTACCAGGACTACACGGCGGCCCTGCGCGCCGCCGTGCCCGATCTGTTCGACGGCCGCTACGCGCTCGTCACCGAATTCGGCCGCTCACTGCTCGCCAAGAGCGGTTTCATCGCCGCCCGCGTCGAATACGTCAAGGAGGCCGGCGGCCGCCGGATCGCCGTCACCCACGCCGGCGCCCAGACCGCCACCCGCACCACCCTGATGCCCGACGCCTGGCCGCTGCGCGTCGGCGCCTTCGACGCCGACGGGCACCCCAAGCGGACCCCCCTGCGCGCCCAGGACGTCGCCGGACCCTGCTGCTTCGCCGGTGACGTCGTCGCCACCGACCGCGAACTGCCCCTGCTGGAGGAGGGCGACCACGTCGTCCTGTACGACACCGGCGCCTACTACTTCTCCACCCCCTGGGCCTACAACAGCCTCCCCCGCGTGGGCGTCCACGGATACCGCACCGACG
The DNA here is from genome assembly GCF_040643475.1 of Streptomyces sp. NPDC047130. Taxonomy (NCBI): domain Bacteria; kingdom Bacillati; phylum Actinomycetota; class Actinomycetes; order Kitasatosporales; family Streptomycetaceae; genus Streptomyces; species Streptomyces sp. NPDC047130. The sequence goes on along the minus strand of NZ_JBEYUK010000046.1, from coordinate 12,956 downwards.
GCCACCAGGTGCACAGCACCACCGTCCGCGACCCGCAGACCCTCGACGAGATCGCCGCGGAGAGCGGCGCCCGCCACACGTCAGGCCTCGTCACCCTCGCCACCCACCCCGCGACCACCCCCGAAGCCCGGTGACCACCACGGGAGCGGACGCGGGCGCGCCCACCCCGCAGACCGGGCCCGCCCGCCCCCTGCACCGCACCCCGGCCCCCTACCTCGCCGTCCCCGCACTCGCCGTCAGCCTCACCCTCGGCCTGTCGACCGACGCGCCGACGCTGTGGGGCCTGCTGCCCGTCGTCCTGTACGCCGTCCTCGCCCTCACCGGCGCCGACCTCGCCCTCGCCACCGGAGTCGCGCTCCTCAGCGCCGTCCTCCTCGCCCTGCCCGCCCCCGGCACCGCCGCGGACGTGCTCGGCGGCACCCTCACCGACCCGGTCACCCTCATCGGCCTGATCATCGTGTTCGGCGCGGCCGTCGGCGAGGTGCTGCGGGTCACCGGCGTGGCCGACGCCCTCGTCCGCGGCATCCTGCGGGCCGTGGAGGGCCGCGGCACCACGGCGCTGACGTACGCCATGATGGGCGCCTGCCTGGTCCTGGTGGCCGGGCTCGGCACGCTCGCCGGCGCACTCGCCATCGCCGCGCCGCTGCTCATCCCGGTCGCCGCCCGCGCCGGGCTCACCCGCTCCACCACCGCCGTCACCATGTTCCTCGGCGGCTGCGCGGGCCTCGCCCTCGCCCCCTTCGCCGGCTCCAACATCGCCATCATGCAGACCGCGGACGCCGACTACCCGACCTACCTCGCCGTCGGTGCCGGCCCGCTCGCACTCCTCTCCCTCCTCCTCGCCGCCGTCGTCGTGCCCTGGGTGCAGCGCCACAGCGCGGCCCGCGGCGACTTCTACCGGCCCGAGGAAGTCACCCGCGACGAACACACCGACCCCGCGGACACCCGGCCCGACGCCCGCACACGACGGGCCACCCGCGCCTTCCTCGCCACCCTCGCCGTCACCGTGGCCTACGCCGCCGTGACCCGGGCCGGCACCGTCTTCCCGCTCCTCGCCCTGCCGCTGCTCGCCCTCGTCACCGCCGCGGCCGCGGGACTGTCCCCGGCGCGCACCGCACGCGCGGCCCTGACCGGAGCCCGCCGCATGCTGCCCATGCTGCTGCTCTTCTGGATGCTGGCCGCCCTGTTCGGATTCGTCGACCTCCTGCGGCCCTACGACGTCGTCCTCGACACCCTCGGGCCCGACCTGCGCGCGATGTCCGCGCTGCCGTTCGCCCTCGCCGTCGCCGCCCTCGGCTGGGTCGGCGTACCGGGGGCCACCGCCGCCCAGGTCATCCTCATCGGCGAGGTCTTCGGCCCGATCGGCGACGAACTCGGCATCGGCCCGGCGGCCTGGGTGATCGTCCTCCTGTGGGCGTCCAAGGCGGACACCTACGGGCCCCTGCCGAACGCCAACATGGTCGGCGCCATGGGCCTCGCCCGCGCCCGCCGACTGCCCTACCTGCTCGGCACCGGATGGGCGCTGCTCGTCCCGGCGTGCGCGCTGTACGCCGTCCTCCTCGACGTCATCCTCTGAACGTCCCTCACCCGCCCCGTCCGCCCCGCCCGCCCCGTCCTCGCCACCGGGCGGAGTGCGCACCCTCTCCCGCGAATCGAGCCGCCATGCCCGCGACCCCCCACCACGTCGACCACGGCGACCACGTCGAACGCATCGCCCCCGACGCCGTCGACCTGCTGATCACCGGAGGCACCGTCGTCGACGGGACCGGCGCCGCGCCCCGCCGCGCCGACGTCGCCGTCCGCGACGGCCGCATCGTCGGCGTCGGCGCCCTCGACCCGGCGGCGCGCGCCACCACGGTGATCGACGCCACCGGCCTGACGGTCACCCCCGGCTTCATCGACCTCCACTCCCACGCCGACTTCACCCTCCTCGCGGCCCCTGACGCCGAGGCATGCCTGCGCCAGGGCGTCACCACCGTCGTCACCGGCAACTGCGGCCTCTCACCGTTCCCGCACACGCCCGGCCCGGCCCCCGGCGCCACCGCCGACAGCCTCGGCGCGGGCCAGTGGCACGACGCGGCCGCCTTCGCCGCCGCCGTCCACGAGGCCCGCCCCGCCCTCAACGTCGCCCTCCTCGTCGGCCACGGAGCCCTGCGGACCGCCGTCATGGGCACCGCCCGCGCCCAGGCCGGCCCGGCCCAGCTCGACGCCATGCGCGCCCTGCTGGCGGACGCCGCCGAGCAGGGCGCCTTCGGCCTGTCCACCGGGCTGATCTACGCACCCGGATCGTTCGCCGACCGCGACGAGATCGTCGCGCTGGCGGCCGAGGCGGCCCGGCACGACCTGCTGTACGCGACCCACATGCGCGACGAGGGCGACCACCTCGTCGAAGCCCTCACCGAGGCGCTCGACACCGCCCGCGCCGCCGGCGTCCGGCTCCAGGTCTCCCACCTGAAGGCCATGGGACCCGCCAACCACGGCAAGGTCCGCCAGGCCCTCGCCCTGATCGAAGCCGCGGCCTCCGACGGACTCGACGTGGCCTGCGACGTCTACCCGTACACGGCCTCCTCCACCCGGCTCACCTCCCGCCTGCCCGGCTGGGCCATGGACGGCGGCCCCACCGCCCTCCTGCGGCACCTCGCCGACCCCGCCACCCGCGCCCGCGTCCTCACCGACCTGCGGCCCGCCGTCGACCGCACCTTCCTGCCCGAAGGGGTGATCCTCGCCCAGCTCACCCCGGGCGCCTACAGCCACCGCATCGGCGACAGCATCGCCGACATCGCCCGGGACGAGCGGGTCGAGCCCGCCGAGGCCGTCCTCAAGGTCCTCGCCGCCCACCACGGCGAGGCCATGATCGTCAACCACGCCATGGCCGAGGACGACGTCGACACCGTCCTGCGCCACCCCTCCACCGCCGTGGCCAGTGACGGCTGGGTCCTGCGCGCCCCCGGCGACGGCCACCCCCACCCCCGCAACTTCGGCACCTTCGCCCGCGTCCTGGGGCACTACACCCGCGACCGCGGTGTCCTCCAACTCGCCGACGCCGTACGCAAGATGACCTCCCTGCCCGCATCCCGCCTCCCCCTGCCCGACCGCGGCACGGTGGTCCCCGGCCAGGTCGCCGACCTCGTCGTCCTCGACCCCGCCCGCATCACCGACCCTTCCACCTACGCCGAACCGTGGCAGTACGCGACGGGCGTACGGGACGTCCTGGTGGCCGGCGAGCCGGTCCTCCGCGACGGCGAACCGACCCACGCCCGCCCGGGCCGCGTCCTGCGCCGGACACCGCCGACGACGCCGCGGCCGGGCCCGCCACGCCGCTGACGACACGACAGGCGGGCGGACGGCCGTCCGTCCGGACGGAGCAACACCGGACGGTGTGTCGGCGCCGACGAGATCAGCATGAGCATGCGGCGATCACGTTCGGATCGCCTTCCCCCTTCGAGCCGGAAGGCCCGCATGCCTACGCACCACACCCGACGGACCGGACGGAGACGCCCAGGACGTCTCCTCCGCGTCCTCACGGGGGCCGCCGCCCTCGTCACCCTCCTGGGCGCCGCCCCGCCCGAGGTACCACCGGCCGAACCCGGCACCTCCGTGGTGACGGTGAAGACGGGAGGCGACCGGGTCGCCGACTCGGTCGTGGGCCCCCTCGCCGGCGTACGGCTCGCCCTGTTCGCCTCCGAGGACGCCACCACCCCCGTGAACACCACCTGGGCGGTGTGCACCTCCGACGCGGACGGCGACTGCAACTTCGTCGTGCCCGACACCGGCGACGGCGGCGCCAACGAAGGCGCGCGCTTCTGGGTCCGCCAGGTCGGCGTCCCGGACGGCTGGTACACCAACCCCACCCTGCGCACCGGCGCCGGCAGCGGCTCCGGCTCCTTCGCCTCCCCCTACCGGTTCCAGACCCCCGCGCTGGAGGACGGCGAGGTCTACTCGTCGACCAGCGACTTCATGTACAGCACGGACTACGCCACCAGCCCCTACCTGGCGTCGGGCGGCATCTGGCAGCAGTCACGGATCAACCCGGAGCTGCCCGAGGACTGCGGACTGGACATCGCGCTGGTCCTCGACCTGTCCGCCTCCGTCGGCAGCGCCCTGCCCGACCTCAAGGCGGCGGCCGACGGATTCACGGACGCCCTCACCGGAACGCCGTCCCGGCTGGCGCTCTTCTCCTTCGACCGGACATCGCCCAGCACCGGCACCACCAACCACCCGGAACTGGTCCCGGTGTCCACGGAGGCCGGCGCCGAGGAGTTCAAGAGCCTCTACGCCGACTGGACGCTGGGGTCCGGCACCAACTGGGACCAGGGCCTGTACGCGGTGGCCAAGGCCGAGCAGCACTACGACGCCGTCGTCGTGCTGACCGACGGCAACCCCACCCGCTGGAACAACCCGGCCACCGGCGACGGCTCGCACACCCACTTCGCGGACGTGGAGGGCGGCATCTTCGCCGCCAACGCCGTGAAGGCCGAGGGAACGCGCGTCATCGCCGTCGGCGTGGGCCGCGGCGTCGAGGGGGTCTCCGGCCTGAACCTGCGCGCCATCTCCGGCACCGAGGCCTTCGACGGCACCAACCCGACCACCGCGGACTACTACCAGACCGCCGACTTCGCGGGCGCCGGCGACGCGCTGCGCGACCTCGCCCTCGGCCACTGCGACGGCACCCTCACGGTCGTCAAGCAGATCGTGCCGCCGCAGAACACCGGGGAGGACGTCACCGGCGCCACGGTGGCGGGCGCGGGCTGGGAGTTCACCGCCACGACCACCACCCCGGGCATCGGCGGACTGCCCGCCACCGAGGAGACGACCGGCGACGGCACCGGCGCGGTGGTGTTCCAGCCCACCTACCCGGGCACCGTGGACAACGCCGCCGTGAACGTCACCGAGGCCGAGCAGGACGGCTACACCGTGGTCACCCAGGGCGGGCGCAACGCCGTGTGCGTCAACCTCGACGACGACTCCCCGGTGGAGGTCACCAACACCGGGGCGGCCGGCGGCCCGGGCTTCACGATCGACCTGCCCCGTCAGGCCGCCGTCAGCTGCACCGTCTACAACCGCGCGCAGGAGGACGAGGAGGCCGACGTCACCGTCGACAAGGAATGGTCGATCGACGGGACCGTGTACGAGCACGCCGACCGCCCCGACGGCTTCGACGCCTCACTCACCCTCACCGGCCCGGGCTCCGCCGGGGCCACCGGCCAGGACTGGGGCGTGACCCGCGACGGCTACACGGTCGGCGACACGGTGACGGTCGCGGAGACCACGGAGGTCCCCGACGACTGCGCCGTCACCGGCCGGCGGATCGTCATGGCCAACGGACGCCCGGTCGACGCGGCGCTGCCCTACCGCGCCGAACTGACCCAGGCGTCCAACACCTACACCGTGCGCAACACGGTCACCTGCGACGACGACTCCGACACCGACCTCACCCTGGTCAAGCGCGTGGTCGGCAAGCACGGCGACGCCGACCCGGAGGACTGGACGCTGACCGCGGACGGCCCGGAACGCCTCGCCGGCCCCAGCGGCAGCGAAGCGGTCACCGGCGTGGCGGTGCCGCCGGGCACCTACACCCTCGGCGAGTCCGGCGGCCCCGCGGGATACCGCCCCGTCGGCTGGGACTGCGTGACCGACGAAGGCGCCCGGCTGCCGGTCCGGGCCGACCGGGTGACGATCCCCGAAGGCTCCTCGGTGACGTGCACCCTCACCAACAAGAAGAAGTCCGGCCACCACGACGGCCACGGCAAGCCCGGCCACCACGGACCGGGCCACGGCCACGGCGACGGCCACGGCGACGGCCACGGCCACGGCGACGGCGACGGCCACCGGGACCGGCCCGACAGCGACGTCTGCCGCTGGCTCCCGCTGCTCGACGAGCTGGACATGGTGTCCTGGCTCTGCCGCTGAGCCCGAGAAGGCCCCCGCGGGGCCCGGCCGACGAACCGGCCGGGCCCCGCCGGCGTGCACGCGCGAGTGCCGCCGTCGCGAACGGACCACCGCGCCACCGAAGTCGAACGGCGCACCCGCCTCGCCACAACCACCCCCACCGGCCTCCCGCCCCGAGGGCACCCGGCACACGCCCGACGGCGACGGCGCCCGCTGGATGAGACACCCGTTGTGCCGCCAGGGCTCCGTCCGTCACACTCGCCGCATGGATCGCCACACGCACCTGAGCCGTCGACTGGACGTCGACCTCGCTCACGTGTCCTCGGCGATGTGTCACCGCGCCTCCTGAGCGCGGTGTTCCCCCGCCCGGCCGTCGCCGGGCTCAGCTTCTCCCTCCAGCCGGGCGGAGTGTGCACCGCTGTCCGCGTGCTCCCACCACTCACCCCGATGGACGGAACCCCATGCGCCTCGCGCCCTTCTCCCGCGCCGCCGTCGTCGCCGCGTCGACGCTGCTGGCCCTGACGGCGGCTTCGGCCACCTCGGCCACGGCGGCGACACCGACCGGCCCCCTGCCTCCGGCCAACCCCTACGCAGGCCCCCTGGGCACCTCCACCATGCACGGTGACACGGCCTCCTCCGACGCCACGCCCCTGCCGGGGCCCGCCGCGGGCACGCTGTCCTCGCACCGCACCGCCCTGCAGTCCGCCTGCCCGACCGTGCTGGTCGGCGGCGACGGCTTCCCGGTGGCACTCTGCACCACCATCTTCGGCCGCACCCCCACCGTCCACCTGCTCGACCCCGCCACCGGCGACTCCCTCGCCGAACTGGCCCTGGCCAAGGGCTCCTTGCTGGGCGGCGTGTACGCCTACCTCGACAACGAGGACCGGCTGGTCGCGGTCGACGGCAACCGTGACCTGCTGCGCGTGGCCCACCGCCGGAACGCCTCCGGCGCCTGGGAGCTGTACGTGGACAGCCGCCTCCCGCTCGCCGGCGCCGTGCCCGACGGCGACTCGGTCACCGGCGTCTCTCCCGACTGGCAGGGCCGGGTCTGGTTCGCCACCGGCAAGGGCGTGGTGGGCACCGCCGACGACCGGACCGGCGTGGTGCGCTCCCTCGCCCTGCCCGCCGGAGAGGAGGTCGCCAACTCGATCTCCACGGTCCCCGCCGGCACCGCCGTGTCGACGACCCACGCCACCTACCTGCTGACCGCGGCGCCCGACGGCACTCCGCGGATCGCCTGGCGGAAGACCTACGAGCGCGGCCCCGGCCGCAAGCCGGGGCAGCTGAGCTGGGGCACCGGCTCCACACCCACCTTCTTCGGTCCGGCCTCCGGCACCGAATACCTCACCATCGTCGACAACGCCGCGCCGACGGTGAACCTGCTGGTGTACCGGGTGAACGACGGCTCCCTGCTCTGCTCGGTGCCGGTCCTGAAGGCGGGCGGCAGCGGCAGCGAGAACTCCCCGGTCGCCCTGGGCACCAGCGTCTTCATCGCCTCGACGTACGGCTACCCCTACCCGCAACTGCCGGAGGGCGCCGGAACCAGCGTCCCGGCCTCCGACGACTTCAAGGGCGGCCTCTCACGGGTGGACGTGAGGCCGGACGGTTCCGGCTGCGACCTCAAGTGGGACAACCGGGTCCGCTCCGCCGCCGTGCCGCGCCTGTCCACCGCGGACGGCGAACTGCGCACGGTGCTGCGCGAGCCGGTGATCCCGGGCACCACCGCCACCTCGATCGTCGACCCGTACCACTACGCGGAGATCGACCCGGAGACCGGCACGGTCACCCGCACCAAGTGGCTGGGCGCCGGCTTCGTCTTCGACACCCTCCAGATGGTCGGCTCCATCGCCCCGGGCCGCGTCGTCCTCCAGGGCACCACCACGGGAGTCCTCCGCATCACAGCCGACTGACCCCCGACCCCGCCCCTGCCCCGCCCCGCCCGCCGACCTGCACCCCCGGGCGGCGCGGTCCCGGGCCGGGGCCGGGGCCGGGGTCGGTGAACGGTCCGGGCAGCGACGCCAGCAGCTTCCGCGCGCCGCTCACGATCGCACCGTCGGCCGCGTCACCGAACTCGACGACCTCGTCGAGGAGCCCGCGGGCCTCTTCCCCCCTGCCCAGCTCGATCATGGCCTCCCCCATCCCCAGCAACGCACTCGCCTGCATGTGAGGCATGCCGACGCTCCGGAACCGGGCCAGCGCGTCACGATGACACTCCACGGCGTCGTCCCACCGCCCGAGAAGCGCGTGGTCCAGGCCGAGGGCGTACGCCGTATGGGCACGCACCATGCCGGCCAAGTGCTCGCCGACCGGCCTGTCCGGCGCGTCGAGGAACGCGACGATACGCAGGTGCTGTGCGTGCGCCTCCGCCACGCGACCCAGTGAACGCAGGCAGGACCCCCACGTGACCATGGCTCCGAGCCAGCCCTCCCGGTCGTCCGTGCCCTCGTAGAGCTCCACCGAAGCGCGCGCCTTGTCCGCGGCCTCCTCCCCTTCCCCCAGCTTGCGGTGCGCGACCGCCGCGTGGGAGAGCGCGGACGCCTGTTGGGCGACGTCACCGACCAGACGCGCGTGGTACAGGCCCGCCTCGGCCCGCTCGACGGCCTCGCGATACCGGTGATCGCACTCGATCAGGGCCCAGGCGTGCATGTTGAGATGGAAGGCCTGGATGTCAGGGTCCCCGAGCGCCGCCGCGGAACGACCGGTCACTTCATAGACCTCCGACCAGTGCCCCCAGAACACCCACAGGTCGCAGAACCACTCCATGGCGTCGCCGACCTCGACGACGCGTCCGTGCTCGCCCTTCTCCGCGGCGGCCCGCAACGCCGCCAGCCAGGAGGGAGCCTCGCTCCGCAACCACTCCCTGGCCTCCTCCGCGTTCCGCAGCGGAACGAGCCCCCGCCAGGACGGCGGCGGAGCACCGTACGCGGGCTTGTACCAGCGGCCGGCGACGACGGCCGTCCCCAGCAACCAGGCCCGCAGACGGCTCTCCGCCGCCTCCCGCTCCTCCGACGTCTCCTCGAGCGCCAGCCGCGCACGGGCGAACAGGCGCACCAGGTCATGCAGCCGGTACCGGCCGTCGGAGGTGGCCTGCAGCAGACCGGACTCGACCAGCTCCTCCATGACGTCCTCGGCCTCGAAGACATCGACCTCGGCCGAGCAGGCTCCGTACTCGACGGTCATGTCGGGCCCCGGGACCAAGCTCAGCAGCCGCAGCATCCGTGCGGCCTCGGCGGACAGCTGCCGGTAGGACAGCTCGAACGCCGCCTCCACACGGGCATCACCCGCGGACAGGGCCCTGAGGCGGCGTCCCTCGTCGGACAGGCGGCCCACCAGCCGCTCGACGCTCCACGCCGGCCTGACCGCCAGCCAGTTGCCCGCGACCCGCAGGGCCAGCGGCAGCCGCCCGCACATCTGCGCCACCCGGGCCACCGCCTCGGGCTCCGCGTCCGCCCTGCCCTCGCCCAGGATCCGGCCCAGCAGCTCGACGGCCTCCCCCTGTTCCATCTCCGCCAGGGCCAGCCGGTCGACGTCCTCCAGCCCGGACAGCGGCCGTCGGCTGGTGACGAGGACCAGGCTGCGCCCGGCCGCCGGCAGCAGAGGACGCACCTGCTCCTCGTCACGCGCGTTGTCCAGCACCACCAGGCAACGGCGCTCGCCCAGCAGCGCGCGCAGCAGCCCGGCATGCCCGGCAGCGCCCTCCTGCCTCAGCCGGCGGTCCGTCACCCCCAGAGCCTTGAGCAGCTTCACCAGCCCCTCGCCCGCTTCGACCGCCCCGTCGACGCCGTGGAGGTCCACCACGAAACGCCCGTCGGGAAACGCCCCCGCCAGGTCCGCCGCCGCCTTGAACGCCAACGTCGTCTTCCCGCACCCCGGCGGCCCCGATATCACCGCCACCGACACGCCCTCGTCGACCCGTTCCGCGGCACCGGCCAGCCAGGCCAGATGCGGCGCACGCCCGGTGAAGTCCCGCACCGACCGCAGCGGCACCGCCGCCCCCGCGAGCGCCACCGCACGCGTCGGACGGCCCGCCCGGCTCGCCGCCAGCAGCAGCTCCCGCTCCGACTCCCCGAGCCCCAGCCCCTCGACCAGCGCCACCACCGTGCGGCGTTGAGGAACGAGGCTCTGCCCCCGCTCCATGTTGCCGATGGCCCGAACACTCACCCCGGACGCCTCGGACAGGTCCTCGATCGTCATCCGTGCCTGCTGACGCAGAGCCCGCAGGACCACCCCGAAAGGCCTCTCTCCGGCCATCTCTCCCTCACAGAGCAATCGGCTGGTACCCAAGCAGCTCACCGACAATCTGCCGCGCCGAACCGCCTCGCAGCCCTGCCGAAGGACCGAAGACCGGATCACCGACCCGAGGATGCGACACGTTGGCTCGGAGGAGCAGCAGGTAGTAATCACTCTCCGGATCACCGGCGAGCACTCTGGACACCACCTCGACGAGCTCGTCCACCGTGATGCCCTCGACCTGAGGCCAAGCGGGCCGGCCGGCCTCCAACGCGAACTCGGCCGGCTCCCGCCGGCCGCCGTACCCGGCGAAGTCCAGAGCCACATAACCGTGGCCCGTCCTCGCGTTGAAGGCCTCGATCTCCCGCTCCGCACCCTCAGCCCCACGAAGCACCAGGTCAGCGATGCGCACGATCTCGCGACAGAGCTCATCCAGCCGCTCCTCGCTCACCGACGGGGGCATCAGCTCCGCTCTCAGATCCACGCTCCGGATTATGCCGCCCGCAGCCCCTCCCGCTGTGCCGAACAGGCAGCGCAGCGACGTGCCCCCGCCCCCGTACCGAGTTCAGAGCTCGTCAAGCTCGTCGCACCCGCACGGCTCCCGCACGAACTGGCTGTTCAGAGGGCATCCTCCGTCCAACCGGCCCGCGACGCCCTCGGCGAAGAACTCCTGCACCGACATGACGGTAGTGGGAAGGAAGCTGCGACAACACGCGTTCCCGTCCCAGAACCAGACGCGGCCGCCGGGCGTCCGGAAGTCGACGAAGTTCCACATCGAACAGCCCACGTCCATGATCGGAACAATGCCCGGCGGGACGGTCTCGTCGTCAGGATCGTCCGAGGGCCTGGTGAACATGCGATACAGCTCGAGAATGTCCTCGACGTCGCAGAAGACGTGGTCCGGTAGAGGGCTCAGGGAGGCGCACTTCCACCCGTCGACACCGAAGCCGCCGTTGGAGACCTCTGTGTAGAGCCGACGCAGGAAACGGGGCATCGGGTGACCAACCTCCGCCTCGACAGCGGCGAGCACAGCCGGCGTGGCGACCGGCACCAACACGTCGGCAGGCGTCTGCCGCCGGATCACCGCAATGAGCTCATCCTCGGTCATATCCCACCCTCCCCGTACGCCACACCCTGCCGACCAGCATGAGGCACAGGTCTGACACCGGCCCGCCAGTTGTCGTCTGCGGAACCGTCACAGGTCGAGGTGCGGGATTTCACGGGTGACATCCAAGGCGCCGTCGGGCCGTCGCTCGCATACGAGGAGGCAGGCGGTCAGCCGAGGGAGTTCTTTCAGAATGGTGCGGGCGCCTGCGGTGCCCAGGGCGCGTCTTCGTCGTCTTCGTCGTCCTTGCGGGGGTGGTGTGGTCGGCCAGGTCATGGCTGTAGTGGATGATGTCGGTTTCCCACGCGGACATGACGGGGTGTCCGGGGCTGCCGGGGTCTTTGGGTATGAAGTGGTGCGCGTAGACGGGAATGAGGCCCGGCGCTTGCCCGGACTGGCCACTTCAGCTGATGGCGCAGGTCGTTTTTATCAGTGTGGCGTCAGTCGGGTCAGGGTTGCTGCCGCGTCGCACCTTCTTTGGGAGGCGAGACGGCTGGCAGCCCAACCGTGCAGCAGTCCCGAACCTAAGTCCGTAGGTTGCCTCGGTCCGGCTGATCTCATCCTCCGTGAGCCTGGAGCTGTCTCTGGGTACAGCCCAAGGTCGCTACAAAGATGATCGTGGCCAGGGCGTCACAGTCCCCGCCCGGCGTCGGCCACCCGAACACCATGGGCGGGTGCGGGGCGAGAGCTTGATGGGCTCCAGCGTTTGCCGGGCGGGGTGCCGCGGTCAGGAGGACACGTTCAGGGCCAGCGAGGCGACGGCGGTGGCGAGGTAGGAACCGGGAAACGCGAGGTTGTGGAACACGCGGGCGTGTAGATGGAGGACGAGTGCGCCCATGTAGAGGAGAACCAGGCCGCAGGCACCACTGCGGCAACGGCTTCTTGCTGTGCCGCTTCGCGCTGATCGGTTCGGTTTGGGGTCGTCATGTCCGTTTGTTGTCTTCTGGGTTTTCAGCTGGGGTAGGGGACGGGAGGTCTGGACGTAGTTTTTGTGGGCGAGGCTACGGTGAAACCGGCACCGGGTCGCAGCCCAGGGCCTGCAACGGGAAGCGTGACCGTGCCCCGATCAGCTCCATACCGGTGGTGCTGCCTGAGTCCAGAGTCTATCCGCTACTTCAAAATGAAGCACACGGAACGCATGAAGCTCCTCAACGTACGCGAAGCCTGTTGCGGCGGCGGGCACGGCGTTGAACCGGCTACCGGGCATCCTGACCCGGTTTACACGTCCAAGGGGTGAGCCTGTCCGCTGTCCTCTGCCTTCCTGGGGCGTGGTGTGGATAGCACTGGTGAAGCAGCGTCATCGTGAAGGCTGTATACGAGTGACCACGACCCAGCTTGTGCGCTCGGAAGAGGAGAGGGAAGCCCCACCGGGAAACCCTGAGGGGGAAGCACCGTAGAACCTGGGAAGGCTTGTCGTCAGCATCGAAGCCCTGACCCTGGACGCCGAGCGACACGAACGCCCCGGCCTCCCTCCAGCTGGCTGTGTCCGCGTCAGCGGGCACTCGTGCAGCCCTAAAGGCGGGCAGCAGGGCACGCCGAGGCGGGGGAGCGCAGCGGACCCGCCTTTGCCGGCCTGGAGCGCAGCGGAAGGCCTGCTGCGGGACGTAGTCCCGCTGCTCCGGGAGCGCAGCGGACGGAGCGTCAATCTCCCTGCGAAGCAGGGGGATTGGGTGGGCCGCGCAGCGGCCCACCTCCGCTCCCGCGGAGCGGGAGCGGAACACCCGCGATCCGC
>NZ_JBEYUK010000045.1:0-29059 GCF_040643475.1 Streptomyces sp. NPDC047130 | reverse complement strand
GGTGGTCCCCGCGTCGATCAGCGCGAGCTCGACCTTCAGCATCTCGGCCAGGTCGTCCAGGTGCTCCGAGGTGAGGGCCGTGGCCCTTCCCGGTGCTCCCCCCGCGCGCGCCCGCCGCGGCTACCAGGTGTAGATCCTCTCGGCGACGTCCATGCACTTCTTCTCGGCGCCGTTCTGTGCCTCCGCGCTCTCGGGGAGCTTGCCCTCCTCCAGCACGTTCTCCTTCGGGTAGGTGTCGCCCTCGCGCCAGTCCGCGCCCACCGTCAGCGTCACCCCGTCGACGTCCGCGGACTTCTTCACGGAGCCGGCCGGGATCCCCAGCGCCTCCGCGACCCGCAGCGCGTCGCCCTTCAGGTCGGCGCTCGGGTAGTGCACCACGGTCCGCTTGACGGGCTCCGCGGCCTCGCGGTCCACGGTGGTGCGCCCGAACCCCTCGGCGGCCAGAGCCTGTTGGAGCACCGTCGCGCGCCCCTCCACGGCGCCCAGCGTGTCGCTCGCCGTGCCGTTGCGGACCTGGACGTCGATCTCCGCGTCCGGCGCCGCCTCGTCGGCCGGCCCGTCCGAGGCCTTCCTGCCCTTCGTGCCGTTGCCGTCGAACGGGACGTCGTCCTGCAGCATCGCCCACAGCCTCTCGGCGTCGCCGGACTTCGGGACCAGGCGGTTCGGGTCCTGCGGGTACGGGACGTTCGGCATGGTGGTCGTGGTGATGCGGTTGACCGGGACCTCCTTGAGCTCCATGGCCAGGTTCGCGAGCTTCGCCACGCTGCCGATCTCCTCGGACACCTCCAGCGCCTTGGTGGCCGCCTCCGCCAGCCTGGTCAACTCCCCGGCGTCGGTGAAGACGTTGGTCTCCTTCAGCTCGCGCATCATCGAGTTGAGGTACATCTGCTGCGCCTTGGCCCGGTTCTGGTCGCTGCCCCACGCGTGCCGGGTGCGCAGCCACTGGAGGGCCTGCTCGCCCTTGATGGAGTGGTCGCCGGCCTTCAGCTTCAGCCCGGAGCCGCCCCGCTGCGCCGCGGTCGACCGGTCCCAGACGTTCTGGTTGACGCAGACGTCGACGCCGCCGATCGCGTTGGTCATGTCGACCACGCCGACGAAGTCGATGACGATCCAGTGGTCGATGTAGACCCCGGTGAGGTTCTCCCAGGTCGACAGGGTGCAGCCGGGACCGCCGCGCTGCAGGGTGGAGTTGATCATGCCGAAGGTGGCGGGGTAGGTCTCGTCCTCCTTGGCGTCGCGGCACTCGGGGATCTGCACCATGGTGTCGCGCGGGACGCTCACCATCGAGGCGCTCTTCCGGTCCGCGGATATGTGGAGCAGCATCTGCACGTCGGCGCGGGGCTTCTGCCCGACGTTCTCCTTGCTGCCGCCCAGCTTCAGGTTCCGGGGGTCGTTCCGGTCGTCGGACCCGAGGACGAGGATGTTCAGCGGGGTCTGGCCGGCGGCGTTCGGCCTGGTCTTCCTGGCGTCGGACTCGCCGCCGGCGCGGGCGTCGGTGCGCAGGTTGCCGTTCAGGTGCCGGTAGTAGAGGTAACCGGCCCCGGCGGCCCCGAGTATCAGGAACGCCAGCACCAGGGCCGTCCAGCGCAGCACACGCCGTCTTCGGCCCCCGCGGCCCCGTCCGGCGCCCTTGACGCGGCGGCGCCCGCCGCCGTGCCGTCCGCCGTCGCGGGGCCCGGTGCCCGAGGCGTTCCCGCCGCCGCCCCCGTCCCCGTCCGACGGTTCGTCGCCGGAGCCGTCGGCCTCGTACAGGCTGTCGTCCCAGCCGAGGTCGGCCGCGCCCCCCGTCGAGCCGCGGCGCCCGCCCTCGCCGCGCACACGCGTCTCTGCCATTCGTGCCCCTCCCACCCTGCCTCCGCCCCGCCTACGGGGACCGCCCCGCGCATCTCATCTGTGAGATGCGCGAGGCGGTCGATTCGTTGCGCGGAACGAGCCGTTACTTCACGTGCTTCTGCTGTGCGTACGCGCCTACTTGGCGCACTGCGTCTTGTCGGCCGTGGACTTCTCCACGTCCGGCGCCTCGGTCGGCGCGGTGAGCGGGATGCCCGCCCCCTTGAAGTCCTCGCCCAGGGTCAACGTCATCGTCGGCAGCCCCTGCGCGTTGGTCGCGCTCTCGCCCTCCTTGAGCGCGGAGCCCGGCAGCCCCATCATGGCGGCCAGCGCCCGGGCCTGGTCGGCCTGGTCGGGGGCGTACTCGAGGGTCGTCTTCTTCTGCGTGGCGTCGGCGTTGCCGCCGTTCTCCGACTTGAGGACGCCCTGGTTGTTCTGCAGCCAGGTCAGCGTCCCCGACGCGGCGCCGGACTTGGCGCCGCCGTTGAAGACCTGCACCCGCACCTCGGAGGGGTCCGCCTTGGAGCCCTTCAGCCGGGCGGCCTCGGCGTCCTTCTGCTTCTTCTTCTGCCGCTTCACCTCGGTGAAGGAGACGTCCTCCTGGATCATCTGGAAGACCTGCGGCGCCTTCTCCGGGTTGGGCACCACGGTGACCGGCGTCGGCTCGGCGGGGTTGTCGACGACCGGGACGGTCAGGAAGGTCATGTTCTTCGGGTCGACCTCGTTGATCTCCAGCGCTATGTCCTTCAGCACGGAGACCTTGCCGATCGCCTCGTCGACCTCGAGCGCCTTGGTCGCGGCCTGGGCGAGGTTGTTGAGCTTGGTGGGGCTGGTCAGGGTGTCGCTGGAGGACATCTTCCGCATCATCGAGCCCAGGAAGGCCTGTTGGGCCTTGATGCGGTCCAGGTCGCCCGAGTTGCCGAAGCTGTAGCGGGTGCGCAGGAAGCCGAGGGCCTGCTCGCCCTCGACGACCGACTCGCCGGCCGGCAGCTTCAGGTGCGACTTGGGGTCGTCGATCGGCTTCTCGACGCAGACCTCGACGCCGCCGATCGCGGAGGTCAAGGTCTTCACGGCGTTGAAGTCGGCCACCATGAAGTGGTCGACCTGGATGCCGGTGACCTCCTTGACGGTGAGCGCCGTGCAGCTCGCGTCGCGGCCGCCCTGGCCCAGGCTCTCGTTGAACCGGGTGTTCGGGGTGCCCGGCACGACCTTGGTGGAGCCGTCCTCCGCGGTGGTCTCGCAGTCCGGGATGTCGATGACCATGTCGCGGGGGATGCTCATCACCGTGGCGTTGCTGCGGTCCTCGGCCACGTGCAGCAGCAGCGTGGTGTCGGCGTGGCCGACGCTGTTCTTGTCGCCGTAGCCCTCGTTGCCGGAGCCGGTGCGCTTGTCGGTGCCGATGACCAGGAGGTTGAACGCCTCGTCCGAGGCGAAGCCGTCCGAGCACGCGTCGTTGCCGCACGCGGTCTTCTGGATGTTGTCCTCGAGGTCCTTGATGTACCAGTAGCCGAACCCCGCCGTCGCGACGATCACGAAGGCCAGCGTGCCGCCGGTCCACATGAGGACCTTCTTGCCCTTGCTCTTCTTCTTCGGGCGGCCCCGGCGGCGGCCGGGCTCCAGGTCCTCGGGCTCGCCGCGCCGCCTGCGCGGCGGGGGGACGTCACGGCCGGGACGCGGCCGGGCGGGGGCCTCACGGCTGTAGCCGTCGCCGTGCGAGGTGCGGTCCCGCGGCACGCCGGACTCGCGAGGAGTAGGGCGGCGCGGACCGGGTACCGGAGGAGGTGCCGACTGCGGACCGGCACTGCTCAGTCGCAGTTCGTACT
The DNA here is from genome assembly GCF_040643475.1 of Streptomyces sp. NPDC047130. Classification (NCBI taxonomy): domain Bacteria; kingdom Bacillati; phylum Actinomycetota; class Actinomycetes; order Kitasatosporales; family Streptomycetaceae; genus Streptomyces; species Streptomyces sp. NPDC047130. Next base: position 25,406 of record NZ_JBEYUK010000045.1, on the reverse strand, counting down.
CGCCGGTCTGCGGGTTGAGCACCCACTGGTCGGCGGGATCGATGTTGTCCGCCCGTCCACGGCCATGCGCGTCCACGGTTGTCGAGTCCTCCGTCGGGGCCACGGCGCCTTCCCCCAGGCGCGGGGTCACGTCATGGTGCCGACCGCAGGACGGACCCTGGCCGGGGCACCGGATCGCTCACACTATCCGCCCGCAACGGCGCGTAGCGACGACGGTGACACATTCCACTTCCCTACAAGCGGGCAATCTGCCTCATTCTTCTGTCTCTCCGCCACCCCTTGGCCATGGTTTTACCTGTCGGTAGCACGGGGGTTCGACGCAGGTCACCGGAGGGATCGGCTCCGTTACGCGCAGGGGTCCTCGGCGGCGGTCGTGCCGCTGAACGAGGGCGAGGGGGTCGGCTCCGCGAGCGTGCCGTGCGCGCCCGTGCGGCCGGTGGCGCCGCGCTCCGTGACCGGGACCGGGCGGTCGTGGCGCAGCAGGCCGAAGAGGCGGTCCGCGGCCGGCTCCACCAGCCGGTCGCGGTCGGGGTCGGCCGGGTACGGCTCGCGGGGGACGGTGGTGAAGAGGATCCGCTCGGACGGGATCCCGCGCACCTCGCGCACGAACCCGTACAGGTCCCGCAGCCCCGCCAGGCCCGGGTCGGTGGTGAGCGAGGAGGTCGCCGCGTGCAGCACCGGGTAGAGCCGCAGCGGGTTGTACAGGACGTGGTCGCTGCGGACCTTCTGCACCAGGGCGCCCAGGAACCGCTGCTGCCGTTCCATCCGCGCGGTGTCGCTGCCGTCGCCGACCGACTTGCGGGCCCGGACCCAGCCGAGGGCCTGCTCGCCGTCGAGGGTGACCCGCCCGGCCGGGAGGTCCAGCTCGGCGGCCTTGTCGCGGACGGGTTCCCGCAGGCACATGTCGACGCCGTCGACGGCGTCCACCATCTCCTTGAACCCGTGGAAGTCCACCACCATGTGGTGGTCGATCCGCACCCCGGTCATCCGCTCCACGGTGCGGATGGTGCAGGCCGGCCCGCCGGTGGAGAAGGCGCTGTTGAACTGCGCGAACCGGGCGGACGCGGTGCCCCGCCCGTCCCGTTCGCGGCAGGCGGGGACGCGGACCATCAGGTCGCGCGGCAGGGAGACCGCCACGGCGCTCCCGCGGTCGGCCGCCAGGTGCAGCAGGATCGTGGTGTCGGAGCGCTCCCCGCCCAGGTTCCGGCCGTAGCGGGCGTTGCCCTCGCCGGCGCGGGTGTCGGAGCCGATCAGCAGGACGTTGCGGGCGTCGGGGACCAGCCGCTCCGGACGCTCCGCCGCGTGCCGGGCCAGCTCGGCGGCCGTCGCCTCGTCGGAGGTGACGTTCTCGCTGAGCCTGCCGTAGAGGGCCCAGCCGGTCAGCACGCCCGCCACCAGCAGCACCACGACGAGCGTGGCGAGGCTGACGACGGCGATCCGGAGCGCGCGACGGCGGGGGCGGGGGGATGGCGACGACACGGGCGGCACCCCGGTGCCATGCCCGCCCCGCGCCCCGCCTTCCCGCCGCTGCCCCCGTCCGGGTGACAACTTCGCCCCCACGGCCGCACCAGCGCAGGCCGGACGTACGCCGCCCGCGCCCGCTCCCGCTCCCGCTCCCGCTCCCGCCCGCGCCCGCTCCCGACCGCGCCCGCTCCCGCCCGCGCCCGAGCCGCCCGACCCGCCCGCGCCGGCGCCCGGGCGGACCGGCGGAGGCGTTCCGGGTTCAGCGGCTGGTCGCGGTGACCCGTTCCGCGTCCACGCGTCGGGCGAGGGCGTCGTCGGAGAGCTGGTCGAGGTGGCGGCAGAGCACCACCGAGCCGCCGATGGACAGCGGGGCGTACAGGCCGGCCGCCACGCCCTCCCAGGTGCCGTACGACAGGCCGCTGAGGATCCGTGAGGTGGGCCCGGTCAGGCCGAGGCCGGGCGCCTCGGCGCGCGCCCGCTCGACCACCTCCGCGCCGGTGAACTCCCGGCCGGCGACGATCAGCGCGGGCTCCTCCGGGTCGACCGGCGCGTAGGGGGCGAACCGGTCGCCCATGCCCGGCACTTCGAGCGCGTAGTCGCGGAAGCCGGCCGGCGTCTGCGGGAAGCGGCCGCCGAGCGGCCGCAGCGCGAGCGCGACGCGCTCCCCCGAGCAGGCGCGCGCGTCCTCGAGGGTGTCCGGCCCGGTGACCACCAGGTCCGCCGCGGCGGCGTCACCGCCCGGAGCCGCGACGACGCCCGTGGAGTGACAGGCCATCAGCCACACCGCGGCCTGCCAGTGGCCCGGCAGCAGCAGCGCCAGCCGGTCGCCCGGCTCGGCGGACAGTTCGTCCTGGAGGTAGTTCGCCGTCTTCGCCACCCAATTGGCGAAGGTGGCGACGGAGAGTTCGACGCGCTCGCCCGTGGCGTCGTCGTAGAAGGTCACCAGAGGGCGCGCGGGGTCCGCGGCGAGCGCGGAACGCAGCAGGTCGGCGGGGGTGCGGTCGGTGGCGTTCACGCGCGCAAGCGTACGCGTCGCGGCCGGCGCCCGAGGCGGGTGGCACCACCGGTTCGGACGAACGACGCCCGACAGGCCGTCAAGAGTGCTATGGACAGTTATGTCTTAATATGTCAAGGATTCGGGGTATGCGCGGATTCCTCTCTTCGACAGTCGCATCCTCCTTCGCCTCCTCACTGGGCATCACCTGTGCCACGTCACTGGTGGTGCCCCTCGCCGTGGTGACGGCGGCTCCCGTGGCCGCGGCGGTCGGACCCCCCGCCCGGGCGTACGCCGAGGCCGCGGCCGGGGACGCCGGATCCACCCAGTCGCTGCCGCTGGCCCCCCTCGGCGGACGCCGGGCCGCCACCGCGGTCCCCGGCCAGGTCGAGCGGGGCCTCGCCCGCCGGGACGTACGGCCGTTCTCCCTGGTCGGCGTCGTCTGGGACGACCCCGGCGCCGAGCTGCACGGCCGGGTCCAGGTCCGCACGCGCGCCACCGCGACCGGGAAGTGGAGCCCGTGGGAGGACCTGGAGACCCACACCTCCGAGCACGGGGCCGACCCCGGCACCGACGAGGACGCCGCCCGCGGCGGCACCGCCCCGCTCTGGGTCGGCGCCTCCGACGGCGTCGAGGTCAGAGCCCGGCCGGGCGCGGACGGGCACGGCCACGCCGGGACGGTTCCCGCGCTCCCGTCCGGGCTGCGGGTGGAACTCGTGGACCCCGGCACGGGCCCCGCCGCGGGAGCCCCCGCCACCCGGGCCGGCGCCGGGCCGGAGGTGCTGCCCGCGCTGAGCCGCGAGGAGACCGCACGGCAGGCGGCCCTCCCGCGCGCCGCCGCCCCGGGCACCCCCGACACCCCCGACCCGGAGCACGCCCCCGCAGCCCCGGCCGCCGCCCCCGCCGCCGCGCCGGACGCGCCCAGGGCCGCGCCGTACATCGGTCCGCGCCCGGCGATCGTCACCCGCCGGGGCTGGAAGGCGAACGAGAGCCTGCGCGAAGCGGGGTTCGCCTACACGAAGAAGGTCAAGGTGGCGTTCGTCCACCACACCGCCACCGGCAACCGGTACACCTGCAAGCAGGCCCCCTCGGTCATCCGCAGTATCTACCGCTACCACGTGGGCAGCATGGGCTGGCGGGACATCGGCTACAACTTCCTCGTCGACAAGTGCGGCAAGGTCTACGAGGGCCGGGCGGGCGGCGTCGCCCGGCCCGTCATGGGCGCCCACACCCTGGGCTTCAACAGCAACAGCATGGGCATTGCCGTGATCGGCAGCTTTGGCTCGACCAAGCCCTCGGCGAAGGCCGTCCGCGGCATCGCCCGCCTCACCGCGTGGAAGCTCGGTCTGCACGGCATGAACCCGCGCGGCAAGACTTATCTGACGTCGGGCGGTGGCAATCGCTACCGAAAAGGCAAGAATGTACGACTGAACACCATCTCCGGGCACCGGGACGGATTCGCCACGAGCTGTCCGGGTGGTCGCCTCTACAGCAAGCTCGGCACGGCCCGGTCGACCTCGGCCCGCTACCAGGGACGATGACGCCGGGACGGAGGGGGCCGGCCGGCCCCTGACGCTCGCACAGCCATCGAACGGTCTGCGTACACTGGCCGGCCGACATCACGATCGGCCGGTCCCGGCAGGAAGCAGAGACGACAGGTGACAGAAGCGATCCTCCTGGTCGGCGGCAAGGGCACCCGGCTCCGTCCGGTGACGGTGAACACCCCGAAACCCATGGTCCGCGCGGCCGGGGTTCCGTTCCTCCAGCACCAGCTGGCCCGGGCCGCCGCCGCGGGCGTGGACCACGTGGTGCTCGCCACGTCCTACCTGGCCGAGGTGTTCGAGCCGTACTTCGGCGACGGCTCCTCCCTGGGGCTCCACCTCGAGTACGTCACCGAACAGGAGCCGCTGGGCACCGGCGGCGCCATCCGCAACGCGGCGAGCCGGCTGAGATCCGGCCCGGAGGAGCCCGTCCTCGTCTTCAACGGCGACATCCTCACCGGCCTCGACATCCGGGCCCTGGTCCGCACCCACGCCACCAGCGGCGCCGACGTCTCCCTCCACCTCACCCGGGTCACCGACCCGCGCGCCTACGGACTGGTCCCCACCGACCCCACGGGCCGGGTCACGGCGTTCCTGGAGAAGCCCCAGACGCCCGAGGAGATCGTCACCGACCAGATCAACGCCGGCTGCTACGTCTTCCGCCGGTCGGTCGTCGACACCATCCCGGCCGGGCGGCCCGTCTCCGTCGAACGCGAGACGTTCCCGGACCTGCTGGCGGCCGGCGCGCACCTGCAGGGCATGGTCGACTCCACCTACTGGCTGGACCTCGGCACCCCCGAGGCCTTCGTCCGCGGCTCCGCCGACCTGGTCCTCGGCCGCGCCCCGTCCCCGGCCGTCCCCGGCCGCTGCGGGGACCGCCTGGTCCTGCCCTCGGCGGTGGTGGCCCCCGACGCGAAGCTCACCGGCGGCACGGTGGTGGGCGAGGGCGCGCTGGTCGCCGGAGGAGCCCGGATCAGCGGCTCGACCATCCTGCCGGGGGCGATCGTCCAGCCCGGCGCCGTCATCACCGACTCGCTGGTCGGCGCGCGCGCCCACATCGGCGAGCGGACGGTCCTGACCGGGGCGGTCGTCGGCGACGGGGCGTTCGTGGGCCCCGACAACGAACTCCGGGCCGGCGCGAGGATCTGGTGCGACGCCCGCATCCCCGCGGGAGCGGTCCGCTTCTCCTCCGACGTGGCCTGACCCCCTGCGGCGCGGGCCCGGCTCGCGCCACCCGTGCCGCCCAGGGGGAAGAGCGGGCCAAGGCCGCCCGCACGCACACCGCGGCTCGCTCGACGCCGTCCAGGCCGACCGCACACCGCGGCCCGCTCCACGCGACCCCGGCCGCCCGCACGCCGCGTCGGCACCGCCCGCACGCCGCGTCGGCACCGGCCCGCGGGGCGTCACCACACGCTGATGTCGCCCTTGCGCATCCGCGGCGCCCTCCGCGCGGGGAAGCGCCCGCTGAGCAGCACCAGCCGCGCCGCCCGGTGCCGCTGCCCCGACTCCGCGTACGGCTCCAGCAGCCGCAGCATCTCCGCGTCGTCCGCGTCCCGGTCGTCGGCCAGCGCGTGGCCCACGATCCCCGGCAGGTGCAGGTCCCCGGTGGTCACCGCGTCCGCCGCCCCGTGCGACCGCTGGACCACCTCGGCGGAGGTCCACGGCCCGATGCCGGGCAGCACCTCCAGCCGCGCCCGCGCCGCCTCCGGCGCCATCCCCGCGGCCTCCTCCATCCGCTCGAAGACCCGTACGGCCCGCAGGATCGTCGCCGCCCGCTTGTCGTCGACCCCGGCCCGGTGCCACTCCCAGGAGGGGATCAGCGCCCAGGCCCGCGGGTGCGGCATCACCCGCATGCCCTCCGGCGCCGGGCCCGGCGCGGGTTCGCCGAACGCCTGCAGCAGCCGCCGCCACCCCCGGTACGCCTCGTCGGCGGTGACCTTCTGCTCCAGCACGGAGGGGATCAGCGACTCCAGCACCAGCCCGGTCCGCGTCAGCCGCAGCCCCGGGACCCGCCGCGCGGTCACCCGCAGCAGTTCGTGGCGGGCGACGAAGACGGAGGGGTCGTCCTCCAGCCCCACCAGCCCCGGCAGCCGCTCCAGCAGCCAGGAGGCACCCGGCCCCCAGGCCTCCCCGCGCACCGTGCCGAGGGCGGCCCGCGCGGTGACGCGCAGCGTCCCGGGGCCCAGGGGCGTCCGGGCGGCCCGCCACACCGCGCCGTCCGGCGTGAACCGGAACGACGGGTCGCCGGGGCCGCGCCGCAGCACGCCCAGCACCAGGGCGAGGTCGACCGGGCCGCCGGGAACCAGCTCCCGGACCAGCCCGGGTCCTCCACCCTGCCGGGGCACACCCGCGGCACCGCCACGGGGCGCCCTCGGCGCGAAACGTCCTGCCATGCACCCGAGGGTACGGTCCGCCCCGTACGCCCCGTGGGTCCCGGCCCCGGCGCGCTACCGGACCGTGACGAACGCCTCCGCCGTGCGCTCCGCGCGCGGCCGCGGCTCCTCGGCGGGATGCCCCACCGCGACGGCGCCCATCGGGTCCCAGCCCTCCGGCAGCTCCAGCACCTCGCGCACCACGTCCCGGCAGAACATCGTGGACGACACCCACGCCGACCCCAGCCGCTCCCCGGCCAGCGCGACCAGGAAGTTCTGCACGCCCGCGCCCATGGCGACGACGAACATCTCCCGCTCCGCGCCGTCCCGCCGGGCGTCGCCGTAGGCGTGCGAGCCGTCCATGACCAGGCAGGGCACCACCAGGTACGGCGCGTTGCGCAGCACGTCCCCGCGCCGCACCCGCTTGGCGATGGACTCCTCGCTCTTGCCGTCGCGCCGCAGGTCGGCGATCCAGGCGTCCCGCATGGCGTCCAGCAGCCGCAGCCGCGACTCCCCGCTCTCCAGCAGCACGAACCGCCACGGCGTGGTGTGGTGCGGCGCGGGCGCGGTCACCGCGGCGGCGACGGCCCGCCGGACCGCGCCCGGGTCGACCGGCTCGTCGGTGAAGGACCGCACGGTGCGCCGCTGGGCGACCGCCTCCCGCACGGCCTCGGAGGTCCCCAGCCGGAACATGTCGTCCCGGGCGGACCGGACCAGCGCCCGCGCGCCCAGGTGATCGTCCTGGTCGCCCACGAGGTGGGAGAGCCCGCGCACCACGGCCACCGGCCGCCCCTCGGCCTTGCCCTTGACCAGGTCGCCGGCGGCCGCGAGTTCGTCCACGAGGGCGACGACGGTGGCCGACAGCGGGTTGCCGTGGGCGTCCGTGCCGCCGCGCAGGTCGTCGAGGACCCGGACGCCGGCCGCGCCGATGCCGACGTCGGTGAGCCCGCTGCGCCAGGGCCGCCCGAAGGTGTCGGTCACGATCACGCCGACGTCCACGCCCAGCGCGGCCCGCAGCCCCTCCCGGATCGCCCGCGCGGAGGCGTCGGGGTCCTCGGGCAGCAGCAGCACGGTGCCGGCCGGGGTGTTGGAGGCGTCCACGCCGGCCGCCGCCATGACCAGGCCCTGCCGGTTCTCCACGATCCGCAGCGTGCCGCGCCGGGCGACCACCCGGACCGTCTCGGCGTCGATGGCGGCCTCCCGGTCGGCGGCCGCCATGATCCGGCCCTCCGCCTTGGAGACGATCTTGGAGGTGACCAGCACCACGTCCCCGTCGGCCAGGTCCGGCTCGGCGGCGGCGATCAGCCGGGCGAGGTCGTCGCCCTCGCGGACCTCGGGCAGGCCCTCGACCGCCCGGACCAGGAACTCCGGCCGCGTCTCCCGCTCGTGGCTCACGCCTCCCGCACCTCCTCCGCGAGGGCCAGCGCCTCACGGGCCATGGCCGCGGTGGCGTCCAGGTCGGTCATCATCAGGGGCACGGCCCGGCAGCGGATGCCCGCCGCCTCGACCCGCCCGACCGCCTCGGCGTCGACCGTGTCGACCAGCCAGCCGTCGAGCAGCCCCGAGCCGTAGTGCTCGGCGACCGCGGCGGCGGTGGCCTCGACGCCGACCGCCGCCAGCACCTTGTCCGCCATCCCGCGCACCGGCGCGTCACCGACGATGGGGGAGAGCCCCACCACCGGGACCCCGGCCTCGGCGACCGCCTCCCGGATGCCGGGCACGGCCAGGATGGTGCCGACCGAGACCACCGGGTTGGACGGCGGGAAGAGGATCACGTCCGCCTCGGCGACGGCCTCCAGCACGCCGGGCGCGGGCTTGGCCTGCTCGGCGCCGACCGGCACGATCGCCTCGGCCGGGACGGAGGCCCGCAGGCGCACCCAGTACTCCTGGAAGTGGACCGCCCGCCGCTCGCCGTCCAGCGTCACCGCGACATGGGTCTCCACCCGGTCGTCGGACATCGGGATGAGCCGCACGCCCGGCTTCCACCGGTCGCAGAGCGCCTCGGTGACGGCGCTCAGCGGGTAGCCGGCGCCCAGCATCCGGGTGCGGACGATGTGCGTCGCGAAGTCGCGGTCGCCCAGCCCGAACCACTCGGGGCCCACCCCGTAGGCCTTGAGCTCCTCCTTGACGTGGAAGGTCTCGTCGGCCCTTCCCCAGCCCTGCTCCTCGTTGATGCCACCGCCGAGGGTGTACATCACCGTGTCGAGGTCCGGGCAGACCTTCAGCCCGAAGAGGTGGATGTCGTCCCCGGTGTTGCCGATCACGGTGACGGACGCGTCCGGCGCGGCCGCCTTGAGACCGCGCAGGAACCGGGCACCGCCGATGCCGCCTGCCAGAACCACAATGCGCATGGGCATCAGTCTCGCAGGCCCGCCGGGGCGACCGGCAGGCGGCCGACGGGGTGTGGCGCCGCGTCAGACCGCGGCGCGCGCGGCGGCGGGCGCGGAGGCGTGCATCGGCATCTCGGTCAGGCCCGGGAAGTAGACGTGCAGGGTGACCGCCGGTTCCAGGGAGTCGTTGACGATCTCGTGGATGTGCCCCGGCGCGAGGACCCGCTGCGCGCCCGGTGCCAGGGTCCGCCGGGCGGTGCCGGAGGGGCCGGCGGCGGCGCCGCGCTCGGTCAGGGCGCCGTCCAGGACGGTCAGCACGCCGGAGGACGGGCCGTGGTCGTGCAGGCCGGTGTCCTGGCCGGGCAGCCAGGACAGGAGCCACACCTCGTAGCCGGGCCCGGCGAGCAGCCGGTGGTACCAGCGGGTGGTGGCGTCGTACCGGACCAGGTGCTCCCACCGGGCGCGGTCGGCGGCGATCCTCCGGGAGAGGCCGACGAAGTCGGCCACCGTGGAGGGGTGTTCGGGCTCCGGCTGGAGCAGGTGGGGGACCTCGAGGATGTCGCCGGCGATCTGCAGGTCGCTGTCGCTGTTCATGGGTGCGAGGGGTTCCTGTGGCGGGAGGGGCGGGGGAGGAACGGGGGAGTGCGGGTACGGCACCGCTTCCGCCGGGTCCGGGTCACGGACCGTCACGGCTGGGCCCGGGTGGGGGCCGGGAGAGGCGGGTGGGACCAGGGGCCCGAGGGGTGCGCGGCCGGCCCGGGGGTCGCCGGGCGGGCTACGGCCGGAGCGTCAGAGGCTCAACAGCCGGTGCGACAACAGGACCGGCGGCAGGGCCGACGGCCGACGCGAACGGGGGCGGCGCCGCAGACCGCGACCGACACCTGCGCGGCGGTGCGGGTCGGGGCGGATGCCGGGTTCGCGAACATGCCCATCAGCAGACCGGGTCACACCTCGGGTGTCAACTCGGCCCCGCGCGAATGGGACGGATTTCACCTTCTGGGGGTGTCTTGGAAGGAGGAAGGTTTGTGCCGGGGGTGGCCGGGACACATGGCGCACAACCGGACGCGTCAAACCTGCCGGAACCGAGCGCCCCTCCGCGGCCGTGATCCAACTGTGATCGAGCCCGCTCCGGGGTGACCACCGACTCGCCGTCAGTCCGTCGAAGTTCAGGATGATTTGCACACTTTCGACGGGTCCTTGGTTCAGCAGAGTGAATAAGGGGCTCATTAGCAGATCCTGGCTTGACTCGCCCGGAGCGGCACACTTGTAATTTCACTCGTGTCGTTCGGCCACCGTCGGTAATGGCCGAATCACACGGGGACATCACGGGGACGCGGAAAGACAGACGAGGGGCGCAGCATGACCGAGCTGGTGCAGCAACTGCTGGTCGACGACGCGAACGAGGAACTCGGCTGGCAGGAGCGCGCGCTGTGCGCCCAGACCGACCCCGAGTCCTTCTTCCCGGAGAAGGGCGGGTCCACGCGGGAGGCCAAGAAGGTCTGCCTCGCGTGCGAGGTGCGCTCCGAATGCCTCGAGTACGCGCTCGCCAACGACGAGCGCTTCGGGATCTGGGGCGGCCTCTCCGAGCGGGAGCGCCGTCGGCTGAAGAAGGCCGCCGTCTGACGGTCCGGGCGCCCGAGGGGCGACCGGACAGACGGCACAGTTCGTTCCACAACGTACGGCCCGTCGCCCGTGGGTTCTCCACAGGCGGCGGGCCGTTTGTCGCTCAGCCGTTAGTGTGGCTCTCCGTCCGAGACGCCACGTGGTCCCCAGCCGAGGCAGCAGCCCCTTGGGAGCGCGGGCGTCCACCGCAGTCCATCGAACCGGGGCCTGTACCTCGATGACCGTGCACAGCCAAACGGCAGCCCACCAGACAGCAGTTCCTCAGGCGGGCGCCACTCCCGAGTTCCCGCGCCACGTGGTCACGGCGGTGCTCGTCGCACACGACGGCGCCCGCTGGCTCCCCGACGCGCTCGCGGGGCTGCTCGGCCAGGAGCGTCCGGTCCAGGACGCCTTCGCCGCCGACACCGGCAGCGCCGACGACTCCGCGCGCCTGGTCACCGAGGCGCTCGGCCCCGACCGCGTGCTGCACCTCGCCCGCCGCACCGGCTTCGGCCAGGCCGTCGACGAGGTTCACCGGACGGCGCCCGTCCTCACCCCCGAGGACCTGCCCTACCTCAAGCGGCCCAGCGGCTGGGACCCGGCCACCCGCTCCTGGCGGGACGAGGCCTACGACCTGCCCGACCTGCCGCACGGACAGCCGGTGCAGTGGCTCTGGCTGCTCCACGACGACTGCGCCCCGGCCCCGGACGCGCTCGCCCACATGCTGGCCGTCGTCGAGCGTGAGGCCGAACTCGGCCGCGAGGTCGCCGTCGTGGGCCCCAAGCTGCGCGGCTGGTACGACCGCCGCCAGCTCCTCGAGGTCGGCGTCACCATCGCCAACAGCGGCCGCCGCTGGACGGGCCTGGACCGCCGCGAACAGGACCAGGGCCAGCACGACTTCGTCAAGCCCGCCCTCGCCGTCTCCACGGCCGGCATGCTCGTCCGCCGCGACGTCTACGAGCAGCTCGGCGGCTTCGACCGCAGGCTGCCCCTGATGCGCGACGACATCGACCTGTGCTGGCGCGCCCAGGCCCTGGGCCACCGGGTCCTCGTCGCCCCCGAGGCCGTCGTCCGGCACGCCGAGGCCGCCTCCCGCGAGCGCCGCGACGTCGACTGCGTGGGCCGCACCGTCGCCTCCCCGCACCGCGTGGACAAGGCCGGCGCCGCCTACACCCTCCTCGTCAACAGCCCCGGCTCCGCGCTGCCCTGGGTGCTGCTGCGCCTGGTCGTCGGCACGGTGCTGCGCACCCTCGGCTACCTCGTCGGCAAGCTGCCCGGACAGGCGCTCGACGAGATCCGCGGCCTGCTCGGCGTCCTGCTGCGGCCCGAGCGGATCCTCGCCGGCCGCCGCCGCAGGGGCCGTCCGGCCGTCGGCAAGGACGAACTGCGGGAGCTCTTCCCGCCGCGCGGCGCCACCCTCAGGGCCACCCTGGAGCAGGCGGCGGGCAGCCTCACCGGCCGCTCCGACCCCGAGGCCACCACCGGCGCCGGCCGGCACGGCGGCGGCGGGGACGCCGGCGACGACGACCGGTTCGTCCAGCCCGAACAGCACGCCCGCCTCAAGCGCATCGCCCGCAACCCGGCCCCGGTGCTCTTCGCCGTGCTGCTGCTGGCCTCGCTGATCGCCTGCCGCTCGCTGTTCTCCGGCGGCGCGCTGGCCGGCGGCGCCCTGCTGCCCGCCCCCGGCAGCGCCTTCGACCTCTGGGCCTCCTACACCTCCGCCTGGCACGCGGTCGGCGCCGGCGGCACCGGCGCCGCGCCCCCGTACCTCGCGGTGATCGCCGCCCTCGGCACGCTCCTCGGCGGGTCCGCGGGCCTCGCCGTGACGGTCCTGCTGGTCTGCTCGGTGCCGCTGGCCGGCCTGAGCGCCTACTTCGCCTCCCGCCCCCTGGTCCCCTCCCGGCTGCTGCGCGCCTGGGCCTCCGTGGTCTACGCGTTCCTGCCCGCCGCGACCGGCGCCCTGGCCGGCGGCCGTCTCGGCACCGCCGTGCTGGCGATGACGCTGCCCCTGATGGCCCGCGCCGCGGTCGCCGCGAGCGGCCTGACCGCCCGCGGCGACGCCCGCGGCACCTGGCGCGCCACCTGGGCGTACACCCTGCTGCTCACCCTCACCACGGCGTTCACGCCCATCGTGTGGCCGATCGCCCTGGTCCTGGGCCTCGGCGTGCTCGCGCTGCGCCGCCGCGACCTGGTCCCGTACGCGCTGCGCCTGGTCGCCCAGCTCGGCACGCCGCTGCTGGTGCTGGCGCCCTGGTCGCTCTCGCTGCTGCCCACCGGCTTCTTCACCGAGGCCGGCATGGACTTCGGCGGCGGCGCCGCCTCGCCGCTGGACCTGCTCGGTGCCAGCCCGGGCGGTCCCGGCACGGTCGGCGGCCTGCTGCTGATCGGCGTGGTGCTGGCCGCGCTGGCCGCCCTGGTGCGCGACGAGCGCCGCGCCCCGGTCGCCGCCGCCTGGATCGTCGCCCTGACGGCCCTGCTCTTCGCCGCCCTGTCCAACGCCTCCGCCTGGGCCGGCCCGGCCACCCTGGTGTACGGCCTGGCGCTGCTGTGCGCCGCCGCCGTCGGCGCGGACGGCGCGCGGTCCCGGGTCGCCGAGCAGAGCTTCGGCTGGCGTCAGCCGGTGGCCGCCCTGATCGCGCTGGCCGCCGCCGTCGGCCCGCTGATCGCCGCGGTCGGCTGGATGGTCGCCGGCGCCGAGGGCCCCCTGGAGCGCCGCGACCCGGTGCAGGTGCCCGCCTTCGTCGCCGAGGAGAGCGGCGACGACGACCAGGCCCGCACGCTGGTCCTGGACAGCACATCCCCGGCGCACGTCGGCTACACCCTGGTCCGCGGCTCCGGCGCCCGCCTCGGCGACGCCGACGTGGCGGCGGCCATGGGGGACAACGAGCTCCTCGACAAGGTGGTCGCCCACCTGGTCGCCGGTTCCGGCGCCGACCAGACCGACGAGCTCGGCGACTTCGCCATCCGCTACGTCCTGGTCCGCCCCGGCGCCCCCCGCGAGATCACCCGCGTGCTGGACGCCACGCCCGGCCTCAGCCGGCTCAGCCAGCAGGACGGCAGCGGCCTGTGGCGCCTGGACCGTGAGGTCTCCCGCGCCGTGGTCCTGCCCTCCGCGGACGCCCCCGCGGGCAAGGCGGACCCGGTGCCCGCCGGCCCGGTCGAGGTCACCGGCAAGATCCCGGCCGGCCCCGAGGGCCGCGTCCTGCGCCTCGCCGACACCTTCGACGACGGCTGGACGGCCACCGTCGACGGCGTGGAGCTGACCCCGGTCGAGCTCGACGGCTGGGCCCAGGGCTTCGAACTCCCGCCGGGCGGCGGCGCGCTGGAGGTCACCCACGACAGCTCGCTGACGCACACGCTGTGGCTCGGCGCGCAGGCACTGCTCGGCCTCACGCTGATCGTGCTCGCCCTGCCGGGCCGCCGTCGCGACATCGACGACGACCTGCCCGAGGAGGCCCCCGCGATCACCGCGGAGGACCTGGAGGGCGACAGCCGCCGGGCCCGCCGTCTGCGCGCCCAGGCCGAGGCCGAGGCGGCCGCCCAGGGCGCGGCCGTCCCGCGCCAGCAGGCGGACGAGCCCGCCGCGGCCGACGCCCCTGCCGACGGGGGCCGGGACGAGCCCGCGCCGGCCGAGGAGGCCTACGCGGCCGCCGCCCAGGCGCAGGCCGCCCAGGCGCAGGCCGCCCAGGGCCGTAGCGGCTACGACAACGGCGGCTGGCCCGCCGAGTCCTACGACCCGTACGGGTACGGCGCCACCGGTGACGCCTCCGGCGCGGGCGGCGGCGGGTACAGCGGCCCCTACGGCGACTTCGTGGCCGGGGACGCGTACACCCCCGGCCCCGGCGCGCAGGGCCACCCCGGCGGCCAGGAGCAGGCCGCGCAGGAGTACGGCGGGCAGCAGGGCCACGGCGGGCAGCAGGGCCACGACGGCCGGTACGGCCACGCGTACGGCGAGGAGTACGGCCGCGACGAGTACGGCCGACAGCAGTACGGCCACGACTACGGCAACGAGCGTCCCGACGGGAGCCAGCAGTGAACCGCACCATGTCCCTGATCGCCGGCGCGGTCGCCCTGGCCGCCGTCACGGGCGTCGCCGTGCTGACCGCCCCCGAGCCGCAGACCGCGGTGACGGCCGGGGCCACGGCCGCCGAGCAGCCCGTGGAGCGCACCAAGCTGCTCTGCCCGTCGCCCAGCCGCGCGGACATCGCCGACACCGTCCACACCGCCTTCACCCCGGTCACCGAGGGGGCCGCGGAGGGCGGCACCGCCGAACTCCTGGCCGCAGCGGCGTCCTCCTCCGCCTACGAGGGGGACGAGGACGCCGACGACCAGGCGGACGCCGGCGCCGAGGAGACCGAGCGGCCCGATGCGTCCGAGGAGCCCGAGGACCCGGACACGGCCGCGCAGAAGCCCTCCGGCAAGCCGGTACTCAAGCTCAAGGAGCCCGGCACGCCCGTGGCCCGCGAGACCTCCGGCGGCGAGGAGCCCGCGCTGCTCGGCACCGCCGACGGCCGCTTCGCCCCCGGCTGGACGGTCCAGCAGACCACCTCGGTCGCCGTCGGCACGGGCCGCGGCCTGCACGGCACCGCCTGCGGCGTTCCGGACACCGACTTCTGGTTCCCGGGCGCCAGCACCGCCGAGTTCCGCACCGACTACGTCCACCTGACCAACCCGGACGACAGCGCCGCCGTGGTCGACATCGAGCTCTTCGGGCCCGAGGGCCAGCTCGAGACGTCCATCCCCGACGGCATCACGGTTCCCCCGCTGGGCACCGAGCGGGTCCTGCTCTCCACGCTCACCGACCAGCCGCTGCCGGACGTCACCGCGCACGTCAGCGTCCGCAGCGGCCGGGTCGGCGCCCAGGTGCAGGCGCTGGACACCGGCAGCGGCGGCGACTGGATCGCCCCCGCCGCCGAGCCCGCCGGCTCGCTGGTGCTGCCCGGCATCCCCGAGGACGCCACCTCGGTCCGCCTGATCGCCTACGCGCCCGGCGACTCGGACGCCGACCTGGCGCTCCGCCTCGCCTCGCCGTCCGGGGCGATCACCCCGGCCGGCCACGAGTCCCTGCACGTCAAGGCGGGCATGACCGCCTCCATGGACCTCAAGGACGTCACCCGCGGCGAGCCCGGCTCGCTGCTGCTCACCCCGACCGGGCGCGACATCCCGGTGGTGGCGGGGCTGCAGGTGGTCCGCGGCAAGGGCACCAAGCAGGAGACCGCGTTCATCCCCGCCGCCGCCCCCGTCACCACCCGCGCCACCGCCCTCGGCAACACCGCCAAGGGCACCACGCTCTCCCTGGTGGCCCCGACCGCGGACGCCAAGGTCAAGGTCACCTCCTCGGCCGGCACCGACGGCGGCAAGGGCACCTCGAAGACGTACGAGCTGAAGCGGGGAACCACCACCGCCGTGGAACTGCCCGTGCCCAGCGGCCTCGAGGGCACCTACGCCCTGGTGATCGAGCCGGTCTCGGGCGGCCCGGTGTACGCCGCGCGCACCCTCACCCGGAACCTGGGCGGCATCGCCGGATTCACGGTGCAGACCCTCCCCGACGACCGCGGCCGGGTCGCCGTGCCGACGGCCGAGCAGGACCTGACGGTGCTGCAGGACTGACGCCCCGCCGGCCGGCCGCGCCGCCAGGAGACCGCCCCCGCCGCGCCCCGTGCCCCGGACCCCGCCCGGAGGTCCGGGGCACGGGCGTTCCCGGTCCGGCCCCCGGGCTTCCGGCCCCCGGGGCCTCCGGGCACCGGGCTTCCGGCCCCGGGCTTCCGGTCCCGGTCCCGGGGCCTTCGGTCACCTGGCTTCCGGCCCCCGGGGCCTCCGGGCACCGGGCCTCCGGCCTCCCGGTCCGGGCCCCGTGCGCCGGTCTCACCCCTTGTGCGTCGGCCCGGGCCCCCGCGCGCCGGCCGAGGGTCCCGCGCGTCGGCTCAGTCCTCGTCGTCGTACCGGGGGTCGACCGCCTCCGGGGTGAGCCCGAGGAGGTCGGCGACCTGTTCCACCACCACCTCGTGCACCAGCGCGGCCCGTTCCTCACGGCCCTTGCTGCGGATCTCCACCGGGCGCCGGTAGACCACCACCCGGGCGGGCCGGCCGTCCCGGCCGGGAACCGTGCCGCCCAGCGGCACGGCCTCGTCGTTCCAGGAGTCGCCGGGGCCGGGCGCGGGCGGCACCTCCAGCACCAGGAAGTCGACCTCGGCGAGCTGCGGCCAGCGCCGCTCCAGCCGTTCCACCGAGTCCTGCACCAGGTCGGCGAAGAGCTCCGCACGGCTCGCGGCGAGCGGCACCTGCGGAGGCGCGATCGGGCCGCGCATGCCGCGGCCGTGGCGGTCCCGCCGACGGGGGCCGGGGCCCGTCGGGAGGGGCGGTACGGGGTTCTCCATCACCGGTGCAGCGTAATCGCCCCGGGTCCGTCCCGCCCGCCCGCGCGGCGCGTCCCGGTTCTCCCCATTTGCCGCGTGTGTCGCCGCGACACGGGAGGGTGACCTAGGGGAGAGTCGTCGCGGCCCGCTCAAGAGTGCGGTACCGTCCATCGTCGTGAGCCCTGTACGTCGCTGTTCGCGCACCGCCTGCGGCCGACCCGCCGTCGCGACGCTGACGTACGTCTACGCCGACTCGACCGCGGTCCTCGGCCCGCTCGCCACCTACGCCGAGCCCCACTGCTACGACCTGTGCGCCGAGCACTCCGAGCGCCTCACCGCCCCGCGCGGCTGGGAGGTCGTCCGGCTCCTCGACGGCTCGGCCCCCGCCCGTCCCACCGGTGACGACCTCGAGGCCCTCGCCAACGCCGTGCGCGAGGCCGCCCGCCCGCAGGAACGCGCCGCCGAGGGCGGCGCCGCCCGGCCCGGCGACCCGATGGAGGGCGCCCGCCGCGGCCACCTCCGCGTCCTGCGCTCGCCCGAGAACTGACGCCCCGTCCGGCATCCGGCACACCGCCGCCGTGCGGTGACCGTGTGCGTGCACACCCCACCAATCTCCTCACGCATGCCCGTTGACGCACACACGTCAACCGCACCACGATGCCTCCACCCGTGCGAAACCACTTTCCGCATCACGGAATCCGGGAGGCGTTCGTGTACGTCCAGGAACTGGAACCGGTCGGCGGATCGCTGGGGCTGTCGGCACTCGTGGCCGCTCTCCCGCTGGTCATCGTCCTGGTGCTGCTCGGCGGGGTGAGGATGAAGGCCCACCTGGCCGGTCTCGTCGGACTGGCCGGAGCAGTCCTGGTCGCGCTGTTCGCCTACGGGATGCCGCTGGGACAGACGGTCTCCGGAGCGGTCCAGGGCGCGGCCTTCGGCCTCTTCCCCATCATGTGGATCGTCGTCAACGCCCTGTGGGTGTACCGGATGACGGTGCGGACCCGGCACTTCGACATCCTGCGCCGCTCCTTCGGACGGCTCTCCGACGACCCCCGCATCCAGGCCCTGGTCGTCGCCTTCTGCTTCGGGGCGCTCCTGGAGGCCCTGGCCGGCTTCGGCGCGCCGGTCGCCATCTGCGCCGTGATGCTGGTCGCCCTCGGCTTCGACCCGGTACGGGCCGCGGTGGTCGCCCTGGTCGCCAACACCGCCCCGGTCGCCTTCGGCGCCATGGGCACCCCGGTGGTCACCCTGGCCCAGGTCACCGGCCTCGACCTGGACACCGTCGCCTCGGTGGTGGGCCGTCAGACGCCGTTGCTGGCGCTGATCGTGCCGCTGGTCCTGGTGGGCCTGGTCGACGGGAGGCGCGGACTGCGGGAGACCTGGCTGCCCGCCGTGGTGTGCGGAGTCGCCTTCGCGGTCGCCCAGTTCGCCGCCTCCAACTACGTCTCCGCCCAGCTCGCCGACATCGCCGCCGCCCTGGCCGGCGCCGGCGCCCTGCTCCTCGTGCCCGGCGCGCGCAGGGCCGCCGCCCCCGAGGTCCGCGAGAAGGTGCTCACCGGCACCCGCAGCGACGACCTCGACGTGACCGACGACCGCCGCGAGGTGGTCCGCGCCTACGCCCCCTACGCGCTGATCGTGCTGATCTTCTCCCTCGCGCAGATCCCGCCGGTCAAGGAACTCCTGGCCAAGGCCACCCAGGTCTACGACTGGCCGTTCCTGGACGTCGCCGCCCCGGACGGCGAACCGGTGGGCGGCAACCTGTTCAGCTGGCCGATCCTCGCCACCGGCGGCACCCTGGTACTCCTCGCCGGCCTCGTCACCGCCGTGGTGATCGGGGTCAGGGCGGCCGACGCGGTCAAGGAGTGGGCGGCCACCGTCCACGAACTGCGGTTCGCCATCCTCACCGTGACCAGCGTGCTGGCCCTCGCCTACGTGATGAACCTGTCCGGCCAGGCCGCCACCATCGGTCACTTCGTCGCCGCGGCCGGCGCCGGACTCGCCTTCCTCTCCCCGGTGCTCGGCTGGTTCGGCGTCGCCGTCTCCGGTTCCGACACCTCGGCCAACGCCCTGTTCGGCGCGCTCCAGGTGACCGCCGCCCAGCAGGCCGGCCTCTCGCCCGACCTCCTCGCCGCCGCCAACAGCTCCGGCGGCGTCCTCGGCAAGATGATCTCCCCGCAGAACCTCACCATCGCCTGCGCCGCCGTCGGCCTGGCGGGCAAGGAGGGCGACCTGCTCCGCAAGGTCCTGCCCTGGAGCCTGGGCCTGCTGCTGGTGATGTGCCTGATCGTTCTCGGACAGAGCTCGCCGGTCCTTAACTGGATGCTTCCCTGACGGGGCGTCGGCCTCCACACCGCCCACCAGCAGCGCACGGCCACCCACCAGCACCGCACGGCCTCCCGCCGGTCCGCCGTCGCCCGGACGGCGGGCCGGTCGCACGGTGTGGCGAAAAGGGCGGAGGGTAACTTGGGGTCATCAGCCGACTTCCAGGAGGACAGGCCGTGGCCGTAGATCTGTCGCAGCTCGTGAAGGCGTACGACGTGCGCGGTGTGGTGCCGGACCAGTGGGACGAGCCCATGGCCGAGCTCTTCGGCGCCGCCTTCGTCGACGTCGTGGGCGCCAGTGCGATCGTCACCGGGCACGACATGCGCCCCTCGTCGCCCGGTCTGTCCCGCGCCTTCGCGCGGGGGGCCGCCGCCCGCGGTGCGAACGTCACCGAGATCGGCCTCTGCTCCACCGACCAGCTCTACTACGCCTCCGGCGCGCTCGACCTGCCCGGCGCGATGTTCACCGCATCGCACAACCCGGCGCAGTACAACGGCATCAAGATGTGCCGCGCGGGCGCCGCCCCGGTCGGCCAGGACACCGGTCTCGCCGAGATCCGCGCCCTGGTCGAGGGCTGGTCCGAGACCGGCGGCATCCCCGAGGTCGCCGAGCGGCCGGGCCGGATCACCCAGCGGGAGACCCTCGACGACTACGCCGCCCACCTGCGGTCCCTCGTCGACCTCACCAAGATCCGCCCGCTGAAGGTCGTGGTCGACGCCGGCAACGGCATGGGCGGCCACACCGTCCCGACCGTCCTCGGCGGCCTGCCGCTCGACGTCGTCCCGATGTACTTCGAGCTGGACGGCACCTTCCCCAACCACGAGGCCAACCCGCTCGACCCGGCCAACATCGTCGACCTCCAGAAGCGGGTCCGTGAGGAGGGCGCCGACCTCGGCCTCGCCTTCGACGGCGACGCCGACCGCTGCTTCGTGGTCGACGAGCGCGGCGAGCCGGTCTCCCCGTCCGCGATCACCGCGCTGGTGGCCTCCCGCGAGCTGGCCAAGCACGGCGGCGAGGGCGTCGTCATCCACAACCTGATCACCTCCTGGTCCGTCCCCGAGGTCGTCAAGGAGTGCGGCGGCACGCCGGTCCGGACGCGGGTCGGCCACTCCTTCATCAAGGCGGAGATGGCGAAGTCCGGCGCCATCTTCGGCGGCGAGCACTCCGCCCACTACTACTTCCGCGACTTCTGGAACGCCGACACCGGCATGCTGGCCGCGCTGCACGTCCTCGCCGCGCTCGGCGGGCAGGACGGCACGCTGTCCGAGCTGGTCGCCCAGTACGACCGGTACGCGGCGTCCGGCGAGATCAACTCCACCGTGGACGACCAGGCGGGACGCCTCGCCGCCCTCAAGGAGACCTACCAGGGGCGTGAGGACGTCACCCTCGACGAGCTCGACGGCCTCACCGTCACCGCCGCCGACTGGTGGTTCAACGTCCGCCCGTCCAACACGGAACCGCTGCTGCGCCTCAACGCCGAGGCCCGCGACGAGGCCACCGTCGCCCGCGTCCGCGACGAGGTCCTCGCCGTCATCCGCGGCTGAACCACCCCCGGTCGCGGGCGCCCGAGCCACCCACGGCGACCAGGACCGGGGCGGGGCGCCCCATCCCCACCCCTGGCGGCACCGCAGCGCGACCGCGCGCCGGTGCCGCCAGGGCGGCACGGCGGCGACTCCCCCTGCGGGACCGCCAGGGGCATGCGTGACGGCCCCGTCCCGGACCTTGTCGCAGGGGTGCGGCGGCGGCATCGTCCGGCACCGGCGAGTGAACCCCCGCCACGTGCCCCGCCCCGGACCCGCCGGCGGAACCCGCGCCGGGCACCCCGGAGCGCCACCGCGACGGACACCACCGGCGGAGAGCCCCACGAGCACCGCCACCCGGCACCGCAACGAGCCCCCGCAGAACCGCCCTCCCGGCCCCGGTGGCTGGCCCAGGCGGTGCCCCCCCGTTCCGGCACGGGCGGCGGATCAGCGCGGGGACCCCGCAGCGGACCCGCGACGGCCTCGCAGAGTCACCCGCTCCGGCCCGGAGCGGCTGACCCAGGCGGCGACCCCTGCACCTGGCGCCGGCGGCGCAGCAGCGCGGGCGACCCCGCAGCGGGTCCGCTCCGGACCCCACGGCGCGACCGGTGGCGAACCCCCGCCGCGGCCTCGGCGGGGAACCCCGCGGCGCGACCCCCGCGGCCGCGCCTCTGCCCCGCGGCCGACCGGGTACGCTGACGTGGCCCTACAGACCCACCCCCGGAGGACACCATGCCGCTCGAACCCGGCCTCCTCGAGATCCTCGCCTGCCCGGCATGCCACGCTCCCCTGGAGGAGCGGGACACCGAACTCGTCTGCACCGCCGAGGACTGCGCCCTGGCCTACCCCGTCCGCGACGGCATCCCCGTGCTGCTCGTCGACGAGGCCCGCCGCCCCGCCTAGTCCCGGCCGGGCGAGACGGCCGCACCGCGACCCGACGACACCACCCGGCGCCGGAGGCTCCCCGCCATGTTCGACGAATCGCTGCTCGACGACCCCGACGGCCTCGCCACGGCGGACCGGCGCCTGCTGCTCCGCGGCGCCGCCGAGGCGGGCGCGCGCGTGCGGATAGCGCTCCGCAACGCGGACGAGGCCGGCGTCCCGGGCCTGCGCCCCGACGGCCGCCCCCGCGCCGTACTGATCGCCGGCCCCGGTGCGGCCGCCACCCACACCGCCGACCTCCTCGGCACCCTGGCCGGCCCCGGCAGCCCCGTGACCCGCCTGGCCCCCACCGGAGTCGCCCCCGCGCCGGGCGCCCTGCGCTGGGACCTCCCCGGCTGGGCCGGCTCCCAGGACCTCCTCCTGATCGCCACCCCCGCCGGCACCGAACCCGGCCTCTCGCTCCTCGCCGAGCAGGCCTACCGCCGCGGCTGCACCGTCGTCGCCGTCGCCCCCCGCCGCAGCCCGCTGGCCGACTCGATCGGCGTCTCCCGCGGCCTGTTCCTGCCCATGGCGCCCGTCCACCAGGTCGGAGACCAGGGCGGCGACCAGGACACCCCGGTGACCCTCACCGCCTCCGCCCCCGGTGTGCTCTGGGCCCTGCTCACCCCGCTGCTCGCCCTCCTGGACCGCACCGGCGTCCTGCACGCCCCGCCCGGCACGCTGCAGAAGGTCGCCGACCGCCTCGACGCCGTCGCCGAGCGCTGCGGCCCCGCCGTGCCGGCCTACGGCAACCCCGCCAAGACCCTCGCCGCCGAACTCGCCGAGTCCCTGCCCGTCGTGTGGACCGAGGGCGAGTCCGCCGGCCCGGCCGGACGCCGGTTCGCCGCCGCCCTCGCCGAACTCGCCGGCCGCCCCGCCGTCGTCGCCGAGCTGCCCGAGGCACTGGACGCGCACAGCACCCTGCTCTCCGGCCCCCTCGCCGCCGGCGGCGACCCGGACGACTTCTTCCGCGACCGCGTGGAGGAACCGCAGGCCCTGCGCGCCCGGATCGTCCTCCTGCGGGACCGCCCCACCGGCGGCCTGAGCGCCGCACCGGCCGCCCGGGACCTGGCCCTCGGCCACGACACCCCGGTCAGCGAACTGGAACCGCAGGACGGCGAGGAACTGGAGACCCTGGCGGAACTGATCGCCATCACCGATTTCGCCGCCGTTTACCTGGCGCTCGCCTCGGGTGTCTGAGCTGGAGCCGACACACCGCACCCGCCCCGGAACCCCCGGCGCAGGGGACACGCCGAGACATCCGGAGACGAAGGGCATGGACCTCCTCACCAACACCATCCGCCCCTACGCCTGGGGCTCCACCACCGCGCTCGCCGAACTCGTCGGCGAGCGGCCCACCGGTGAGCCGCAGGCCGAGATGTGGATGGGCGCCCACCCGGGCGCGCCCTCACGCACCCCGCGCGGCAGCCTGCCCGACGTGATCGCGGCCGACCCGGACCGCGAACTGGGCGCCGCGACCGTCGCCCGCTTCGGCCCCCGGCTGCCGTTCCTGCTCAAACTGCTCGCCGCCGCCCGGCCGCTGTCGCTGCAGGTCCACCCCGACCTCGTCCAGGCCCGGCAGGGCTACGAGGACGAGCAGCGCCGAGGCATCCCCGTCGACGCCCCGCACCGCAACTACAAGGACGCCAACCACAAGCCCGAACTGATCTGCGCGCTCACCGACTTCGAAGGCCTCTGCGGATTCCGGCCCGCCACGGAGACCGCCGACCTGTTCGAAGGCCTCGGCGTCCCCGGCCTCGCCCCGTACGTCGAGGCCCTCCGCACCCTCCCCGAGGCGGACGCGCTGCGCGAGGTGTTCACCGCGATCCTCACCGGCGACGGCGAGGAGACCGCCCGCACCGTCGCCGCCACCGCGGACGCCTGCGCGCGCCTCGCCGGCCGGTACGAGGTCTACGCCCGGATAGCGGCGCACTGCCCCGGCGACCGCGGCGTCCTCGCCTCGATGCTGCTGCACCACGTCCGCCTCGCGCCCGGCGAAGCGCTCTACCTGTCCGCCGGCGTCCCGCACGCCTACCTCCGCGGCCTGGGCGTCGAGCTGATGTCCACCTCCGACAACGTGCTGCGCTGCGGCCTCACCCCCAAGCACGTCGACGTCCCCGAACTGCTGCGGGTGGTCCGCTTCGAGTCCTGCGGCGCCGAGGCACTGCGCCCGCGGGCCCTCCCGGACGGCGAGGAACTGTACGAGACGCCCGTGGACGAGTTCCGCCTCTCCCGCCACCGGCTCTCCGGCGCCGCCCCCACCGCCGACCTGACCCGGCCCGCGCCGCAGGTGCTGCTCTGCACCGAGGGCGCCGTCCGCGTCGGCGAACTCAAGCTCGCCCCCGGCGCGTCCGTGTTCGTGCCGGCCGGAGAAAGAACCGAAGTGTCCGGGAGCGGAACGCTTTTCCGGGCAACCGTGTCCTGCTGAGGACCGCGCGGAGGCACGGACGCCGCCCCTCGGGGGCGGCGGACTGCAACAATGCCGACGGTCAACGGATGTGACGGCTGAGCAGGAAGGAACCACGCGAACTCATGAGCGCGTCAGGCGGAACCAAGGCGATCGTCGCGGCACTGGCCGCGAACCTGGCGATCGCGGTAGCTAAGTTCGTGGCGTTCCTCTTCAGCGGTTCGTCCTCGATGCTGGCGGAGAGCGTCCACTCGCTGGCCGACTCGGGCA
Source organism: Streptomyces sp. NPDC047130 (assembly GCF_040643475.1). NCBI lineage: Bacteria > Bacillati > Actinomycetota > Actinomycetes > Kitasatosporales > Streptomycetaceae > Streptomyces > Streptomyces sp. NPDC047130. The sequence continues at coordinate 1,310 of NZ_JBEYUK010000045.1, read as the reverse complement.
ACCAGGGCCTGCTGCTCGTCGGCGGCAAGAGGGCCAAGCGCGAGGCCACCCCGCAGCACCCCTTCGGCTACGGCCGCGAGCGCTACATCTACGCCTTCCTCGTCTCCATCGTCCTCTTCTCCGTCGGTGGCATGTTCGCCCTGTACGAGGGCTACGAGAAGATCAAGCACCCGCACGAGCTGAAGCACTGGTACTGGCCGGTCGGCGTGCTGGTCTTCGCGATCATCGCCGAGGCCTTCTCCTTCCGGACCGCCATCAAGGAGTCCAACGCGGTCCGCGGCGGCCTCTCCTGGTCGCAGTTCGTGCGCCGCGCCAAGGCCCCCGAGCTTCCGGTCGTCCTGCTGGAGGACCTCGGCGCGCTGGTCGGCCTGATCCTCGCCCTCGGTGGCGTCGGCCTCGCCGTCCTGACCGGCAACGGCGTCTGGGACGGCGTCGGCACCCTCTGCATCGGCGCCCTGCTCATCGTGATCGCCGTCGTGCTCGCCGCGGAGACCAAGTCGCTGCTGCTCGGCGAGGCCGCGGGCCTCGAGGAGGTCCGGAAGATCGAGTCCGCCGTGGTCGACGGCGACACCGTGCCCCGCCTCATCCACATGCGCACGCTGCACCTCGGCCCCGAGGAGCTCCTCGTCGCCGCCAAGATCGCGGTGAAGGCCGAGTCCTCCGCGGCCGAGATCGCCTCCGCCATCGACGCCGCCGAACAGCGCGTCCGCGCGGCGGTCCCGATCGCCCGCGTCATCTACCTCGAGCCCGACATCTACAGCGAGGCCGCCGCGGCCGCCGGCGCCGACCCCGAGGCCAGCCCCGGCGGCGGCCCGTCCCACTGACGCGACCCCGCCTCCCCAGGGCCCGCCCCGGCACCTCGCCGGGGCGGGCCCTTTTCCGTTCCCCCCTCCGCCACATCCCCACGGCCCGTGCCGCCGCGTTTCCGGCGGACCGGGGCCCTTCTTCCCGGTGGACTGGGGCCCGACCGGCCCACCGGTGTAGCTTGGGACGGAGCCAGACGTCGCTGCTGATGGCGGTCGGGCGGCTCCGCGCGGTGAGCGACGGAACCGGCCGAGGGAGAGAGGGCCTCCGACGGACTGCGCTGCGCGCGCGGGGGCACACTCGTGCCCGCCGGACACACCCGTGCCCGGACACGCCGCCGCGCAGACCAGCCGTATTCGACCTCGACCCTATTCGCGAGGAGCAGCACTTCATGACTGTCGACAACCGACAGGACTTCAAGGTCGCCGACCTGTCCCTGGCCGAGTTCGGCCGCAAGGAGATCTCCCTGGCCGAGCACGAGATGCCCGGTCTGATGGCGATCCGCA